>CAYRWZ010000103.1:5685-8238 GCA_964428065.1 uncultured Comamonadaceae bacterium | reverse complement strand
CGGGTGGAGAAGCCCCATTCGTTATCGTACCAGGAGACGACGCGGACGAACTGGCCTTCGATCACCTGGGTCTGGGTCAGATCGAAGGTAGAGCTGGACGGATTGTGGTTGAAGTCGGTCGAAACCAGCTCCTCGTCGGTATAGGCCAGCACGCCCTTCAGCTTGCCGTCGGCCGCCTTGACGATGGCAGCGTTGACTTCCTCCACCGTGGTCGGGCGCTTGGCGTTGAACTTGAAGTCGATCATCGACACGTTCGGGGTCGGCACGCGGATCGAGGACCCGTCGAGCTTGCCCTTCAGTTCCGGCAGCACCAGGCCGACCGCGCGGGCAGCGCCGGTGGAGGTCGGGATCATCGACAGGGCGGCGGCGCGGGCGCGGCGCAGATCCTTGTGCAGAGTATCGACGGTGTTCTGATCGCCGGTATAGGCGTGGATCGTGGTCATATAGCCCTGCTCGATCCCCAGCAGCTCGTGCAGCACATAGGCGACCGGCGCCAAGCAGTTGGTGGTGCAGGAGGCGTTGGAGACGACGACATGATCCTTGGTCAGCTTGGCGTGGTTGACGCCATAGACCACGGTCAAGTCAACCCCATCGGCGGGGGCAGAGACCAGAACCCGCTTGGCCCCGGCTTCCAGATGCTTGGCTGCGGTTTCGCGCTTGGTGAAAATGCCGGTGCATTCCAGGGCGATATCGACACCCAGCTCTTTCCACGGCAGCTTGGCCGGATCGCGTTCGGCAGTGACCTTGATCTTCATGCCGGCGACTTCCATGAAATCGTCGCCGGTCTTGACGTCGAACGGGAAAGCACCATGCACGCTGTCATGCTTCAGCAGATGGGCATTGGCCGCAACCGGCCCCAGATCGTTGATGCCGACCACGGTGATGTCCTTGCGACCCGATTCGCACAGGGCGCGGAACACCAGACGGCCGATACGGCCAAAGCCATTGATTGCAACGCGAACAGCCATTGTTTCCCCCGAATGTGAGGTTTAGCGAAAAAAGAACTTAGCGGCCCAGAACCTTGCGCGCGGTCGCGGCCACCGCCTCGGCGGTGATGCCGAACTGGGCGTAGAGCACCTCGGCCGGGGCAGAGGCGCCGAACCCGGTCATGCCGACAAAGGCCTGCGGGCCAGAGATATAGCGTTCCCAGCCGAAGGAAATCGCCGCTTCCACCGCCACCCGCGGGGCCGTCCCCAGCACTGCGGCACGATAGCCTTCGTCCTGGGCGTCGAACAACTCCCAACATGGCATGGAGACAATCGCCGCCCGGATGCCCTGGGCGGCCAGCAGATCGCGCGCGGCCACCGCAATCGACACTTCCGACCCGGTCGCCAGCAGGGTGACATCGCGGGCGCCACCCTCGGCTTCCTTCAGCACATAGGCGCCGCGGGCTGACTTGTTATCCGCACCGGCATCGGTGCGCAGGGCGGGCAGACCTTGGCGGCTCAAGGCCAGGACCGACGGGCCTTCCAGGCTGACGGCCAGCGCCCAGGCTTCGGCGGTTTCAATCGCATCGGCCGGGCGGAACACTTTCAGGTTCGGAATAGCGCGCAAGGCGGCCAGATGTTCGACCGGCTGGTGGGTCGGCCCATCTTCGCCCAGGCCGATCGAATCGTGGGTCATCACATAGACAACCTTTTGATTCATCAGGGCCGACAGGCGCATCGACGGGCGGCAGTAATCGGTGAACACCAGGAAGGTGCCGCCGAACGGCACAATGCCGCCATGCAGGGCCAGGCCGTTCATCGCGGCGGCCATGCCATGTTCGCGCACACCGTAATAGATATAGCGGCCATCGAAGCTGCCCGGGCCGACCGGCTTGATCTCCTTGCCCTTGGTCAGGTTCGACCCGGTCAGGTCCGCCGACCCGCCGATCAGTTCCGGCATGGCGGGCAGAATTGCCTCCAGCACCTGCTGGGACGCCTGACGGGTGGCGATTTTCGGCGCATCGGCGGCGAACTTGGCCTTGATCGCCTGCACGGCGGCGGCGAACCCTTCGGGCAGGTCGCCCGCCATCAGGCGTTCGAACTCGCCCCGGTTGGCCGAGGCGTCGAGGCGCTTCGACCAGGCGGCAAAGGCGGCCGCGGAACGGGCACCGGCGGCAGTCCAGTCGGCGCGGATATCGTCCGGCACCACGAAGGGCGCATGGGACCAGCCGAGCGCTGCGCGGGCGCCTGCAATTTCCTCCGCCCCCAGGGGCGAGCCGTGGGAGGCCGAAGTGCCCGCCTTTTTCGGCGCGCCATAGGCAATGGTGGTGCGGCAGGCGAGCAGCACCGGCTTGTCCTGCTGGCGCGCCCAGGCCAGCGCCGCATCGATATCGGCTGCGTCATGGCCATCGACACTGCGGGTGACCCAGCCCGACGCCTCGAACCGCTTGAGCTGATCTTCAGAAGTGGCAAGGCTGGTCGGCCCGTCGATCGAGATGCGGTTATCGTCCCACAGCACGATCAGGCGATTGAGGGCGAGATGCCCGGCCAGCGAAATCGCTTCCTGGCTGATGCCTTCCATCAGGCAGCCATCGCCCGCGATGACATAGGTGTGGTGATCGACCAG
>CAYRWZ010000103.1:0-5627 GCA_964428065.1 uncultured Comamonadaceae bacterium | reverse complement strand
GGCGGTGGCGATGCCCTGCCCCAGCGGGCCGGTGGTGGTTTCAACCCCCGCCGCATGGCCGAATTCCGGGTGCCCGGCGGTGCGGGCGTGCCACTGGCGGAAATTCTTGATCTCCTCCAGCGTCATATCCTCGTACCCGGTCAGGTGCAGGATCGAATAGAGCAGCATCGACCCGTGCCCGGCCGACAGGACGAAGCGGTCGCGGTCGGGCCAGGTCGGGTGGCGCGGATCGAATTTCAGATGCCGGCTGAACAGCACGGTCGCCACATCGGCCATGCCCATCGGCATGCCGGGATGGCCGGATTTGGCCTGTTCCACCGCATCCATCGACAGGGCGCGCACGGCATTGGCCATGGCGCGCACGCGATCAGCAGCAAGCGGCGAAGTGGGAAGCGCGGAAGAGGCGACCGGGGTATTCATCGCGGCGGGTCCTTTGCAGCCTACGGGGTCAGGCGCTAGACTGGTCCCAGGGACGGGGCGGACTGTGGCGCCTGGTTGTGCGGTACCGTTTGATCCGGTATGTGCGTGGCGCGGAACATGGCCGTACCGGGCCCACACGTCAACAGCATTGTCGGAAAGGGTCCCCTTCGCTAAAGATGGTGCTCATGATGATGGACTCTTCACGCTATGGCCGGGCGATTTCCAGGCTGGAAGCCGCAATCGCCCAACTGGAAACCTCGCTCGACTCCTCCCTCCAGGCGCGCCCGGAGATGGATGCCGAGGAATTGTCCCGCCTGTCTGCCGCCCTGCGCGCGGCGGAACAGGAAAATGACGCCCTGGTGCAGGCCAATCGGCGGGCTGCCGAACGGCTGGAACAGACCATCGGCCGCCTGCGCGGCCTGCTGACAAGCTGAGGGGCGCCATGCCGCAAATCGATATCACCGTCAACGGCCGCACCTATCCGGTGTCCTGCGGGCCGGGGGAAGAAGACCGGCTGCGCATGATCGCCGGGCAGCTGGATGACCGGGTGGCGGCGCTGGCCCGCAGCTTCGGCCAGGTCGGGGAAGCGCAGCTGTTGCTGGTCGCCGCCCTGCTGATCGCGGACGAGCTGGACGAGGTGAAACAGGCGCAGCAGGCCGGTCTTGGCCTGGATGAACGGGCGGCCGACGCGCTGGAATCGCTGGCCGCGCGGATCGAGGGGCTTGCAGGGCGGCTGCAACCAGCCTAAGTCTTGGGAAGCGGCTGCCTGGTGCGTCAGGCAATCTATCCCCGGGGCCGATGATCTTCCTATGGGGAGCTGTCCCTGGCGGGACCGTGGTCTCGTCAAACGGCGCCCACCTGCTGATGCGGGCTCTAGGAGGATAATTTAGCCAACGGCCAAGGCGGCTGCACGGATACCCCTGCCCCATGTCCCCTTCCCCTGCCGATTCCGCACCGGACCCCAAGGCCGATCTGCGCCGCAGCCTGCGCGCCCGGCGCAAGGCCCTGTCGGCTGGCGACCGCGCCCGCGCGGCGGAGGCCGTTGCCAATCATCTCACCACCCTGCTAGACCGGCACCGCAAGCCGGGAACCCCGCCGGGAATCCTGGCCGGTTATCACCCGGTCGGCAGCGAACTTGATCCCCGCCCGGCCCTGCGCCGGGCTCGGGCCGCCGGCTGGCGGATCGCCCTGCCCGTGGTAACGGCCCCCGATGCCCCCCTGATCTTCCGCGCCTGGCCCGAAACGGGGAATGATGTGACGGGGGATGATCTGAACGAGGCCGCGCTGATCGACAGCGCCCATGGCCGCGTGCCGCCGGACAGCGCCCCACGTCTGGACCCCGATATCATTCTGGTGCCGCTGCTGGGCTTCGACGATACAGGCGGGCGGCTGGGCCAGGGCGGCGGCTTCTATGACCGCACCCTGGCCGCGCGGCGGCGCGGTCACCCCCCCCTGGCAATCGGCCTCGCCTTTGACTGTCAGCGTTTGCCCCATCTCTTGCCTGCCGAGGATCACGATCAGCCGCTGGACGGCTGCATGACCGAGGTGGGTATCGTCTGGTTCGAAAGGTAGCCTGCCCCAATGCGTATCCTGTTCTTCGGCGACATTATGGGCCGCAGTGGCCGGGACGGTGTGATCCGCCATCTGCCCGATCTGGTTGCGCGCCATGCGCCCGATTTCATTGTCGCCAATGGGGAAAACGCGGCGGGCGGCTTCGGGATCACGCTGGAGATTGCGCGCGATCTGTTCGCCGCCGGGGTCGATTGCATCACCCTGGGCAACCATTCCTGGGACCAGAAACCGCTGCTGACGCAGATCGATGCCGAACCGCGCCTGCTGCGCCCGATCAACTATCCCCCCGGCACGCCGGGGCGCGGCGCGCAGGTCTATACCAAGGGTCAGCGCAAGCTGCTGGTGATCAACGTGATGGGCCGCCTGTTCATGGACCCGCTGGACGATCCGTTCCGCACGGTGGAGGCCGAACTGGCCCGTCACCGCCTGGGCGGGGCGAGCAGCGGCACCGTGGGCGGGATTCTGGTTGATATCCATGCCGAGGCGACTTCGGAAAAAATGGCGATGGCGCAGTATCTGGACGGCCGGGTGTCGCTGGTGGTCGGCAGCCATTCGCACATTCCCACCGCCGACGCGCAGATCCTGCCCGGCGGCACCGCCTATCAGACCGATGCCGGCATGTGCGGCGATTACGACAGCGTCATCGGCATGAAGAAGGAATTGAGCCTGCACCGCTTCCTGCGCAAAACCCCTGGGGAACGCATGGCCCCGGCTGAGGGCGAGGCGACGGTCTGCGCCGTGCTGGTGGAAACCGACGATGCCACCGGCAAGGCGATGGCGGTTCGCCCCATCCGGCGCGGCGGGCGGCTGCACCCTGCCGATTGACGGCGAAAATCTGCACTGGACAGGCCCCGCCCTTCAGTCATACGAAAGGCCGCCCCCGCCGTGGGAAAAACAATCCCATGGGGGGGATAGGCTTTATCCTGCCAGATGTGGTAGGGTACATTCGTAATACACGCAAACTGTGCCGAAACACCGTTCAGGATTGTCTCGGAGCAGGATTGTCTCGGTGTAGGATCGTTGGGGCATTCGATGGCTGGTCATTCCCAATTCAAGAACATCATGCACCGCAAGGGCGCGCAGGATGCCAAGCGGGGCAAGATCTTTACCAAGCTGATCCGCGAATTGACCGTGGCGGCCAAGACCGGATCGCCCGATCCGGCCACCAACCCGCGCCTGCGTGCAGCGATTGCAGCGGCGCGCCAAGCCAATATGCCGCGCGATACGATCGAACGGGCGGTCAAGCGCGGCTCCGGCGGCGGGGACGACACCAATTACGAAGAAATCCGCTATGAAGGCTATGCGCCGGGCGGGGTTGCCGTGATCATCGAGGCGATGACCGACAATCGCAACCGCACCGCCAGCGAAATCCGCGCCGCCTTCACCAAGGCCGGGGGATCGCTGGGGGAAAGCGGCTCGGTCAGCTTCATGTTCGACCGCATCGGCATGATCCGCTATGCCGCAGCGGCCGCCGGGGCCGACGCCATGTTCGAGGCGGCGCTGGAAGCCGGGGCCGACAATGTGGACAGCGACGAGGACGGCCACACCATCACCTGCGCGCCGGACGATCTGTCGGCAGTGCGCGATGCGCTGGAAGCCAAGTTCGGCGCGCCGGAAGCGGCCAAGCTGGGCTGGCAGCCGCAGAACACGGTGCCGGTGTCGGAAGAGTCCGCCGAAAAGATCTTCAAGCTGATCGACGCGCTGGAAGATAATGACGATGTCCAATCGGTGATCGCGAATTACGAAATCGCCGACGATATCCTGGCCAAGCTGACGGCATGAGGCCACGGACCCTATGCGCCTGATTGGGCTTGACCCCGGACTCCAGCGAACCGGTTGGGGCGTGATCGAAGCGGCAGGACACCGGCTGACCGGGATCGCCTGCGGCACCGTCACCTCCAACCCCAAGGCATCGCTGGCGGACCGGCTGGTTCAACTGTTGCAGGGCCTGCAAGGGGTGCTGGAGACCTATCGCCCGGTTGCCGCTGCGGTCGAGGAAACCTTCGTCAACAAGAACCCGGACTCGACCCTGAAACTGGGGCAGGCGCGCGCAACCGCCCTGCTGGCCCCGGCGCTGGCAGGCCTACCGGTGGCGGAGTATCCGACCAATCTGGTGAAAAAATCGGTGGTTGGCGCAGGCCACGCCGACAAGGATCAGGTGCTGTTCGTGGTCAAGCGGCTGCTGCCCGGCCTTGCCATCGACAGCGCCGACGCCGCCGATGCGCTGGCAGTTGCCATCTGCCATGCCCATCACGCCCAAACCCGCCTGGCCTGGGGTGAATCGTCAGCTTTAGTTGCCCAAAACAGGGTACGCCGATGATTGCGCGGCTGCGGGGGCGGGTCGATACGCTGCTGGCCGGGACCACCGGGTCCGGCACTGGCTCTGCCATTATCGATGTCGGCGGGGTCGGCTATCTGGTCGCCTGTTCCGCCCGCACCCTGCATCGCTTGCAGCCGGGGGAAGCAGCGGTGCTGGAAATCGAAACCGTGCTGCGGGAAGACTCGCTCTCCCTCTATGGCTTCACCGATGCGCAGGAGAAGGAGTGGTTCCGCCTGCTGCAAACCGTCCAGGGGGTGGGTGCGCGGGTGGCCCTGTCGATTCTGTCGGTGCTGCCGCCCGACGCGCTGGCCCAGGCGATTGCCGCCGGCGACAAGGCCGCAGTCAGCCGCGCCGATGGCGTCGGCCCGAAACTGGCAACCCGCCTGGTCACCGAATTGAAGGACAAGGTGGGGGCGATCACCCTTGGCCCGGCGGCCCGCCTGTCAGCGGCTTCCTCCAGCGGATCGGGCGCTAGCGATGCGCCGGGCAAGACGGGCGACAAAAAGGGGGGCGCCAAGGCAAAAGCGGCAGACTCTGCCCTGCGCCCGCCGGTTGAGGATGCCGTGTCGGCCCTGGTCAATCTGGGCTATGGGCGGAGCGAGGCATTCGGCGCCGTCGCCCGCGCGATTCAGGATCTGGGCGAGGCAGCGGGCCTGAATGACCTGATCCGGGCGGGTCTGAAGGGCCTGGCGCGGGAGGTGACGCGATGACCGGCATCGACGATATGCCGATGCGGCTGATCGACCCCGGCATTGCCGAGGGGGGTGAGGCAGCGCTGCGCCCGGCGACGCTGGAGGATTTCGTCGGTCAGCAGCAGGTGCGCGAAAACCTGAAAGTCTTTGTCGAAGCCGCGCGCGGCCGGGCCGAGGCGATGGATCATGTGCTGTTCTTCGGCCCGCCCGGCCTGGGCAAGACGACCCTGGCGCAGATCGTTGCGCGGGAACTGGGTGTCGGCTTCCGCGCCACCTCTGGCCCGGTGATCGCCAAGGCGGGCGACCTGGCGGCGCTGCTGACCAACCTGCAGCCGCGCGACGTGCTGTTCATCGACGAAATCCACCGCCTGAACCCGGCGGTGGAGGAAATCCTGTATCCGGCGATGGAGGATTTTCAGCTCGATCTGATCATCGGGGAAGGGCCAGCCGCGCGATCCGTGCGGATCGACCTGCCGCCCTTCACGCTGGTCGGGGCCACCACCCGGTCGGGCCTGCTGACCACGCCGCTGCGCGACCGGTTTGGCATTCCGCTGCGGCTGCAATTCTATACGGTTGAGGAACTGACCGGCATTGTCGAACGGGGCGCGCGTCTGCTGGGCATG
>CAYRWZ010000102.1:0-8281 GCA_964428065.1 uncultured Comamonadaceae bacterium | reverse complement strand
GTGATGACGCTGATGGTGCCCAGCGCGCCGCCCAGCGACAGCGACCCCGTATCGCCCATGAACACGCGGGCAGGCGGGGCGTTGAACCACAGGAAGCCCAGCGCCGAACCGCACAGGGCGCCGCAGAACACGGCGATTTCCCCCGCGCCCGGCACATGGTTGATCTGTAGGTAGTTGGAGAACACCACGTTACCGGCCAGATAGGCGATCAGCGCGAAGCAGGCGGCCGCGATCATCACCGGAACGATTGCCAGCCCGTCCAGCCCGTCGGTCAGGTTGACTGCGTTGGAACTGCCGACGATCACGAATACCGCGAAGGGGATAAACAGCCAGCCCAGCTGGATCAGCAGCGCCTTGAACACCGGCACCGACAGGCTCATCGACAGCGGCTCGCGCGTCAGATAGGTGATCCACAGCACGGCGATCAGGCTGATGACGATCTGCCCAGCCAGCTTCAGCTTGCCCGACAGGCCCTTGGGGTTGCGCTTGCTGACCTTCAGATAATCGTCCAGGAAGCCCAGCAGGCCGAACCCCATGGTGACCAGCAGCACCGCCCAGACATAGCCGCTGGTGATATCGGCCCACAGCAGGGTGGAGACGGTCAGCGCCAGCAGGATCAGGAACCCACCCATGGTGGGCGTGCCCTTCTTGGTCAGCAGATGGCCTTCCGGCCCATCCTCGCGGATCGGCTGGCCCTGGCCCTGCTTGACCCGCAGCCAGGAAATCATCATCGGCCCGGCCAGGAAACTGACCAGCAAGGCGGTGATGATCGCCCCGCCAGTGCGGAAGGTCAGATAGCGGAACAGGTTCAGCGGGCTGAACTCGTCGGCCAGGGGGGCAAGCAGGTTGAACAGCATCAGGCGGACCCCTCGGCCTTCATGGGTTGCGATACGGCTTCTGACTGGTTGCGCAGGGCCGTGACGATCACCGCCATGCGGGTGCCGAGCGATCCTTTGACCGTCACGGTGTCGCCCGCCCGCAGGGCGCCGACGACCACGGGGGCCAGCGCTTCGGCCGTGTCGGCATGTCCGCCGCGCATCGGGGCGGGCAGGGCATCGAACAGCGCGCGCATCAGCGGGCCGACGCAGAAGACCAGATCGATCCCCGCATCCAGCACCGGCTGCGCCAGGTCTGCATGCAGGGTGGGGGCGGTCGGCCCCAGTTCCCGCATATCGCCCAGAACGGCGATCCGGCGATGGGCGGCATCCTTGGGAACGGTGCCGAGGACCGCCAGCGCCGCGCGCATGGCCGCCGGGCGGGCGGTATAGCTGTCGTAGAACAGGGTGATGGTGCCGCCGGGCACCGCCAGGGTTTCCCGCGCGCCGCGCCCCTTCACGGCGGCAATGCCGGCATAATCGGCGGCGGCGCGGGCAACATCGCCGCCCAGGGCGCGGATCGCCGCCAGAACCGCCAGGCTGTTGACCGCCTGATGACGGCCCGGCGCGCCGATGCGATAGGTCAGCCGGCGGCCGTCGATCTGCACGGTTGCTTCGCCCCCGTCGGCGGTGCCGCGATAGTCGATCAGGCGCGGGTCCGCGCCCTCGGCGCTGCCGAACTGCACCAGCCGGGTCAGCCCCAGGGTGCGGGCATGGGCGGCCATGCGCGCGCAATGGTCGTTATCGGCCGGCAGAATCGCCACCCCATCGGCGGGCAGGCCGTCGAAAATTGCGGCTTTTTCATCGGCAATCGCGGCAACAGAGGGGAAGAATTCCAGATGCGCCGGGGCGACGGTGGTGACGATCGCCGCATGGGGCTGCACCTGCCGCGACAGGGGCGCAATTTCCCCGGCATGGTTCATGCCCAGCTCGAACACGGCAAAGGCGCAGTCGCGTGGCATCCGGGCCAGGCTGAGCGGCACGCCGAACTGGTTATTGAGATTACCGAGCGAGGCATGGGTCTTGCCCTGATTGCCCAGCAGGGCCAGCAAGGCTTCCTTGGTCGAGGTTTTGCCGACGCTGCCGGTGACGGCGACGATGCGGGCGGCACTGCGGGCGCGGGCGGCCCGGCCGAGGGCGACCAGCGCCGCAAACGTATCGGCAACCACCAGGCACGGCGCATCTGTGGGCACGGTTCCGGCTGCGGGTAGGGGCAAATCGCCCGGCTGGCGCGCGATGATCGCGGCGGCGGCGCCCAGGGCCAGCGCGTCGTGCACATGGTCGTGACCGTCATGCACCTCGCCCACCAGGGCGATGAACAGATCGCCCGGGGCGACCGTGCGGCTGTCGATCGACACACCGGTCGCGGCCCACCCGGTTCGGCCCGTCAGCGTCCCCGCCGTTGCGGCGGCGGCCTCGGCGGCGGTCCACAGGATCTCGGGCTGTGCGGTCATTGTCCGGGGCGTCGTGCGGCTTGTCATGCTGGCACCCCGCCTTCTGCCCGCAGGGCGGCGCGCGCCACCTCGGCATCGTCGAAGGGGATGGTTTCGGTGCCGATGGTCTGGCCCGATTCATGGCCCTTACCGGCGATCACCAGCAGATCGCCCTCTTGCAGCATCGCGACCGCCTGGCGGATCGCTTCGGCCCGGTCGCCGATTTCCACCCCGCGTCCGGCCATCCCGGCCAGCACGGCGGCGCGGATCTTGGCCGGATCCTCGGTACGCGGATTATCGTCGGTAACAATCGGCACTTCGGCCAGACGGGCGCAGACCTCGCCCATCACTGGGCGCTTGCCGGGGTCGCGGTCGCCACCGGCGCCGAACACCACGATCAGCCGCCGCGCCACATGGGGGCGCATGGCGTTGAGCACGGTTTCCAGCGCGTCCGGCGTATGGGCGTAATCGACATAGACCGGCGCGGTGTTCAGGCTGCCGACCCGCTGCAAGCGGCCCGGCACGGCGGGCAGGTTCGCCAGGGCGTTGATCGCGCGCATCGGGTCGATGCCCGTGCCGATCAGCAGGCCGGCGGCGGCCAGCGCATTTTCCGCCTGGAACGATCCGGCCAGCGGCAGCACCACTTCGCATTTGGCGCCGAACACCGACAGCGACAGAAGCTGCGCCGCGCCGACCGGGCGGCGGGCCAGCAGCCCGATATCGGCATCCGGCGTGCCATAGGTGATGACGCGCTGGCGCCGCTTCAGGCACAGGGTGGTCAGCTCTTCGGTCCAGTTGCGCTCCCCCGCCGCATGGGCGTGGATCACCGCCGCCGCGCCTTCCGGCAGCACGCGGGTGAACAGCGCAGCCTTGGCCGCGAAATAGGCCTCCATCGTGCCGTGATAATCCAGATGGTCGCGCGTCAGATTGGTGAAGGCGGCGGCCTGAAGCGTCAGCCCGTCCAGCCGGTGCTGGTCGAGGCCGTGGCTGGACGCTTCGATCGCGAGGGCGCGAACGCCGTCCTTCGCCAATTGGGCCAGTTCGGCATGCAGGGCGACCGGGTCGGGCGTGGTCAGGCTGGGGCGTACCGGGCGGTCCGGGGCATACAGGCCCAGCGTTCCCATATAGGCGGCGGGCGTGCCCATCTGCTGCCAGATCGCGCGGGCGAACCAGGCGGTGGAGGTTTTACCGTTGGTGCCGGTCACCGCCACGGCGGTGCTAGGCTGCGCGTCATAGAAGCGGGCGGCGGCCAGGGCGAGATCACGGCGCGGATCGGCGCATTCAATAATCATGGCCTGGCCCGGTTCGGCCACCACTGTGCCGGCCGGCACCAGAATGGCTACGGCGCCCGCCTGAATGGCATCGGCGATGAAGCTGCGCCCGTCCAGCTTGGTGCCGGGGATGGCGGCAAAGATAAAGCCGGGGCGCACCGCGCGGCTGTCGGCTGTAATACCGCTGACTCGCGGGTCGGCCTCCAGCTGCCGAAGCAGCAGGTTACTGAGATGGGGCACGCGGACCTCCACCAGCAATGTTGACGGCAAGCGCCTGGGCGATTTCCGGACGGGTTTCGTCGGTCGGCTCGATGCCCAGGATCGGGCCGATACGGGCGATGATCTTCCCGGTGGTCGGGGCCGAATTCCAGCCCGCCGTGGCAAACCCATAGGTTTCTTTCAGGCCCTTGGGCTCGTCCAGCATCACCATGACGACATAACGCGGATTGTGCAGCGGGAAGGCCGACACGAATGAGGTGACGTTGGCATTCTTCAGATAGCCGCCGCGCGGGCCGATCTTTTCCGCCGTGCCGGTCTTGCCGCCGACGACATAACCAGGCACGTCGGCGCGCTTCGCGGTGCCGTTGGTCACGACCAGCCGCATCAGCCGGCGCATGTTTTCCGATGTCTGCGGGCTCATCACCCGGGTGCCGGCGATGGTTTCGCCGTCATATTTCTTGACCACGGTCGGCTGCACCAGCACGCCGCCATTGACCACGGCGGCGGTGGCGCGCACCAGCTGGACCGCCGATACGGAAATGCCATGGCCGAAGGCAACCGTCATCACGTTGATCGGCCGCCACGGCATCGGCACCTGGGGGTGGCCGACTTCGGGAATTTCGAAGCGCGGGGCGGTCAGCAGTCCCAGCCGGTCCATGAACGCCCGCTGGCCCGCCGCGCCGACCGCCATCGCCATCTTGGCCGACCCGATATTGGACGAATACATGAAGATTTCCGGCGTGCTGAGCCAGCGGTTCTTCGGGTGATCGTCCTTGATGCGGAAGCGGGAAATCTGGATCGGCGCGCTGGCGTCATAGCCGCCGGTCATGCTGGTCACCCCGGTCTCCAACCCCATGGCGGTGTTGAAGATTTTGAAGGTGGACCCCATTTCGTAGATGCCCAGGGTTGCGCGGTTGAAGCGCGCATCGTCCGGCGATTCGCCCGGCTTGGCCGGATCGAAATCGGGCAGCGAGACCAGGGCCAGCAATTCCCCGGTATAGACATCCATGATCAGCCCGGCGCCGCCGATGGCGTTGAAATGGGTGATCGCGTTCGACAGTTCCTGATGCACCACATGCTGGATGCGCAGATCGACCGACAGGGCCACCGGGTCGCCGCCCGACCGCAGACGGTCGTTCAGGCCCTTTTCCACCCCGGCCAGGCCGTTATTGTCGATATCGGAAAACCCGATGATATGGCTGAGCAGCCGACCATGGGGATAGAGGCGCTTGTCCTCCCGCTCGAACCCGATGCCGGGGATGCCCAGGCGGTTGACATCATATTGCTGGCGCGGCGTCACATCGCGCTTGATATAGACGAAGCTGCGGTCGCCAGACATGCGCTGCTTCAGCTGGGCGGCATCCACCCCGGGCAACACTTCGGCCAGCTTGCTGGCGGCCTCGTCGATATTCGGGATCTTGCGCGGATCGGCATAGACCGACGCCGCCCCGATCGACGTGGCCAGCAGAATGCCATTGCGATCGACGATTTCCGCCCGGTTGACTTCGGCCGGTTTGACCGCGCGCACCTGTTTCGGCTCGTTATTCTGCAGGACGGCAACATCGATCAGCCGCACGCCGACCGCGCCGAAGGCCAGCGCGAACAGCGCGGCGCCGACGATCAGCCGCGAATGGCTCATTTCCACCGGGTCGCGCCCGCTGGTGAAGATCGCGCGATAGACGCTGCGCAGCAGGGACCCGGTGGTGCCGGACTGCATGCCGGAGGTCAGGTGCGGTGCGGTCATGGCGCCCTCACCCCCTGAGTCTGTACATTCTGAGGCGGGGCGGGCTTCTGGGCAGGCTTTTGGGCAGGCGGCACGGCCAACCCGGCCCCGTTGCGCACCATGTGCAGGGGCTGCCCGGTCAAGCCCGGTGCGACCGAATTGGGGCCCTGCACCTGCGGCAGGGGCGGCGCATCCTCGTCCTCGTCCAGGATGCGGGCGGGGCCTTCCTCGATCAGGTCATTCGGCTGGGGCAGAACGGGCAAATTTTGGATGCCGCCAACAGACCCGCCATTCGGCAGCCCAGGAGTGGTGACCTGGGGAGTGGTGGCCTGGGCGCCGGGCAGCCCGCCGCCACCCGGAAGGGGCTGCGGGGCCAGGCCCGGCGCGGTCTGTTGGCCGGCATCACCGCGCATCGGCAGGCCCGCGACGGTGCCGAATTGCTGCGGTTTCAGGGGCTCCAGCGCCAGAATGCGCCGCGCCGCATCGTCAACCCGGTCAGGCCGGTTCAGGAAGCTCCATTCCGCCTTAAGAACGTGCATCGCCTCCTCATCCGACAGGATCTGCCGGTTGACCTCGTTCAGGCGGCGTTCCAGGCGCTGCACTTCGTATTTCAGGGTATAGACGGCATAGCCGACCCCGCCCGACACCAGCAGCCACACCATGAAGAAGCGCCACATTAGCGGTCTCCTTCAGAAATGGCGGGGGTGGGGAAGGCCGGGGTGGGGAAAGCCGGCGCGTCGGTTCGTTCCGCCACCCGCAGCTTGGCGGAGCGGGCGCGCGGATTGCGTGCGCACTCGGCCTCGCCCGGCAGAATGGCCTTGCGGCTGACCAGGCGGAAGCTCGGCTGGCGCTGCGGCGCGGCCATGGGCAGGTGGCGCGAGCCACCGCCGTCGCCGCCCGAACGGGTTTTCAGGAACGCCTTGACCCGGCGGTCTTCCAGCGAATGGAAGGAGACGACCGCCAGCCGCCCGCCCGGCGCCAGCAACCGTTCGGC
The DNA here is from genome assembly GCA_964428065.1 of uncultured Comamonadaceae bacterium. Lineage (GTDB taxonomy): Bacteria > Pseudomonadota > Alphaproteobacteria > Elsterales > Elsteraceae > CAYRWZ01. Next base: position 1,766 of record CAYRWZ010000102.1, on the reverse strand, counting down.
CCCGGCCAGGCCACGGCCCAGTTCGCCCAACTCGTCATTCACATAAAGGCGCAGGCCCTGGAAGCTGCGGGTGGCAGGGTCGATCCCGTCGCGCGACCGCGGCACCGCCCGGCGCACCAGGTCCGCCAGTTGCAGGGTGCGGGTGATCGGCTGTTCCTGTCGCGCCAGGCAGATTGTCCGCGCTACCCGGCGGGAATGACGTTCCTCGCCCAAAGTGTAGAAAATGTCGGCCAGGGTTTCTTCGTCCGCCGTATTGACCACATCGGCGGCGCTGGGACCGGACTGGCTCATGCGCATGTCCAGCGGGCCGTCGAAGCGGAAGCTGAACCCGCGCTCCGCCTCGTCCAACTGGGGGGAACTGACGCCCAGATCCAGCGTCACCCCGGCGACGCTGTCGATCCCGGTGGCGCGGACCAGATGCTCCATCTCGCCGAAGCAGCCCTGCAGGACGGTCAGACGGCCCCGATGGCGGTCGATCATCGGCTGGGCGCGGCGGATGGCATCCGGATCGCGGTCGATCCCGATCACCCGGCAATCGGCGGCGGCCAGAATGGCATCGGAATAACCGCCCAGGCCGAAGGTGCCATCGACGTAAACCCCGCCCGCCTGCGGTGCCAGGCCGTCAACCACCTCATCCCGCATCACCGGAATGTGAAGGGGCGGCTGGGCCTGCTGGATCGGCGCCATCGGGGTCGCCATCATGCGCCCCCTGCCTTGGCGGCCTTCGCCTGCGCCCGCGCGGCAAAGACCGATTCCACCACGTCGCGCTGGCTGGCCGGATCGCGGATCAGGAAAAACTTGCCCTGCCCGACAAAGGCCGCATCTTCCCCCAGCCCGGCATAGGCCGCCAGATCGGCCGGCAGCACGATCCGGCCGTTCTCGTCCCAGCTTAGCTGGCGGGCATCGGCCAGGATCGCGGTGACCAGGGCATAGCGTTCCGACCCTTCGTCCAGGGTTTCCAGTTCTTCGGCGAATTTGGTCAGGCGGTCGATCCCGCTGGCCTCGATGAACGGCCCCTGCAGGGAGCGATAGGCGACGATGCCAGGGAAAGGCTGATCCTGCACGGCAGCACGGAACTGGGCCGGAACCGATACCCGGCCCTTCTTGTCGAGCTTGTTGACATATGTGGACAGGAACAAGGCCATTCCGTGTCTCACAGCTCCTTCCAAGATCGGGCCAGTCTGCGGGCTGCCATCGGCGTTGCCCTGCTCCTTGGTCCCGGTGTCCTACCCGTTCGTCTTACCGTCCATCTCATCGGCATTGGGCACAGATGGGCTGTGCTGGGATGCCATGGGATGATCTGGGATACCATGGGATTTCATGGGCGTCAATGGGTGTTAATAGTATTGGTTAGGCAAAAAGCAAGATTTCACGCGGGTTTGCACGGTCTTCATAAGCAAAAGCGTTAACACTTCACTTGAATTATCCGGAAACCCGGTTAACGGGCGGAAATATCAATAAAAACAGTTTCCTGTACTGTTTTCGTTCTGGTTTGACGGAAAAAGAGGCCAGACGGCCTGTAAGCCGGGTTCTGTCTGGGTTGGCACGGTTTCCCATGTCCTCCCACGATGACCATTCCTCTGGGATGCCCGTTGCCGGGGCACCTCGCGCGACCAACCCGGAAGACAATGCGGAAACGCATGTGCAGCCGCCCGAAGGCGCTGCCGGTCCTCCCTATTCGGTCTTGCTCCCGGTGGGGTTTACCGTGCCGGTTCCGTTGCCGGTCCCGCGGTGCGCTCTTACCGCACCCTTTCACCCTTACCGTC
>CAYRWZ010000101.1:6446-8320 GCA_964428065.1 uncultured Comamonadaceae bacterium | reverse complement strand
CAGGACGACGAATGGCATCCCGACTATCTCGCCCGCCAGGCCGCCACCCTGGCGGCGCGGCCGGCGGCGGTGCTGGCCCATGCCGACCTGGTGGTCAGCGACGGCCGGCGGCGCCAGACGCTGGGCCGCGACCTGCCGGAGGATGCCGATGCCCTGCGCCGCCTGTTCCTGCTGGAGCGCAACCCGCTGCCCACCCTGTCGATGGTGATGGTGCGCCGTACCGCCTTCCAGGCCGCCGGCGGCTTCGACGACAGCCTGCGCATCACCCATGACCGCCGGCTCTATCTTGCGCTGGCCGGCCTTGGCCCCTTTGCCCGCACCCCCGGCCTGCTGGCCGCCAAGCACCAGCACGCCAGCAACCTGACCCGCGAGCGTGGGCTGGAGAGCTGGCGCGAGGACAGCCTTCGCTTCGTCGAGCGGGCGCTTGCCGACCCCGCCAACGCCGATCTTCTGCCGCTGGCCGGCGAGGCCCGCCGCCAGGTCGACCGCCGCATCCGCGCCGCCGCCGGCTGATGGCGATGCTGGTTCACGCCATGGGCTGGTTCGCCGGCCGCTTCGGCTACAACACCCACACGCGCGGATTGTTCGGCGCGCTCGCCCGGCTGCGTCCGGTCGTCGCGACCTGGCTGCCGGAGCAGGCGGTGGCACCAGACCGGGCGGCCATCGTGGCTGCCTGGCCCGGCCGGCCGGTGGCCTCCATCGCGCTGCTGCCGGGCGAGCTGTGCGGCGTGCTGTCCGGCGCCCCGCCCGGCCCCCGGATCGCCTGCACGGTGTGGGAATCCACGCGGCTGCCAGACAATTGGCTGCCGCCGCTGCTGGCAGCCGACCAGGTGTGGATCCCCTCCGCCTGGGGCCGCGACATCCTGGTCGACAACGGCATTCCGGCCGATCGCGTGAAGGTGGTGCCCGAAGGTGTCGATCCGGCCCTGTTCCACCCCGCCGTGCCGCCCGCCCCTTTCCTGGCCGCGAAGCCCGGGTTCAAGGTGCTGGCCGTGGGCAAATGGGAGCGGCGCAAGGGCCTGGACGTGCTGATCCGGGCCTTCGAGCGGGCCTTCGGCGAGCGGGACGAGGCGTGGCTGGTGCTTGCTTGCGACAATCCGTTCAGAAGCGTCGACCTGCGCCGGGAGCTGGTGGCGGCGGGGCTGCGGCGGCCGGGCCGGCTGCTGGTGGTGCCGCCGGTCGCCCGGCCGGAGGTGTTCGCCGGGCTCTATACCGCCTGCGACCTGTTCTGCCTGCCCACCCGGGCCGAGGGCTGGGGCCTGCCGATCATCGAGGCGATGGCCTGCGGTCTGCCCACCATCGCCACCGATTACAGCGCCCCCAGCGATTTTCTGGGGCCGGACTGCTATCGCCTGTCGCACGGCTTCGCGCCGGTTGGCGATGGAATCGGCGATGGCAGTTTCGATTACGGGCTGTGGGCGGCCCCGTCGGTATCGCATCTGCGCCGCCTGCTGCGGGAGGTGTTCGAGGATCGGGAAGACGCGCGGCGGCGCGGCCTCGCCGCCTCTGCCCGCATCCGGACAGAATTCAACTGGATACGGGCGGCGGAAAAGGCCGATGCCGACCTGATCCGCCGTTTCGGCTGTTAAAGCGCGGTCCAGCCGCCATCGATGGACAGCGCCGTCCCGGTGATCGATGCGGCACCATCGCTGCACAGGAAGACGGTGGCGGCAGCCACTTCCTCCACCGTGACGAATTTCTTGGTCGGCTGGCGCGACAGCATGACATCGCGGATCACCTCATCGCGCGATTTGCCATGCACCTTCATCTGATCGGCAATCTGCCCTTCGACGATGGGGGTATGGACATAGCCGGGGCAGATGGCATTGCAAGTGATGCCTTTTTCCGCCGTTTCCAGCGCCACCGTCTTGCTA
>CAYRWZ010000101.1:0-6433 GCA_964428065.1 uncultured Comamonadaceae bacterium | reverse complement strand
TGAACCCGACCACCCCGTGCTTGGCGGCGATATAGGCCGACTTGAAGGGCGAGGCGGTCAGCCCATGGGCGGAAGCGATATTGATCACCCGCCCCCAACCGCGCGCCAGCATGGCCGGCAGGGCGAACTTGGTGCAGTGGAATACGGCGGACAGGTTGAGGGCGATCACCGCATCCCATTTCTCACGCGGGAATTCGTGGACCGGGGCGACATGCTGGATGCCGGCATTGTTGACCAGGATGTCGACGGCGCCGATTTCTGCGAACATGGCTTCGATTGCCGCTGGGTCCATCAGATTGGCCCCATGATAACGGCAGGCCACGCCCCGCGCGGCGATGTCCGCCCGCGCCGCTTCAATCGCCGCCGGATCGCCCAGGCCGTTCAGAACGATATCGGCCCCCTGATCCGCCAACGCCTTGGCGATGGCCAAGCCGATCCCGCTGGTCGATCCGGTGACAAGCGCGGTTTTCCCCTTCAGCATCACGATCCCCCTCTGGACTGCCGCTAGAACTATGTGCGGCGCAGCATAGCGCCTGCTCAATTCGGCTTCACATCCATTTTTTCCAGATTGGCGCGCGCCATGTCGGCCGCCGGGCCTTCGGGCGCAAGACGCAGAACGGCGAGCCAATCCTCCCGCGCGGCAGCATCCTGCCCCTTCAGACGCCGCAGAATGCCGCGTTCCAGCAGGGCCGGGGCATGGCGCGGATCCAGCTGCAGGGCGCGCGCCAGATCGGTTTCCGCCAGATCAAGGCTATCGACATAGCGATAGGCCGTGGCGCGATAGACCAGCGCATCGGCGCGGCGCGGCTGTACGTCCAGCGCGGCGTTCAGATCGTCGATCGATTCCCAGTAATTCTGGGCGGCGGCCAGCGACAGCGCGCGGTCGATCAGCAGATCCGGGTCCGCCTTGCGCCGGGCCAGCGCGGCGGTCTGCGCCGCCACTGCCCGGTCGTACCGGCCCAGCTGGAACCAGACCTGCCCGGCCTGGGCCAGCATATCCGGCACCAGATCGGGGAATTTGGTCTGGGCATCCGATGCCAGCGCCTCCAGCGCCTCCGCCCCTTGCTGGGGCTGGCCGGTCTTGGTCAGGGCCAGGGCGATGCAATGGCGCGCCGGTTCCTGCCCCCCCAGGCTTTGCCAGTTGCGGCCGGTTTCCAGCGCGGTCAACGGGTCGCTCTGCACCAGTTTCATGCAGGCGGAATATTGGGCGGCATGGTCGATGATGCGTGGCCCCTTGGTCTGGGCCTCGGCGTAAGTCTGGATTAGACCCACCGCAAGAAGCGCCGACAGGGGCAGGAAAAACCGATCTCTGATTCGCATGAGCATCCCTATATACTGGCGAGTATGAGCGCGACGCAAACCCCGATGACTCCCCCCACCCTGCTGGCCTTCGGCTATGGCTTCAGCGCCAGCGCGCTGGGCGATCTGTTGATGTCGCCAGGCCGTCAGGCGGAAGGCTGGCGGGTGCGCGGCACCAGCCGCACCCCATCGGCCAGCAGTCATCCGGCGCTGGAACTGTGGCAATTTTCCCGGCAGACGCCGCTGCCCCCCGCCGCGTTCGAGGGGGTGACCCATGTTCTGGTATCCATCGCGCCGGGGGAGGAGGGCGACCCGGTTCTGGCCACCCACCGGGCAGAGCTGGAGCGTCTGGCCGCCGCCGGGGCCTGGATCGGCTATCTGTCGACCACCGGGGTCTATGGCGACCATGGCGGCGGCTGGGTCACCGAGACGACCCCCATCGCCCCCGCCACCCCGCGCAGCCATCGCCGCGCGGCTGCGGAACAAGCCTGGCTGGATTTGCCCGGGCGGGTGCAGGTGTTTCGCCTGTCGGGCATCTATGGCCCGGGCCGCAGCCAGATCGATGCGCTGCGGAACGGTTCGGCCAAACGGCTGGTCAAGCCGGGGCAGGTGTTCAACCGCATCCACGTGGCCGATATCGCAACCGTGCTGGCCGCCGCCATGATGCGCCCCTGCGCCGAGCGGATCTTCAATCTGGCCGATGACGAACCCGCCCCACCCCAGGATGTGGTCGCCTATGCCGCCGAATTGCTGGGCATCCCCGCCCCGCCGGAAGAACCCTTCAATCCCGAACGCCTGAGCCCGATGGCGCAGGAATTTTACAGCGAGAACAAGCGCGTGCGAAACGACCGGATCAAGCAGGCGCTGGGCGTCACGCTGGCCTATCCGACCTACCGCGAAGGCTTGCGCGCCTGTCTGTAAGGGGCGTAAGCTATTTTCAATGGTGCTGAACAGGAGACTGGCAATGCCGACCAACACTCGTCTCGGGCGCGCCCTCTCTCTGTCGTCCCCGGATCGGTTATCCCCTGCCTTATCACCCTCTGACGGCGCCGGCGGTGTGGATGATGCGTGGGACCGCACTGTAGAAGACTGGTTGAAGACCACGGTCGCCAATACATACGATGCCTACCGGGCCGATCCGTCGCAAACTCTCAACCCGGAGCAGGTGATCGCACGGCTGGCGGCAGTGCGCGACAGGTAGCCTCGCATAGCGCATGGTGCGTGCGACGGTCGTCTTTCACGCCGCAGCCGTGGGCGATATTGAGGCAATCCATGCCTATATCGCTGCCGCAGCCGGGCTGGATATCGCGTTACGATTTACGACCGATCTGGTGGCCTATTGCCAATCACTCTCGCAGTTTCCGGAACGTGGGCGGCTCAGGGCTGACATCCGCCCCCAATTGCGCTGCATCGGTTATCGGCGCAGGGCGATGATCGCTTACCTTTTCCAGGACAAGAGTGTCGTCATCCTGCGCATTCTATATCGCGGTCAAACCTTTGCGGCCGACGCTGTCCCTAACCCATAACAGAAAATTGATTGGTTCCCGCCACCTGCCACGGTTTTGCCACATTGCGGGCGCAGGGCAGGGATGCAAGGCAGTGGGGTGGGACCACCTGACTGATTGCGCGGCTGTACGAAAGCGGCGGGACGCCCTATTGTGCAGCCGGTTTGGCATTCCCCCCGGTGGAAAACCGGGCCAAGAACTGGTTTCGAGAAGGCACACCCCATGAATTTTCGTCATATCGTCGCGCTTGCCATTGCCGTTGCCGTCGGGGTTATCGGCATTGTCGTGTATCAGGTGGCCGGCCAGCGGTCGGGCACACAGGCGTCGGGCTCGGCAGCGGCAGGCAGTTCCGCCGCGCCGGCAGCAGCGGCCAGTGGTACGGTTGCCCCCGCCGCCCTGCAGGTGAAACCGACCGACCGGGTGCTGGGCAACCGCGAAGCGCCGATCACCATTGTCGAATACGCGTCGCTGACCTGCCCGCATTGCGCCACGTTCCACAGTTCGGTCCTGCCCAAACTGAAAACCGACTGGATCGACAGCGGCAAGGCCAAGCTGGTCTATCGGGATTTCCCGCTGGATGGCGTGGCGCTGCGTGCGGCGGTGATCGCCCAGTGCATGCCGGCGGACCGGTATTTCGCCTTCCTGGACGTTCTGTATAAGGGCCAGGAACAGTGGGCGACCTCTCCCGATCCGGCGGCGGCGATTTCCCGCCTGGCCCGCCTGGGCGGTATGGGGCAGGAGCAGATCGACGCCTGCGTCGCCAACAAGAGCATCGAGGAAGCGATCCTGCAAACCCGCATCGAAGGCAGCGAGCAGCTGCGGATCAGCGGCACGCCCAGCATCTATGTCAATGGCCGCCGGGCGGTTGATACCAGCGCCGCCGGGATGGAGGAGCTGCTGAAGGCCGCCGGCAACTAAGGCCCGGCCCGCACTGCCGCCCGCCATCCCTCATCCCCCACCCGCATCATGCACTTCACCCGCCTGCGGCTGGTCGGCTTCAAATCCTTCGTCGAGGCAAGCGAGCTTGCCATCGGCGAAGGGCTGACCGGCATTGTCGGCCCGAATGGCTGCGGCAAGTCCAATCTGGTCGAAGCGCTGCGCTGGGTGATGGGCGAAACCTCGGCCCGGCAGATGCGCGGCGGGGAGATGGAGGATGTCATCTTCGGCGGGACGGTCAACCGCCCCGCGCGCAGCAATGCCGAAGTCGGCCTGCAAATCGACAATAGCGCCCGGCGCGCCCCAGCCCAGTTCAACGATGCGGGGGAGCTGGAAATCACCCGGCGGATCGATCGCGGGCAGGGCTCCACCTATCGCATCAACGGCAAGGAAACCCGGGCACGCGATGTGCAGCTGCTGTTCGCCGATCTGGCGACGGGGGCGCATTCGCCCTCCATGGTCAGCCAGGGGCGCGTCGGCGCGCTGATCAACGCTAAGCCATCGGACCGGCGCGCGATTCTGGAAGATGCGGCCGGAATCGCCGGGCTTCATTCGCGCCGGCACGAGGCGGAACTGCGCCTGAAAGCGGCGGAGCAGAACCTGGCCCGGCTGGAAGATGTGCTGGTCACGCTGGACACGCAGGCGCAGGGCTTGCGTCGGCAGGCCCGGCAGGCCCAGCGCTACCGCGATCTGTCCGACCGCATCCGCCAGACCGAGGCGGTCTTGTTGGCCCTGCGCTGGGCCGATGTAATGATGGCGCGCGACCATGCCGCCGACTTGCTGGCCAGTGCCGATGCCGCGGTCACGGAAGCGGTCGCCCTCGCCGCAGAGGCCGCCACCCGGCAGGCCGACAGCGCCGCCGCCCTGCCCAGTCTGCGCCAGGCAGAGGCCGAAGCCGCCGCCGTCCTGCAACGGGTCACTCTGGCGCTGGGCGAAGTGGAGGCAGAGGAACGTCGCCTGACCGACCGGATCGCCCAGGCGCGCGCCCGGCTGGACGATCTGGCGCGGGACGAGGCGCGCGAACGCCAGCTGGCCCAGGATGCCGGGGCGGCGCTGGCCCGGCTGGCGGACGAACGGTCCGCCCTAAGCGATCAGCAGGAGGGCGAGGCGGAGGCCATTGCCGAGGCCGATCTGACCCTGGAAGAAGCCGAAGCCCGGCTGGAACAGGCCGAACAGGCGCAGCTGGCCGCAACCGAAACCGCCGCCGGGATCGAAGCGCGGCGGCAGGAAATGGAACGGCGGCTGGCCGAGCTGGAGCATCGGCAGGGACGGCTCGACACCGCCCTGCGGGAGGCTGAGGATCAGCGCGATGCCCTGACCGCCCAGCTGGACAGCGCCCCCGCCCAGGACGAGCTGGAAGCCCGGCTGATGACAGCGGAAGAACAGGCCGAACAGGCCCGGATCCGCCGGGAGGAGCAGGAATCGCGCCTGATTGCCGGTCAGGAGAGCGAGGCGGAGGCCCGGCGGCGCTTGGAAGCGGCGCGGGCGGCGGTTACCCGGCTGCATGCGGAAATCGAAGGGCTGCGCGCCAGTTTGGCCACGGCCCTGATTGGCGGGGATGGCGCTTTGGGCGGGGGCACCCCGGTTCTGGATGCCATGCGGGTGCCGCCGGGGCTGGAAGCCGCCCTCGCCGCTGCCCTGGGCGATGATCTGTCGGCACCGCTGCTGGCAGGCTCCGACACCAGCCGGCGCGGCTGGCGGGCGATGTCGCCACCTGGCGCATCCACCGATGCCGCACCTGCCGCCCTGCCCGGGGAGGCATCGCCCCTCAGCCGCCAGATTGTTGCGCCCGATGCCCTGACCGCCCGGCTGACCGCCATCGGCCTGGTGCCCGATGCCGCGACCGGCGACCGGCTTCAGGGTCAACTGCGTCCGGGTCAGCGGCTGGTCAGCCCGGCGGGCGATCTGTGGCGCTGGGATGGGTTCTGCGCACCGGCTGGTACTGGTGGGGCGGCGGCGGCCATCGCCACCCGGCTGCAACAGCGCAATCGCCTCGACACGCTGGAGATTGAGCGGGAGGGGGCAGAGGAACTGGCCGCCCAGGCCGAGGCAGCCAGCGATGCCGCCAGCGCCGCCCTGCTGCTGGCCCGCGAAGGCCTGGCCGCCGCGCGCGAGCGCGAAAAGCAGGCCGACCGTAGCCTGGCGGAGATCCGCGATCAGGTGATGCGGCTGGGCGCCGCCCGTGCCAGTCTGGCCCAGCGGCTGGCCGCGATTGAGGAGACGGTCACCCGTCTGGCCGACGATGCGGCAGAGCTGGAGGCCCAGCTATCGGCCACGCTGGAGGAACAGGAGGCGCTACCGGATGCCGAGGCGCTGAAATCCGAACTGGCCGCCTGTCGCGGCCGCACGGCGGAAGCGCGCGCTGCCGTGACAGAAGCCCGCTCCGCCCGCGACCGCCTGCGCCGGGAGGCCGAGGCTAGGCAGCGCCGCCTGACCGCGATTGCCGGGGAAGCAGCGGATTGGCAGCGCCGGATCGATTCGACCGCCGACCGGGAAGCCGCACTGGCCGACCGCCGCGCCAGTCTGGAGGCCGAGCTGGAGGAGCTACACGAGCAGCCCTTGGTGCTGGAGGAGCGCCGCCAGGCGCTGCTGGACGCGATCGACCAGGCCGACAGCGCCCGCCGCGCCGCTGCCGATGCCCTGGCAGCAGGCGAACGCGCCCTGGCAGAGGCGGACCGGGCGCTGCGCGAGGC
>CAYRWZ010000100.1:0-8542 GCA_964428065.1 uncultured Comamonadaceae bacterium | reverse complement strand
CGGCCTCGGCCTTGGGCATCTTGCGCACCCAGATCGGCGCCAGCGTGCAGTTTTCCAGCACCGTCAGATGCGGGAACAGGTTGAACTGCTGGAACACCATGCCGACTTCGCGGCGGATGGCCTCGATGTTCTTCACATCGTTGGTCAATTCCACGCCTTCGACGATGATGCTGCCCTTCTGATGCTCTTCCAGGCGGTTGATGCAGCGGATCATGGTCGATTTACCGGACCCGGACGGGCCGCAGATCACGATCCGCTCCCCCTTGCGCACCGACAGGTTGACGTTCCGCAACACGTGGAATTCGCCGTACCACTTGTTGACATTGTCCAGTCGAATGATTTCCGGCGCCGAGGCCAGATCCCGCTTGCTTTCGCGTGCAGTGGTCATAGTCGTGAACCCTTCCCTCTCAGCGCTGGTTGGCCTTGTTGAGATCTTTCTCAAGGCTCTGGCTGAATTTCGACATGGTGAAGCAGAAGACCCAGTAGATCAGGCCGATAAAGACGTACATCTCGATCGTGAAGGCACGCCACACGGGATCGCGCGCGGCAACCGACCCGGCATTCAACAGATCGACCCGGCCGACGATGAGGACCAGCGAGGTATCCTTGAAGGTCGAGATGAACGAATTGACCATCGGCGGAATGACCAGCCGCAGCGCCTGCGGCAGGACGATCAGACGCACCTTCTGCCAATAGCCGAGGCCAAGGGCATCCGCCGCTTCGTACTGGCCCTTCGGCACCGCCTGCAACCCGCCACGCACCACTTCGGCCAGATAGGCAGCCAGGAACATGGTAAAGCCGATCTGCGCGCGCAGCAGCTTGTCCGGGGTCACCCCGGCCGGGAAGAACAGGGGAATCATGACCGAGGCCATGAACAGCACCGAAATCAGCGGCACGCCGCGGATCAGCTCGATATAGGCCACGCACAGCGACCGGGCGACCGGCAGGTCGGACCGGCGGCCAAGCGCCAGGACAATGCCGATCGGATAAGCGACCACGATCGCCACCACCGACATGCCCAGCGTCAGCGGCAGGCCGCCCCAGCTTTCATGCGAGACATATTCGAGGCCGAACACCCCGCCCCACATCAGCACGCCCCAGACCGGGACAACCGACAGCCAGGCCCAGAACAGCCAGCGGCCCCACAGGCTGCGGAAGCAGGACACGCCGACCAATGCGACGAAATACCCCATCGCCAAAGCCGGACGCCATTGCTCTTCATAGGTATAGCGGCCAAACAGTGTGAAGCGGCCTTTTTCGGGAATGATCGACCAGCAGGCCCCGCCGATGGTGGCGGCGACCTGGGCGCATTCCTCGGCGGTGGACGACCAGAGCGCGTTGATGAACGCCCAGGGAATCAGGGCCGCCAGCCCCTCATAAAGGCCATAGGCCACCACTAGGGTGATGACGGAATTGTACCAGGTGTTGAAAAGATTGGCCCGCAGCCAGCCGATGACGCCTGTCGAGGTGACGGGCGGCTTTTCGACGGGGGCGGACTCTGTCGTCACTACGGTCATTGCTGCCCCCTCACCGCTCAACCAGCGCGATTTTTTTGTTGTACCAGTTCATGAAGGCCGAAATGGACAGGCTGACGGTCAGATAGGCCGCCATGATCAGTGCCACGCCCTCAATCGCCTGGCCGGTCTGGTTGATTGCCGTATTCAGCACCGAAACCAGATCCGGATAGCCGATGGCCACCGCCAACGAGCTGTTCTTGGTCAGGTTCAGATACTGGCTGGTCATCGGCGGCACGATCACCCGCAGCGCTTGCGGCAGAATGATCATGCGCAGGGTCCGGCCATTGTTCAAACCCAAGGAACGCGAGGCTTCCCACTGCCCCTTCGGCACAGCCAGAATGCCCGCACGCACGGTTTCGGCAATGAACGCCGCCGTGTAGGTGACCAGACCGATGGTCAGGGCCAGCAGTTCCGGCGACAGGTTGATCCCGCCGGCATAGTTGAACCCGCGCAATTCCGGCAGTTCCCAGGCCAGCGGCGCGCCGAACGCCAGCCACACGATCAGGGGCAGGCCGAACATGAAGCCCAGCGACGGCAGAACGACCGGACGGATCTTGCCGGTCCGTTCCTGGAACTGAACCGCCGATTTCCGCCACAGATAGGCCCCGACGCAGCCAACCACAAACAGCACCAGCATCCACAGATAGACCGGATGCCCGATAATCGCCGGAAACCGCAGGCCGCGCTGACTGATCGTCACATGGGGCAGCAATTCCACCGCCTGCCGCACAGGCGGCAGATTGGAAATGATCGCGTACCAGATGAACAGTTGCAGCAGCAGCGGAATGTTCCGCATGCCTTCGACGAAGATGCTGGCCAGACGCGCCAGCAACCAGTTGCTCGACAGGCGGGCAATCCCCACCAGGGTGCCCAGCAGCGTCGCCAGGATGATGCCGATCACCGAAACGATCAGCGTGTTCTGAATCCCGACGATGATCGCCCGGCCATAGTTTTCCGCAGCCGAATAGGGCACGAAGTAGCTTTCGCCGATCTCGAACCCGGCTTCCAGGTTCAAAAAGCCGAAACCGGTGGCGATTTTGCGCTGTTCCAGATTGATCAGCGTATTGTGAACCAGATACCAACCCGCCAGAACGACGCCGCCGATAATCAGGATCTGAAACAGGATCGCGCGCGTGTCGCGGTCGTTCCAGAAAGCGGTTTTGGGGCGTTGCACGGTCGCCGAACGGGCGGCGTTGGGTCCATCTGGCTGGGGGGTCGTGTGGCCTGCGTTAGCCATACCCGATGACCTCCGTCCTCATCTCAGACGTAACAAAAAAAGCGATAGCAAAGGCCGGATACGAAGAACCGGTGGCAGTTCCCTGCCACCGGTTGCTGTCGTCTGCGTCCGGACTTAGCGGATCGGCATCGCGTACATCAGGCCGCCCTTGGTCCACAGGGCGTTCAGACCGCGCTCCAGCTTCAGCGGGGTGTTCTTACCCACGTTGCGCTCAAAGATTTCGCCATAGTTGCCGACCGCCTTGATCGCATTGGCAGCCCAGGCTTCGTCGAGGTTCAGGTTCTTGCCCATGCCCGGCGTGGCACCCAGCAGACGCTTGGTGTTCGGGTTGTCGGACTTCATCTTTTCATCGACATTGGCCTTGGTGATCGACTGTTCTTCGGCTTCGATCAGCGCGAAGATGGTCCAGTTGACCACGTTGCCCCATTCATCGTCGCCCTGACGGACGGCGGGGGCCAGCGGCTCCTTCGAGATCAGTTCCGGCAGGATCACGTAATCATCCGCATTCTGCGCACGGGCAGCGCGGGTCGAGGCAAGACCCGATGCGTCGGTGGTGTAGGCGTCGCAACGGCCCGAGAAGAACGCGGCTTCGACTTCAGCCAGTTCCTGGATCACAACCGGCTTGAATTCGATGCGGTTGGCGCGGAAGTAATCCGACAGGTTCAGTTCGGTGGTGGTGCCCGGCTGCACGCAGACGGTTGCGCCGTTCAGATCCTTCACGCTTTTCACGTTCAGCTTCTTGGCGACCATGAAGCCCTGGCCGTCATAGAAAGTGACCGGCGCGAAGTTCAGGCCCAGCGCGGTGTCGCGCTGAAGGGTCCAGGAGGTGTTGCGCGACAGGATGTCGATTTCGCCCGACTGCAATGCGGTGAAGCGCTGCTGGGCGTTCAACGGGAAGAACTTGACCTTGTTGCCATCACCCAGGACCGCAGCGGCGACGGCGCGGCAGATATCCACGTCCAGGCCGGTCCAGTTGCCCTGCGCGTCCGGGGCCGAGAAGCCCGGAAGGCTGGTGTTGACACCGCAGTTCAAAACCCCGCGCTGCTTGACGGCGTTCAGCGTGCCCCCGCCCTGGGCGGATGCGGCAGCAGGCATCAGGCCCAGAACGGCCCCGGTAACGGCTGCAGCAACGGCGGAAACAGCAAACTTTTTCATTAACTCCACTCCCTCATGAGCCTCGCCCTCGGCACCCGGATCATCGCGCCCAGGTTGCTTTCGGGCGTTTTCGACAAGCCTTGCCTCGGCTTGTCCCTGTGACAATACGCATCATCCCGATTCCGACGCGAAGGTCAACGAACCAATCCACTCAAATTGGAAAAAATTAGATATATTCACCGGAATTAGCCGGAAAATCGAAATATGGTTGCGCAACGCTTGCGTTTATGGGTTACGACCTTGCGCTAACGAAAATCGTCCGGCTGGATCAAATCCCAGCGGTTGCCGACGGCATTCATGAATACGGCGACGGTGCCATACGCTTCGTTCCGCAGTGGCACCAGAAAACGAATCCTGCCGGGCCGGCCGGCAAGCATAGCGCCGGTTGAAATCCGCCACATGGTAAAAGAGGGTCGCCCCCCTCCCGATCCCGGATTTTCCAGAACCTGACGGACCGGCTTGCGCTTCCCGTACAATGCCGTAACACTGTGATCTGACATTCCACAGACATGTCAGCCATTCACCAGAATCTGCAGGACATTATCAGATCATGAAGGACACCACGCGACTCACCCTGGCCGGGCGCGACCCGGAGGCGAATTTCGGCATCGTCAATCCACCAGTCTATCATGCTTCGACCGTGGTGTTCCCCACCCTGGACGCGCTGGAAGCGGCCAACGGCTATTCCAATAAGGAGGTCACCTATGGCCGCCTGGGCACGCCGACCACCCGGGCGCTGGAAGATGCGATCACCGAACTGGAAGGCGGCTTTGGCACCGTGCTGGCGCCATCGGGCATTGCCGCCATCAGCCTGGCCCTGCTGGCGGTGCTGAAGGCCGGTGACCATATCCTGGTCAGCGACAGCGTCTATGGCCCGATGCGGCAGGTGTGCGACGGCACGTTGGCCCGGTTCGGCGTATCCGTCACTTATTACGATCCGTTGATCGGCGGCGGCATTGCCCGGCTGATCCGGCCGGAAACCCGCGTGATCTATTGCGAATCGCCCGGCAGCCTGACTTTCGAGGTGCAGGATATTCCCGCCATCGTCGCCGCAGCCAAGGCGGCGGGCGTGCTGACCATGATCGACAATACCTGGGCAACGCCGCTGTTCTTCAAGCCGTTGGCGCTGGGCGTCGATATCTCCATCCATGCCGCCACCAAATATATCTCCGGCCATTCCGACGTGATGGCCGGAACGGTAACCGCGAACGAGGCAACCTATCCCCTGATCCGCAAGGCGGTGATGGAATTGGGGCAGACCCTGTCGCCCGACGATTGCTATCTGGCGCTGCGCGGCCTGCGCACCATGGCGGTGCGGCTGAAACAGCATCAGGAGCATGGGCTGGCCCTGGCGCGCTGGCTGCAAGACCGGCCGGAGGTGGCCCAGGTGCTGCACCCTGCCCTGCCCCAGGATCCGGGGCATCAGCTATGGCGGCGCGATTTCACCGGCGCCTCCGGGCTGTTCGGCGTGGTGCTGAAACCGTGCAGCCGCCCGCAGCTTGCCGCCTTCGTCGAAACCCTGCGCCTGTTCGGCATGGGCTATTCCTGGGGCGGGTATGAAAGCCTGGTGGTGCCCGCCAAGATCAAGGGGATGCGCAGCATCACCCCCTGGCAGTCCGAAGGGCCGCTGATCCGCTTCCACGCCGGGCTGGAAGCGCCGGAAGACCTGATCGCCGATATCGACGGGGCCTTTGCCGCCATGGCCAAGGCCAGTTAGCCGGAATGGGCACGATTTGCGAGACCGCCCGCCTGCGCATCCGCCCCTGGCGGCTGGACGATGCCGACCTGGCTTACCGGATGCACAGCGACCCGGAGGTCACGCGCTACATCGGCGGCGGGCGGGTCGTGCCCAGCCTAGAGGCGATGCGCCACCGGCTGTCGCTGTGGCAGGGGCTGGCCCACCCGGACCGCCCCTGGCTGGGCTTCTGGGCCGTCGATCACAAGGCGACGGGGGAATTGATCGGCGGCGCCCTGCTGACCCCGCTGGAGGATGGCAGCGGGCATGAATTGGGCTATCGGCTGGCGCGCGCCCATTGGCGGCACGGATACGGGACGGAAATTGCCATCGCCATGCGCGATCTGGCGTTCGGCCCAGCGGGATTGCCCCGGGTGGATGCGGTGGTCTATCCCGATAATGCCGGGTCGCAGGCGATCCTTCAGAAGATCGGCATGCGGCTGATTGGGTCCTATACCTACCACGTCATGGGCATGCAGTTCGAAACCCTGCGCTATCGCCTGGATCGGGCTTAGGCCGAGCCACACGCGGCACAGCGGCCGAAAATTTCCAGAATCTGGCGGCTGGGGTGGAACCCGGCCGCCGCCGCCACCCCGGCAATCTGCCCAGCCAGCCCTTTATCGGCCAGTTCGGTGACCGATCCGCACCCTTCGCACACCAGATATTGCTGCGGGTGGGGCTGCCCGGCATGGGGGCAGCCGATAAAGGCGTTCAGCGTTTCCAGCCGATGCACCAGGCCGTTCGCCATCAGGAAATCCAGCGCGCGATAGACGGTGGGTGGCGCGGCATTCCACCCTTCCACCCGCAACACATCCAGCAGCGCATAGGCGCCAACCGGCTGATGGCTGCGCCAGATCAACTCCAGCACCCGGCGGCGCACGGGTGTCAGCCGCACCCCGGCGGCAGCGCACAGGGCGGTCGCCTGCGCCATCGCATCCTCGATACAGCGGGCATGATCGTGGCCGGTAGCAGAAGCGGCATGCGGCATGTGAGCATGTGCGGGCATTGTGTTATACTCTTGCAATCGTCAGGGCATGTATAGACCCTGAACCCATGTGGGGACAACCCGCGCCAATACCTGCCGACCCCCAGTGCCTTCAGGAGTAACCGTCCGATGTCCGCCCCCCCTTCCGATATCGCGCCTTTGCTGGATGCTATCCGGTTCGATGCCGCCGGTCTGGTGCCGGTGATCGCCCAGCAGCACGGCACGGGCGAGGTGCTGATGATGGCCTGGATGAACCGCGAATCGGTGGTCGAGACGCTCCAGACCGGACAGGTTTGTTACTGGTCGCGCTCGCGCCAGGCGCTGTGGCGCAAGGGGGAGTCCAGCGGCCAGGTGCAAAAGCTGGTAGAGCTGCGCCTGGATTGCGACGGCGACACGCTGCTGGCGATTGTCGATCAAACCGGCGTTGCCTGCCACACCGGGCGGCGCAACTGTTTCTTTCTGACGGCCAAAGAGAGCGGCTGGGTGGAAAATGCCAAGCCCCTTACCTCGGTCGAGGAGTTGTACGGCCATGGCCATGCGCACTGAAAATCACATTCCCATGTCCGGTTTTGTTTCGCGCGTGCGGCGCGCCGCCGCCGGGTTGCTGGTCTTTGGTCTGGCAGGGCTGATGGGCGCGGCGGCCCCCGCACTGGCGCAGCAGCAACCGGCCGCATCCGCCGTGACGGTGCTGACTGTCGCCCCGATGGCAGAGCCGATCCGGGCGATGGTCTCCCAGGCCGGGCGGCGGCAATCGGTGCGGCTGGTGGTGATCGCCGGGGCCGATCTGGCCGAACGGCTGGCGGCGGAAAAGCAGGCCGATCTGGTTATTCTCGACGATGCGGAGCATCTGAACCGGCTGGTTGAGGATGGCACGGTGCAGCGCGGCAGCCTGGCCCCGCTGGCGCGCGACCGGCTGGCGATCGCCCAGGTTTCGGAACGCGCCACCGCCATCCGGGTCCGCCCCGGTTTCGGCGTGCTGGAGATTCTAGAGGATGGCGGCTTCGGCGTGCTGGGGGCAGAGCGTGGCGCGCTTGGCGCGGTCAGCCGGTCAATCCTGGGCACACTGGGCGTGCTGGATACGCTGGGCGCGCGACTGGTATCCTACGACACCCTGCCCGCGCTGGTGCAGGCGCTGGAAAGCGGTGCCGTCACCGCCGCCCTGCTGCCCAAATCCATGCTAACCAGCCGGGCGCGGCTGGAATCCTCGGGCGATGTGCCGGAATCCTATCATCCACCGGTGATCTATACCGCCGCCCTGCTGACCGGCCGCGACCGCCCCGCCACCCGCCAATTCCTCGACCGCCTGCGCGGCAGCGACGGCACCGCAGCCATGCTCCGCTTCGGCCTGATGCAGGTTCAGTGAGGGGGGAGTAGTCCAGCGCGGCCAAGGCAGGCCGGATGGCGCGCCCGGAGGGATTCGAACCCCCGACCCAGAGCTTAGAAGGCTCTTGCTCTATCCTACTGAGCTACGGGCGCAAAACCGGGTTAGCGGCGTCAGGCGCGGATGCGGTCCGGGCGGAAATTATCGGCGTAGCTTTTGGCCTTGAAGGCGCGCTGTTTCGGCTCTTCCACCACGGCGTCCAGGCCCTTGCGGGCGGCATAGGCCAGCGCCTCGTCCTTGGTGTCGAAGGACAGTTGCACCTGCGCCAGCGTATCGCTGCCGCTGACCCAGCCCATCAGGGGTTCCGGTCTGCGCGCGGCGCCCGGCTCGTACTCCAGAACCCATGCCTTGGTCCGGGCGCGGCCCGACTGCATTGCGGTTTTGGCCGGCTGGTAAATGCGCACACGGCTGGTCATTTCGGCACTGCCCCCCAGATCAAACGCTATCAATCGCTATCAAAAGCCAGTAAGTCCACGGCTGGTCGGGGTGAGAGGATTCGAACCTCCGACATCCTGCTCCCAAAGCAGGCGCG
>CAYRWZ010000099.1:0-8763 GCA_964428065.1 uncultured Comamonadaceae bacterium | reverse complement strand
ATAACCGCCCGCCCGGCCGGTCAATTCCGCCATCACGCCGCGCGGATCCATACCGCAGGCCAGCATATGGCCATGGTCGCGATAGCTGGTGATCACGGCATCGTTCGGTGTGATCGCCGCCTGCATCCCCACCACCACGGCCTCTTGCCCGATATAGAGATGGCAGAAACCGCCGATCAGGCCCATGCCATACAATTGACCGGCCTTTTCCTCGAACCGGCGGATCAGCAGCATGTCGCGGTAATATTTCTTCAGATCCGCGGCAGCGGGCTTGGCGCCCCCTCCGGCCGATTTGGTGGAACGCTTGGCGGTGGTCATGCGGGGGTCTCCTCCACTTGATGCGTCTTCGGGTCTGGTGCGACCGTTGCCGGCAGGCGGCAGGGGGGCGGCACCGGGGGCGGCGCACGGCCACACCCAGGGCCTGCCCCGGTCACCCAGGACATACCCCCTCTCTAGCCTGTCCGGAAGCGACTCGCAAGCGGCGTTCCGTGGCCGCAAGCGCTTGTAATTTCACAAGAAATCAAAAATTAACTGACAAGCGGTTAACAGCGCTGTTTCGCAACTGCGAAGCGGATGGAATTAACGCACTGAAACTGCTGGGCTGTTCACCCCAGGGCGCTGCAACATGATGATGCGCTCATCGCCTCGCCCCATATTCAGCATCACGCGCGCCCGTTCTTCCAGCATGTCGGGATCCAGGCTGTCCGGGCGCAGCAACTGGGTGCGCCGTTCGAGAATCTGGCGTTCGGCATGCAGCAGGTCGCGGGTGATTTCCGCCTTGCGGATTTCGTCCTTCAGCCGCAGATAGGTCAGCAGG
Organism: uncultured Comamonadaceae bacterium; assembly: GCA_964428065.1. GTDB lineage: Bacteria > Pseudomonadota > Alphaproteobacteria > Elsterales > Elsteraceae > CAYRWZ01. The sequence continues at coordinate 7,946 of CAYRWZ010000099.1, read as the reverse complement.
CCCCGGTCGCCCTGAACCGCGTGATAGCCGAAATAGGCAACGAACAGCGTGCCGCACAGCGGCGCGATGACATGACGGGATTTACGGGCGAAGAGCGACAGTAAGGACATGGGCCAAATCGAATCACACCGGAGTCTGCCGGTCAAGCCCCGATCCGTAATTTTCTTTAAGAGTCAAAGGCGTGGCAAATTTGACTCAAGTATGAGTCGCAGATTGGGCGCGTAACCCACGCTGTGATACTCCAAGAAAAAACCCCTTCCCCCGGCTGCGGGGGAAGGGGTTGACCGGTTGGGCCGGGCCGTGACGGTCAGACGCGCTTGAAGCAGCCATGGCCCGGATAGCGGGCGGCGCTGTCCAACTGCTCTTCGATGCGCAGCAGCTGATTATACTTGGCCAGACGATCGGACCGGGACAGGGAGCCGGTCTTGATCTGGCCGCAATTCGTCGCCACCGCCAGATCGGCGATGGTCGCATCCTCGGTCTCGCCCGACCGGTGCGACATGACGGCGGTATAGCCCGACCGATGGGCCATATCGACCGCATCCAGGGTTTCGCTCAGGGTGCCAATCTGGTTGACCTTGATCAGGATCGAATTGGCCACGCCCTTGCGGATGCCATCGGCCAAACGCTTCGGATTGGTGACGAACAGATCGTCGCCCACCAGTTGCACCTTGGCGCCAAGCGCATCGGTCAGCGCCTTCCAGCCGGCCCAGTCATCTTCGGCCATCGCATCTTCGATCGACCGGATCGGATAGCGCGCGCACAGATCGGCATAGAGCTTCACCATGCCGTCGGAATCCAACACCTTGCCCTCGCCTTCCAGGTGATACTTGCCACCCTTGAAGAATTCGGTCGACGCGGCATCCATGGCAATCGCCACATCGTCGCCGGGGCGATAGCCTGCGGCCTCAATCGCCTTCATGATCGCGCCCAGCGCCGCATCGGCATTGGCGAGATTGGGGGCGAAACCGCCTTCATCGCCGACATTGGTGGCGTGGCCCATGTCCTTCAGCTGCTTCTTCAGCGCGTGGAAGATTTCCGCCCCCATGCGCATCGCTTCCGAAAAATCGGGCGCGCCCACCGGCATGATCATGAATTCCTGCATGTCCAGCGGATTGTCGGCATGGGCGCCGCCGTTGATGATGTTCATCAGCGGCACCGGCAGGGTGTTGGCGAACACACCGCCGACATAGCGATAGAGCGGCAGGCCGTTATCTTCCGCCGCCGCCTTGGCAACCGCCAGGCTGACGCCCAGAATGGCATTGGCGCCCAGGCGGCTTTTGTTTTCGGTCCCGTCCAGGTCGATCATCGTGCGGTCGATGATGATCTGCTCTTCGGCTTCCATGCCGACCAGCGCATCGAACAGCTCGCCATTCACAGCGTCAACGGCCTTCTGCACGCCCTTGCCCAGATAGCGCGACTTGTCGCCATCGCGCAGTTCCACCGCCTCATGCGCGCCGGTCGAGGCACCGGACGGCACCGCCGCACGGCCGAACGCACCGGTTTCCAGCACCACATCGACCTCAACGGTCGGGTTGCCACGGCTGTCGAGAATTTGGCGGGCGTGAATATCGGTAATGGCGGACATGGGTCTGTACTTCCTTGGAACGTGGGATCAGGCCAAAAGGGGGGAGAGGAGAAAATCGGCTTAGGCGATGCCATACCGGTCGCGCGGGAACTGCTTGGCCAGCCGGTCGAAGGCGACCATATCGGTCAGCAGGGTTTCCATGCGGTCGAGCGGGATCATATTCGGGCCGTCGCTGGGGGCGTTATCGGGATCCTGGTGGGTTTCCATGAACACCGCCGCAACGCCGACCGCCATGGCCGCGCGGGCCAGCACCGGCACGTGGCGGCGTTCGCCGCCGCTGCTGGTGCCCTGGCCGCCCGGCTGCTGGACCGAATGGGTGGCGTCGAACACAACCGGATAGCCGGTTTCGGCCATCACCGGCAGCCCCCGGAAATCGGTGACCAGAGTATTGTAGCCGAAGCTGGTGCCGCGTTCGCACAGCATCACATTGTGGTTGCCGGTCGACGCGATCTTGGCGGCGACATTCGCCATATCCCAAGGGGCCAGGAACTGGCCCTTCTTCACATTGACCGGCTTGCCGGTTGCCCCGGCGGCCAGCAGCAGATCGGTCTGGCGGCACAGGAAAGCCGGAATTTGCAGCACATCGACCACCGCCCCGGCCACCGTGCACTGGGCTTCGGTGTGCACATCGGTCAGCACCGGCACATTGTAGGCGCTGCGGATATCGGCCAGAATTTGCAGGCCGCCATCGATGCCGGCGCCGCGCTGGGCAGAGACCGAACTGCGGTTCGCCTTATCGAAGGAGGATTTGTAGATCAGACCGATCCCCAGCTTGCGCGTTATTTCCACCAGGCGCCCGGCCACCATCATCGCATGGTCGCGGCTTTCGATCTGGCACGGCCCGGCAATCAGCACGAACGGCCGGTCATTGGCGATCTCCAGCGCTGCGGCACCGGTGCCGACGCGCACCACGCGGGGGTCTGTCATCTCTTGGTCCTCACACCATGCGCGCCTGTTTCAGCGCGGCTTCGACAAAGCTGGTGAACAGCGGATGCGGCTCAAACGGGCGCGATTTCAGTTCCGGGTGGAACTGCACGCCGACGAACCAGGGATGGTCGGGAATTTCCACGATTTCCGGCAATTCGCCATCGGGCGACAGGCCGCTGAAGCGATAGCCCTGCTTCTCCAGCCGGTCGCGGTAGTGGATATTGACCTCATAGCGATGGCGGTGCCGTTCCTCGATCTCCCGCTTGCCATAGATCGCCGCCACGCGCGACCCTTCGGCCAACAGGCAGCTAAAGGCACCCAAGCGCATGGAGCCGCCAAGATCGGCATCGGCGGAGCGGCGCTCCACCTGATTGCCGCGCACCCATTCGGTCATCAGGCCCACCACCGGTTCGCTGGTCGGGCCGAATTCGGTGGAGCTGGCGTTGCTGATGCCGGCCAGGTTGCGGCACCCTTCGATCACCGCCATCTGCATGCCGAAGCAGATGCCGAAATAGGGGATCTTGCGTTCGCGGGCGAAGCGCACGGCGGCCACCTTCCCGGCGCTGCCCCGCTCGCCAAAGCCGCCCGGCACCAGAATGCCGTTGACGTTTTCCAGGAACGGCGTTGGATCTTCCCGCTCAAAGATTTCGGAATCGACCCAGGTCAGCTTGACCTCGACATTATTCTCGATCCCGCCGTGGGTGAGCGCTTCGGCCAGCGACTTATAACTGTCTTTCAGGCTGGTATATTTGCCGACCACCGCAATCGTCACCACGCCTTCCGGGTTGCGAATGCGGTTGACGATCCGGGTCCAGCGCGTCAGATCCGGCTCGACATCCGGCAGGCCGAAATAGCGCACCACTTCCCGGTCGAAGCCCTGGGCGTGATAGGCAATCGGCACCTGATAGATGGTATCGACATCGATGGCCGGGATCACCCGTTCCGGCTTGACGTTGCAGAACTGCGCCATCTTGCGCAGCGAATCCTGCGGAATCTCGCGGTCGCAGCGGACCAGCAGCATATCCGGCTGGATGCCGACCGATAGCAGTTCCTTGACCGAATGCTGGGTCGGCTTGGTCTTCAATTCCCCGGCAGAGGGGATATAGGGCACCAGCGTTAGATGCACGAACAGCGCGCGGTCGCGGCCCAGCTCGTTCCCCAACTGGCGGATTGCCTCGATGAACGGCAGCCCCTCGATATCGCCGACCGTACCGCCGATTTCGACCAGGCAGAAATCCTCGTCGGTCAGATCGGCGCGGATGAAATCCTTGATCGCGTCGGTGACATGGGGAATGACCTGGATGGTCGCGCCCAGATAATCGCCCCGCCGCTCCTTGGCCAGCACATCGGAATAGATCCGCCCGGCGGAAACGCTGTCGGTGCGGCGGGCCGACACGCCGGTAAACCGTTCGTAATGACCCAGATCCAGATCGGTTTCCGCGCCATCGTCAGTGACGAACACTTCGCCATGCTGATAGGGCGACATGGTGCCCGGATCGACGTTCAGATAGGGATCGAGCTTGCGCAGCCGTACCTTGTAGCCGCGCGCCTGCAACAGCGCACCCAGCGCCGCCGAGGCCAACCCCTTGCCCAGCGAGGAAACCACGCCACCAGTGATGAAAATGAAGCGCGTCATGGACCGTCCGTATATCGCAAAAGACAGCAGCCGCATAAGCCCAAATACGGAAACCCAGGTATGACATACCAAGGTGCAAAAAGCCGTGATCGGGGGCTTGGGGCGGCAGTGCCCAACCTGTTCTGACGGCCTAAGCGGCTGCGATCACGCACGCCGCTTGGCCAGACAGTATCGCGGTCCCGCCGCTAATTGGCGACCGGCACCTGGGGCTGGGTGGAGCCGGATTGTCCCGGAGTGCTAGAAGGAACAGCCGGTGCGCCGGAAACCGGGGCATCCAGGATGGAGCGCGGGGCCGACGGCCGCCCGGCCGCCGCCAGAATGACCAGCGCCAGGCTGGTCAGCATAAACAGCCCGGCCAGGACGCCGGTGGTCCGGGTCAAAAGGTTGGCAGTGCCGCGCGTGGTCATGAAACCGCCGCTGCCGCCGCCGCCCGTCAGCCCGCCGCCTTCGCTCCGCTGCATCAGGATGATGCCGACCAGCGCCAGCGCCAACAGCAGATGAATGACCAAAAGAACTGTAGACATGTGGCCGTAAGTCCCGCCGCTTGAATCCGAAATCGCGTCCTATGTAACCGCTCTGCCCGCCCGATGCTAGGGGGAAAGACGGCAGAGGCAAAAATCGGCTGCTTGGTGCGGCAGAAGACCCCAAGCCACAGCCCCCAAAAGAGAAAGCCCAGGGCAAGGCCTGGGCTTTCCATCTTCACCCGAAACAGCGGATCAGGCCGAGAACATCAAGCCCGGGCGACCATGGCATCCTGCCCGGCCAGCGGGTCTTCGCCGAAGCGGTTCGGCCCAGTGGTGCCCTTGGTGCAGTACCAGATGATCAGCAAAATCGCCCCAACCAAGGGCAAAAAGGCAATCAGAACCCACCAGCCCGACCGATTAGTGTCGTGCAGGCGGCGGATAGTGACCGCAATTATGGGCAGCAGGGCAGCCAGACCAAGCAAAATCGACAGGATCGAACCAACCCCAATCGCCATGGACAGAAGCGCATCAAGTATAGAAGCAGCGACGCTGGCAAGGATGTAGAACAGAAAGAAAAACCAGAATTCCGACCGCGAGGCGCGCCCACTGAAATCGGCGTATTTCGACAAGCCGCTTGAGATTGCTGCACCAAACTCCATGATATATACTTCCTTATTTTATTGACCCAAAAGGTTGATTTCTCAACCAATCTCCAGGTGGACGATAATATTTTTTGTCGGTCTGCAAAAGAAAAATTCATACCTTACCAAAAGGTATCGCCATCGTGAATATTATGATATTATTCAAGAAAACACTTTCAGAGCCGAACTCAAACCCGCCAACACTACAGCCCCTTCTGCTTCAGCGCCTTTTCCAGCGCATCGAAGGGCAGCATGACCGACCCGTGGCGGGAGCGGATGACGCGGGCCGGGCGCAGGATTTCCAGGCCCGCCCACAGGCCGGTCGGCTTGGGCGCATCGCTGGACAGCAAGCCGCGCATGATCGCCGTCCCCTCGCGGATCTGGGCCGGCGTCAGGCCCTGGATCACCTGGCCGACAATCGCGCTGCTGGCCTGTCCCAGGGCGCAGGCATTGACCTGCTGGGCATAATCGGCCACCCGCCCATCCGCATCGAAGGCGACATCGATGACGATCCGACTGCCGCAGACAGGGCTGACATGGCGGATGGTCACATCGGGCTGGGACAGGGTGCCAAGGCGCGGAATTTCCGCCGCCAGACGCAGAATCTCGTCGGTATAAAGATCCTCGCTCATGCCGCACCCGGGGTTGGGGTCGAAGCGGCCATAGAGTCGTTAGCCTGGGAAGGGTTAGCCTGGGTGTCCATCGCCGCCACCGCCGCATCGCGGATCCGCTTCAGCATTGCCTGCAAACCGTTGCCCCGGCTGGTGGATAGGTGAGCATTCAGGCCGATCTCGCGGATGAAATCGGGCGGGGTTTCGACAATCTCGCGCGGGGTGCGGTCATTATAGACCCGGGCCAGCAGCGCAATCAGGCCGCACACGATGATCGCGTCGGAGGTGGCGTCGAAATGCACCCGTCCATCGCGGATCTCGTGCCGCATCCACACCTGGCTCTGGCAGCCATGCACCTTGTATTCGGGCAGTTTCCAGGCATCGGGAAAGGCGGGCAGCTGCTGGCCCAGCTCGATGATATACTGATACTTGTCGGTCCAGTCGGGCAGCATCCCGAACGTGTCGATCAACTCGGCCTGGGCCTCGGCAATGGTGGGCAGATCAACCATAACGCGCCTGATGTCTTGGGGTGTGAACCGATCCTGTGCCGGAATATGGCCCTGGCCGGTTCATAAGGCAATCGGGTAAGGCAGTTGGGGAGTGCGATACGGGTCTTGGCCTTGCCCCGAGGCAGCCCCCTGCCTATAGTCCGCGCGTCACGGCGCAGGAGTCCGCATTCCCCATGCATCCCGTCCCTTCTTCGCACAGCGCGTTTCGCCATCGGCACCTGCTGGGCATCGACCGGCTGACCCCGGCGGATATCCAACAGATCCTCGACCGGGCCGAATCCCATGTCGATACCAACCGCACGCCGGAACGCAAGACCAGCACCCTGCGCGGGCGCACCATCATCAACCTGTTCTTCGAGAATTCCACCCGCACCCGCACCAGCTTCGAACTGGCGGGCAAGCTGCTGGGGGCCGATGTCATCAACATGTCGGTCAGCACCTCCTCGGTCAAAAAGGGGGAAACGCTGATCGATACCGCCATGACGCTGAACGCCATGCACGCCGATATCCTGGTGGTGCGGCATGGCGAATCGGGCGCGCCGCACCTGCTGGCACGCAAGGTCAACAGCGCCGTCATCAATGCGGGCGACGGCACCCACGAACATCCGACCCAGGCGCTGCTGGATGCCTTGACCATCCGCCGCCGCAAGGGGCAATTGGCCGGGCTGACCATCGCCATCTGCGGCGATGTCGCCCACAGCCGCGTTGCACGCTCGAACATTCTGCTGTTGCATGCCATGGGCGCCCATGTCCGCGTGGTCGCCCCACCCACCCTGCTGCCCGCCGACATCGACCGGTTCGGCGTTTCGGTGTTCCACGACATGCATCAGGGCCTGGCCGGGGCGGATATCGTGATGATGCTGCGCCTGCAACTGGAACGGATGCAAGGCGCGCTGGTGCCCTCTGCCCGCGAATATTTCCACTTCTTCGGGCTGGACCGGGCCAAGCTGGCCGCCGCCAAGCCCGATGCGCTGGTGATGCATCCGGGGCCGATGAACCGGGGGGTGGAGATCGACGGCGATCTGGCCGACGATATCGACCGCAGCCTGATCAATTCCCAGGTGGAAATGGGCGTCGCCGTCCGCATGGCCTGTCTGGAACTGCTGGCCGAAGCGCAGGAGAGCCGTTCATGACCCCCCCCTCCTCCATTCTTTTCAAGGGCGTGCGGCTGCTGTGCCCGGCAACCGGGCTGGACCGGACCGGCGATCTGCTGGTGCGCGACGGCATTATCGCCGCCATCGGCGAGGGCGTGAGCGAACCGGCCGACAGGGTCGTCTCGGCCTCTGAAACTGGCCCCCACCTCTGCCTTGCCCCCGGCCTGATCGATATGCGCGTGCACCTGCGGGAGCCGGGAGAGGAGCATAAGGAGACGATCCACGCGCTGGCCGGTACGGCGGCAGCGGGCGGGATCACCACCGTGGCCGGCCTGCCAACCACCGATCCGGTGATTCAGGAACCGGCGCTGGTTGCCTTTGTCATGCGGCGGGGCGATGAAACCGGGCGCGCCCAGCCATTCCGGCCCGCCTTCGATGTCCTCGGCGCCGAGCGCGTGGCCCGCCGGCGGCTGGCG
>CAYRWZ010000098.1:6165-8881 GCA_964428065.1 uncultured Comamonadaceae bacterium | reverse complement strand
GTGGACCTGATTACGGGAATTGCCGCCCAGACCAACCTTCTGGCCCTCAACGCCACGATCGAGGCTGCACGGGCGGGCGAGGCAGGCAAAGGGTTCGCCGTGGTGGCGGGGGAGGTGAAGACCCTGGCGACCCAGACCGCGCGGGCGACGGAGGATATCGCCGCCCAGATCGCAACCATCCAGGCCACAACCCATGCGGCCGCCGATGCGATTGCCGCGATTGCCGCCACCATCCAGCAGATCGACCGGATCAACGCGCAGATCGCCGGGGCGGTGGAGCAGCAGAATATCGCCACCCAGCAGATCGCCGCCAATATTCAGCAGGCCAGCGGATCGACCGATACAGTCAGCGGCCATATCGGGGGGGTTGCCGATGCCGCCAGCGAAACCGGCGACGCCGCCAACAAGGTGTTGGACGTCGCCGGGCGCCTCAATCAGGAAAGCGATACGCTGCGGGTAGAGATCGACGGGTTCCTTAACCGGCTGCGCGCAGCCGCCTGATCGTGTGTCATCAGGCCATGGTATCGACGCGGGCAGAGCCTTCGCCCGCTTCGGCCTTGGCCACGCCGACCATGGCAGAGCGCAACAGCCGGTCATGCAGGGTATAGCCCGCCTGCAAGACCTGGACGACCGTGCCACCCGGCTGGCCGGTGCCCGGAACCTCGAACACGGCCTCGTGCAGGTTGGGATCGAAGCGGCTGCCCATCGGGTCGATCCGCTTGATGCCGTGCTTTTCGAACCCGGACAGCAGCTCGCGCTCCGTCGCCTCGACCCCGGCGATCAGCGCCTTGGTCGCATCATCGGCAGTGTCGGCCGGGGCGGCATCGAGCGCCCGACGCAGATTGTCGGCCACCGACAGCATGTCGCGGGCGAAGCGCGATGCCGCGTATTTGACCGCTTCTTCCTTGTCGCGTTCCACCCGGCGGCGGGTATTCTCCGCCTCTGCCACCGCGCGCAGGGCCTGATCCTTCAGCGCGGCAATCTCTGCTTCCAGCGCCTGGATGCGGGCAGTTGCCTCGGCCATCAGGCTGTCGCCGGCGGCGTTCGACGCGGTGGCCTCGGCATCCAGCAGCGGCTCGTTCGCCCCCAAATCCATTCCGGCGTCCATTCCGGCGTCCATCCTGGCGTCAGCCTCGTTGGCGGGGGTTTTGTTGGCTGCGGTATCGGCAGACGGGTTCGACATGTTGGTTCGATCCATTGACGTCAAGTCGGTGTTGAAGGGACTAGCGCAGCAACCGGCCGATCACCTTGGCGGTGTAATCGACCATCGGAATGATGCGCGCATAATTGAGGCGGGTCGGCCCGATAACGCCAATCGCCCCGATAATCTGTTCGCGGGCATTTGTATAGGGCGCAAGGATCACAGAGCAACCCGCCTGTGCGAACAGCGGGTTTTCCGCCCCGATATAGATGCGCACCCCGGCGGCGGTATCGGCGGCTTCCACCAGTTTCAGCAGGCTTTCGCGGGTCTCCAGCGCCTCGAACAGCAGGCGGATGCGCTCCAGATCCTCCAGCGCCACCACATTGCCCAACAGATTGGCCTGGCCGCGCACGATCAGCCGCCCATCCTCCAGGCCCGACCGCCCATCGGCCCAGACCGCCAGCCCCTGTTCGACCACCTTCTGGGTCAGGCTGTCCAGTTCGGCCCGCTGCTGGGCCAGCTCGGTGCCGATCATCGCCTTGGCCTCGGCCAGCGACCGGCCGACTAGCCGGGCATTCAGATAATTGGCCGCCCGCACCAGGGCCGAGGGCGGCAGGCCCAGCGGCGTTTCGATGATGCGGTTTTCCACGGTGCCGTCGTCGGTGACCAGTACCACCAGCGCCCGGCCCGCCCCCAGATGGACGAATTCGATATGGCGCAGCGACGCACCGGTATCGGCCTTGGGGGCCAGCACCATCCCGGCGCATTGCGACAGGCCCGACAGGGCGGCGGTCGCTTCCTCCAGCACCGTTGTCAGCGAGCGCCCGCTGGCGGCGCATTGCCCGTCGATCGAGGCGCGCTCATCCTCATTGAGGGCGCCGATTTCCAGCAAGCCATCGACGAACAGGCGCAAGCCCTGTTCCGTCGGGATGCGCCCGGCCGATGTGTGCGGCGCGGCCAGCAGACCGGCTTCCTCCAGATCCGCCATGACGTTGCGGATGGTGGCCGGGGACAGGGCCATCGGCAGGCGGCGCGACAGGGTCCGGCTGCCAATTGGCTCGCCGCTTTCGACATAAGCCTCGACAATATGCCGAAAGATCTCGCGTGAGCGGTCGCCCAAGGTGCTGATCGAAGGCGTGGTCATGGCAGCCCGAAGCGGTGAAAAACTGTCGTTCAGTGTCGGCAATCCCATCTTGGGCCCGGCAGGATCGCGCGGGTCGCATCGCCAGAATTTAGGAAGCCGGGGCAACAGCGTCAATTGTATCGCTTCCCGCTGGTATGCGGCGGCCCGCCTGCCTATAGTCTGCGCGCCCGATCGGGGGTGCCCTGACGCGGCGTTGATCCGTTTCGATTGTCCGAGGATGCCATGACCAGCCTGATTCGCCCCTCCGCCCGCGCGTTCGACCAATTGCGCGAGATCAAGCTGGAGCCCGGCTTCGCCAAACATGCCGAAGGGTCGTGCCTGGTGCGGTTCGGCGATACCCATGTGCTGTGTACCGCATCGGTTGAAGGGCGCGTGCCGCCCTTCCTGCGCAATACCGGCAAGGGCTGGGTGACGGCCGAATACGGCATGCT
>CAYRWZ010000098.1:0-6155 GCA_964428065.1 uncultured Comamonadaceae bacterium | reverse complement strand
CCCGCTCCGACCGGGAGGCAGCGCGCGGCAAGCAATCGGGCCGCACCCAGGAAATCCAGCGCCTGATCGGCCGCGCCCTGCGCGCCGTCACCGATCTGACCGCGCTGGGGGAACGGCAGATCACCGTAGACTGCGATGTAATCCAGGCCGATGGCGGCACGCGCACGGCGGCGATCACCGGGGCCTATGTCGCCCTGCATCTGGCCCTGCGCAAGCTGGTGGACGCCAAAGAAATCGCCAGCCTGCCGCTGAAATCCGAAGTCGCCGCCATTTCCTGTGGCATCTACAAGGGCCACCCGGTGCTGGACCTGGATTATGCCGAGGATTCCAATGCCGAAGCCGATGCCAATTTCGTGCTGACCGGCCGGGGCGGGATTGTCGAGGTGCAGGGCACGGCGGAACAGGATCCGTTCAGCCAGGACCAGTTCCTTGCCCTGCTGGATCTGGCCAAGAAGGGCATCGGCCAGCTGGTCAGCCTGCAACGCAAGGCAATCATGGGTTAGCATTTATCGGATCGAGTCTCTGTCATGCAGTCTTATCCCCATTGGACGCCCGGCGACACGCTGGTGATCGCCACCCATAATCCCGGCAAGCTGCGCGAGATCGAGGCGTTGCTGCTGCCCTTCGGGGCCAAGGTCGTCTCGGCCGGTGCCCTGGGGCTGCCGGAGCCGGAGGAAACCGGGTTGACCTTCGAGGCCAATGCCGAGCTGAAGGCGCGCGCTGCGGCCGAAGCATCGGGCCTGCCCGCGCTGGCCGACGATTCCGGCCTGGTGGTGGAGGGGCTGGGCGGCGCGCCCGGCATCTATTCCGCCCGCTGGGCCGGGCCGGGCAAGGATTTCTCCGTCGCCATGGCGCGGGTGGAGCGCGAACTGGGCGACAATCCGGATCGCCGCGCCTGGTTCGCCTGCGCCCTGTCGCTGGCCTGGCCGGATGGCCGGATTGCAACCTTTCTGGGCCGGGTGGACGGCACATTGGTATTCCCGCCGCGCGGCCTTCACGGCTTTGGCTATGACCCGATCTTCCTGCCGGTGGGAGAGGCCGAAACCTTCGGCGAGATGGCGCCGGACCGCAAACACGCCATGTCGCACCGGGCGCGCGCCTTTGCGCAACTGGTGGCCGCCGTGTTCGCCCCATAGGCAGGCCGGATGGCTGCCCCCTCTCCGGCCGAACTGGAGCCGCGCCCGTTCGGCATCTATGTCCATTGGCCGTTCTGCCGGTCGAAATGCCCCTATTGCGATTTCAACAGCCATGTCCGCGACCGGATCGACGAGGATGCGTGGCGGCAGGGGCTGGTGACCGCGCTGGAGCGCAGCGCCGCCCAGCTTGCCAAAGAAGGGGGCGAACGGCGCGTCGGATCGATCTTTTTCGGCGGCGGCACCCCGTCGCTCATGCCGCCCGCCACGGCGGCGGCGGTGATCGAGGCGGTGCATCGCCTGTGGCCGGTGACCGACGATCTGGAAATCACGCTGGAGGCCAATCCCACCTCGGTCGAGGCGGAGCGGTTTGCCGGGTTCCGCGCTGCCGGGGTCAACCGGCTATCGATGGGGATTCAGTCCCTGCGGGCGGAGGATCTGGCCTTTCTCGGCCGCCAGCATTCGGTGGGGGAGGCGCGGGCGGCAATCCAACTGGCGGCGCGGCACTTCCCGCGCTTCAGCTTCGATCTAATCTATGCCCGGCCGGCCCAGACGGTCGCCGCCTGGCAGGCGGAACTGCGCGAGGCACTGGACCTCGCCGTCGGGCATTTGAGTGTGTATCAACTGACCATCGAGGAAGGAACGGCGTTCCACACCGCCTATCGGCGCGGTGATTTCGTCCTGCCGGGGGAAGATCTGGCCGCCGATCTCTATCTCGCCACCCAGGCGACACTGACCGAGGCGGGCTTGCCGGCCTATGAAGTGTCCAACCATGCCCGGCCGGGCCAGGAAAGCCGCCACAATCTGCTCTATTGGCGGTATGGCGATTATGTTGGCGTCGGCCCCGGCGCCCATGGGCGCCTGACTTTAGGCCATGCCCATGGGCGCCTGACTTTAGGCCATGCCCATGGGCGCCTGACTGTTCCCCCTGCTGAAACCGGGTGCTTGCCGATCAAATGGGCGACCCGCCAGCACAAGGCACCGGAAACCTGGCTGGCGGCGATTGCCCGGGGCGAAGATGGCATGGCTGAAGCCAGCCCGGTTCAGCCGGGTGAAAGCCTGGACGAGATGCTGATGATGGGGCTGCGGCTGACGGAAGGGATACCGGATGCCCGGTTCCGGCGCGATTTCGGCCAATCCTTCCGCAGCCTGCTCGATCCGGCAAAGCTGTCGGCCTTGATCGAGGAAGGCTTGCTCGCCGAGGCGCCCGACCGGCTGACCTTGACCGAAGCTGGCCGCCTGCGCCTGAATGCGGTACTGCGCTATCTGACCTGATCTCAGGTCAGGGCGGCCAGATCTTCGTCGCTCAGCCCGCCGGGAACGATGGTGACCGGGATGCGCAGGCGGCCCGACAGTTTGCCGACCAGATGGCTGACCAGCGGCCCCGGACCCTCTGCCTGGGTCGATGCGCCCAGGACCAGAATGGAAATGCTCGGTTCTTCCTCGATCAGCGCCAGCAACTGGTCGCGCGTCTGCCCCTCGCGCAGATAGAGGACCGGCAGCGCCCCGGCCCATTCGTTCACCTCTTGCGACAGGCGTTGCAAGGTTGCCTCTGCCTGTTCGCGCTGTTCCGCCCGCATCAGATCCTCGACCGCCTTCCATTGCTGGCTGTCGGGCGGCTGCATGACATAAAGCAGCGCCACCCGCCCGCCGGTGCGCCGGGCGCGCAGGCAGGCATAGTGCAGGGCGGTCTGCAATTCGGGGCTTTCATCCACCACGACCAGGAAAACGCGATTGTCGTTGCGGGGCTCCAGCATCGGCATGGACGCTTTCTCCTTACATCCGGCGGAAAATGAAACTGCCCAGCCAGCCCGCCAGCACGGCCATCGCCACCGCCGCCAGCCCATAGAGCCAGGCATGGCGGCGGGCGAAATCAACCATTTCGGCAGCAAAGCCAAGCTGGCTGACCACCAGCGGCGTGGTCTGGACGCCGACAATGCGCCCGTCGCGCACCAGATAGACCGAAACCTGATAATTCCCGGTCGGCACATTGGACGGGAAGGCGACGGTGGTCCGGAACAGCCGGTTGCCCAGCACCGTGATCGGCGCGGTGACGCGCGGATACAGCCCGGCATCCTGTTTGCCCGCCACCAGGGCAGCGCGGAAGGCCAGATTTTCCTGTTCGGGCAGGGTGCGGGAGGGGGTGAGTTGGCTTTGCAGCGCATCCAGTCCGATCAGCGGGCGCAGCCGCGCTTCGCCGCGCAAGATATCCTCCACCGGGCGGGTGGCGGCCAGGGCATAATATTGCGGCACCTGCCGGAAAGTGGCGGCGGTTCGATTGATCCAGACGCCCAGCACCGGCTCCTTCCGGCGCACCCGCACGGTCGCCTCCGGTCCGCGCACGGTGACGATGATATCGCCCTCGCCATCAGTGGCGCCGAACAGCACCACTTCGGTTCCGGTAAAGCCGGTGGTGATGGCGATCAGGTGGCTGGTCAGGTCGGCGATGATTGGCTGCGCCCGTGCCGGGGCCACTGCCCCGCCCGCCAGCAGGGCAAACATTATCATCAAGGGGAACAGCAGACGGCGCATGGCTACATCCGCCCCGGATATTCCAGGGTGAAGGCGGTATCGGGTGGCAGAACCAGGTCCAGCGCCAGTTTCAGGCACACGGCCAGCATCATCACCGCCAGCAGCGCGCGCGCCTGTTCGCCCTTCAGGCTGCCGGAAAAGCGGATGCCAAGCTGGGCGCCCAGCACCCCGCCGACCAGCAGGATGGCGGCCAGCAGCAGATCGACCGTATTGTTGGTGACGGCTTGCAGGATGGTCACGGCAGCCGTGACGAACACGATCTGGAACAGGGAGGTTCCGGCGACCACGGCGGTCGGCATGCCGACGATATAGATCATTGCCGGGATCATGAAGAATCCGCCACCCACGCCCATGATGGCGATGATGATGCCGCCCAGCGCCCCGATGCCCAGCGGCACCAGCGCGCTGATATAAAGGCGCGATTTGTGGAAGCGCATTTTCAGCGGCAGGCCATGGACCCACAGATGCTGGTGCAGCTTGCGGCGGACCACGCCCTGGGTCTGCGCCTTCAGCATACTGCGCAGGCTTTCGTTCAGCATCAGCCCAGCCACCGTGCCCAGCACGCAGACATACATCAGCGAAATCACCAGATCGATTTGCCCGGTCCGTTGCAGCAGGCCGAAAATCCAAACGCCGATGCCGGATCCAACCAAACCGCCCGCCAGTAGCACGCCGCCCATCTTGAAATCCACCCCGCCGCGCCGCCAATGGCCGATCACGCCGGACACCGATGCCCCCACCAGCTGATTGGCCTGGGTGCCGACCGCCACCGCCGGAGGGACGCCCAGGAAAATCAGCAGCGGGGTCATCAGAAAGCCGCCGCCGACGCCGAACAGCCCGGACAGAAAGCCGACAACGGTGCCCATCGCCAGCAGCAGGAAGGCATCCAGCGAGACTTCGGCGATCGGCAAATAGACTTGCAGCATAGGGGGTGGGCCCGTCCCGCGACATTCAGTCCCGCCACTGTAGCGGGCAGGGGCTTGACCGGAAACGAAAATTGCCACTGCAATCGCCGATACCCCATCCGCCAATCATGGGAAACCGTTGCCGTGGCCCAGCCAACCCGCCGTTCAGGACCGGATTTCTTAACGGCTTTCGTACCATCCGACGCCCGCACCGCCGGCTATGTGACGGTGGGCGGGCTGCGCCTGCCCTATGCTTGGTGGGGCGAGGTGCCCAGCCCAGATCGTCCGGTCCTGGTTCTGTTACACGAAGGATTGGGCAGTCTGCTGTTGTGGCGGGATTTTCCCGCACATTTGGCCAAGGCGACCGGTTGCCCGGTCTTTGCCTATGAACGCCCGGGCCATGGCGGGGCCGACCGGCCAACCGCCCCGCGCCCGGACGATTATCACCGGATCGAGGCGGAACGGGTGTTGCCTGCGGTTCTGGCCGCCGTCGGCATCGACCGGCCGATCCTGTTCGGCCACAGCGACGGCGGCACCATGGCCTTGCTCTATGCGGCTGCGGCCCCCGATGCCGTACGGGCGGTGATTACAGAGGCCGCCCATGTGATCGTCGAGGATCTAACCATCACCGGGATCGAGGCCGCCCGCGCCGCCTATGCCGCCGGACCGCTGCGCCAGCGGCTGCACCGCTATCACGGCGACAATACCGACTGGATTTTCGATGCCTGGTCGCTGACCTGGCTGCGGCCGGAGTTCCGCGCCTGGGACATTCGTGCACGGTTGGCGACGCTGCGCTGCCCGGCACTGGTGCTGCAAGGGGCGGAGGATGAATATGGCACCATCGCCCAGGTCGAGGGGGTGTGCCAGTCCGTTGCCGGGCCGTGCGAGCCGCTGATCCTGCCCCAGTGCGGGCATATCCCCCACCATCAGCAGCGCGCGGCGGTCTTGCAGGCCGTGCAGCGGTTCCTCGCCGGCCTGGGGTTGGCGCTGCCGTAACCGGCACGGCCCCCGATGGTGTCTCTCCGGTAGCGTATCCCCGGCGGCGACATATCGTCCCGTCGTTTGCGAAAAAGGCGGAATTCTCTGCGCTGGCGCTTGCCTTTGCGGGCGAATCGCAGTAGCACCACCCTCGACAGTGGGGGATTTGTGTCACCTGCGGGCGATCCTGCGTTTGGCCGGTTCTCCAGATCGTTTGACCACATGCGGGAGACAGCAATGGCACGGCATAAGATCGCCCTGGTGGGCGCCGGCAATATCGGCGGGACGCTCGCCCTGCTGGCGGGGCTGAAGGAACTCGGCGATATCGTTCTGTTCGACATCATGGACGGCGTGCCCCAGGGCAAGGCGCTGGATATCGTCGAAGCCTCGCCGGTGGAAGGGTTCGACGCCGCGCTGAAGGGCACCAGCGACTATGCCGATATCGCAGGGGCCGATGTGGTGATCGTCACCGCCGGTGTGGCCCGCAAGCCAGGCATGAGCCGCGACGATCTGATCAACATCAATGCCGGGGTCATGGCCTCGGTCGGCGAAGGGATCAAGAAATACGCGCCCGACGCCTTCGTGATCTGCATCACCAACCCGCTCG
>CAYRWZ010000097.1:0-8903 GCA_964428065.1 uncultured Comamonadaceae bacterium | reverse complement strand
CGCGGGAGCGGGAACGCCGGGGGTCGACGGGATTCGGGCTCGGCGGGGCGGTGCCGCACGTGAAGCACCGGACGGTGACGCATCTGGCGGCGGCAACCGGATGTCCGACGGTCGCAATGTACGGTCCGACCGATCCGCGGCGCTGGGGGCCCTGGCCCGGCATTTGACCGCGCTGGGCTTCGCCTGCACGCCGTTGCGCTTCGAAGCCGATGGCACCGCGCCGATCGACAATCTCTATGCCCGGTTCGGCACGGGACGCCCGCATTTCTGCTTTGCCGGGCATACCGATGTCGTCCCGGTCGGCGCGGCCGAGGCCTGGAGTGTCGACCCTTTCGCCGGGGAGATTCTGAACGGCCGGCTTTATGGCCGGGGGGCGGCGGACATGAAGGGGGCGATTGCCGCCTTTGTCGCCGCTGCGGGGGAGTTTCTGAACGATCGCGGCGGTTTCGCCGGGTCGATCAGCCTGCTGATCACCGGGGACGAGGAAGGCCCGGCGATCAACGGCACCCGCAAGATGCTGGACTGGCTGGCCGCCCGGGGCGAGGTGATCGACCATTGCGTGGTGGGGGAGCCGACCAACCCCCGCACCCTGGGCGAGATGATGAAGATCGGCCGCCGGGGCAGCCTGTCGGGCCGGATCGAGGTGCAGGGCGTGCAGGGCCATGTCGCCTATCCGCATCTGGCCGACAATCCGGTGCCGAAGCTGGTCGCCCTGCTGACCGCGCTGGGCAATGGCCCGCTGGACCAGGGCAATGCCCATTTCCAGCCCAGCAATCTGGAAGTGATTTCGATCGATGTCGGCAATACCGCATCGAACGTGATCCCGGCCAAGGCGGTTGCCAATTTCAACGTGCGCTTCAATGACGGCTTCACCAGCGCAACGCTGGAAGCCCTGATCCGCCAGCGGCTGGATAGCGCCGGCCTGCCCTATAGCCTCACCACATCCTGTTCGGGCGAAGCGTTCTTCACCCCGCCCGGCCTGTTGTCCGATCTGGTGTCCGATGCCTGCGAGGCCGTGCTGGGCCAGCGGCCGGAGCAAAGCACGACCGGCGGCACCTCTGACGCGCGCTTCATCCGCGCCCATTGCCCGGTGGTGGAATTCGGGCTGGTCGGCCAGACCATGCACAAGGTGGACGAGAATGTGGCCTTGACCGATATCGTTGGACTGACCCGCATTTATCGGACCATGCTTGATTTGTATTTTGACCGGGTGCGTGTGTGATGCTGTCTCTGGCCGATATCAGCCGTGGGCTTCAGGCCGGGTTTCGCCTTGCCCTGTTCGACAAACAGGGCCTTGCCCTGCTGGATGCAACGCGGGAAGGGTTCTGGAAATCCTTTGCCGCCCTGTTATTCGTGCTGCCGCTGCAACTGGCGCAGGGCATGCTGCTGATGCCAGACGATACGCCCGGCGATGTCTGGGTGCAGCAGACCCTGGTGCAGATCGTCGAATGGCTGGCCTTTCCGGTGGTGATGATGACCGTCACGGTCGGGATCGGCCGGGCGCATCACTTCTTCCGCTTCATCGTCGCCCATAACTGGGCCAAGGTGCCGCCGCTTGTGGTGTTCGCCGTGGTGCAGGCGCTGGCCTTCGCCGGGACGATCAGCCAGGACACGGCGTTCGGCATCATCGCCATCGTCGGCCTGTGGCTGCTGGCCTTCAATTTCTTCGTCACCCGGCACAGCCTGGAAATCGGCACCGGCCACACCATCGGCATCATGCTGCTGGATCTGGGGTTGACGCTCGGGATCGCGCTGGCGGGATCGCCGGTATCGCTGACTGCCCCGCCCGCGTCCTAGGCTGTTCCCTTTAGGTTGGGCGCGTTTCGACGGTCGGATAGCCCACGCCGGTCAGATACAGCCCATCCGGCGGCGCCGTCGGCCCGGCGGCGGCACGATCGCGCGCAGCCAGCGCCGCCGCCACATCGTCCGGCTGCCACTTGCCCCGTCCGACCAGCACCAGCGTGCCAACCATGTTGCGCACCTGATGGTGCAAAAAGCTGCGGGCGCGGGCGATAATCCGCACTTCCTCAGCCGAAACCTTCACGACATCCAACTGGTCGAGCGTCTTGATTGCCGATCGCGCCTGGCAATAGGTGGCCCGGAAACTGGTGAAATCGTGCGTGCCGAGTAGATGCCGCGCCCCAGCCTGCATTGCCTCCAGATCCAGCGGATCAACAATATGCCAGACGCGGCCATGGTCTATCGCAGCAGGCGCGCGGCGGTTGAGCAAGCGATAGCAATAGCGCCGCTCAACGGCGGAAAAGCGGGCATGAAAGTCATCCGCCACGGTTTCCACCGCCAGAATCGCCACCGGCTCTGGCTTTAGATAGAAATTCAGCGCGCTTTGCAGCTTGTCCGGCATCCACGGGCGGCCAAGTTCGATATGCGCCACCTGCCCCGTGGCATGAACCCCGGCATCGGTGCGCCCGGCGGCGTGAACCGTCGGCGCCTCGCCCGTGAAGCGGGTCAGCGCCTCTTCCAACGCCTGCTGGACCGAACGGCCGGTCGCCTGCCACTGCCAGCCGCAAAAGGGGCCGCCGTCATATTCAATGGTCAGCTTATAGCGCGGCATCGACGATCAGACGAAGCGCGACCCGGCGGGCATCGGCAACCCGCGCAGCACATCTTCCGCCGGCAACGGGGCCTTGCCCGCCCGCTGCAACCGGGTCAGGCGCAGGGCATCGATACCGCAGGCGACCAGCAACCGATCATCCAGACAGGTGCCGGGGGCAGCGTCATGGGCGCGCTCCTCCACCTCGGCCGACAGGATCTTGATGCGTTCCCCATTCCATTCGGTCCAGGCACCGGGGCGCGGGGCGAAGGCGCGGACCTGCCGGTCCACCTCCACCGCCGGGCGGGACCAATCCAGCCGCAATTCCGCCTTGTCGATTTTCTGGGCATAGGTCACGCCGTCTTCCGGCTGCACCACCGGGTGCAGCGTGCCGGCCTCCAGCCGGTCCAGCGCCTCCAGAATCAGCCCGGCCCCCTGGGCGGCCAGCGCATCGTGCAGCGCGCCGCCCGTCATCGTATCGGTGATCGGTGTGGTCGCGCGCAGCAGCATCGGCCCGGTATCCAGCCCGGCATCCATCTGCATGATGGTGATGCCGGTTTCCGTATCCCCGGCCAGGATCGCCCGCTGGATCGGCGCCGCCCCGCGCCAGCGCGGCAGCAGCGAGGCGTGGATGTTGAGGCAGCCGAAGCGCGGCGCATCCAGGATCGCCTGCGGTAGAATCAGCCCATAGGCGGCCACCACGGCAACATCGAGATTGAGAGCGCGGAACGCCGCCTGCTCCTCCTGCCCCCGCAGGCGGGCGGGGGTGTGGACGGGAATGGCGTGGGCCTCAGCGAGCAGATGGACGGGGGAGGGCTGTTCCTTCTGCCCGCGCCCGGCCGGGCGGGGCGGCTGCGAATAGACGGCAACCACCTGATGCCGACTGCCAATCAGCGCGGTCAGCGCGGCGGCGGCGAAATCCGGGGTGCCCATAAAGCCGACGCGCAGCGGCATCGCCTGCCCCCCTTACTGTGCCGGAACGGCGGTTTTCTTCGCCTTCAGCAGTTTGCGCAGGATCATGTTGCGCTTCAGCGACGATAGGTGATCGACGAACAAAACCCCGTCCAGATGATCCATTTCATGCTGGATGCAAACCGCCAGCAGCCCGTCGGCCGCCAGTTCCTGTTCGGCCCCGGTTTCGTCCAGATACTTCACGCGGATCGCCGCCGGGCGCACGACATCGGCATAATGCTCAGGCACCGACAGGCAGCCTTCCTGATAGGATTGATCCTCGTCCGAAACCCAGGTCAGTTCCGGGTTGACCATGCGATAGGGCTGGCGCGGCTGCCCCTCGTCGCTGACATCGACCACGATCACCCGCTTCAGCACGCCAACCTGCGGCGCGGCAAGGCCGATGCCCGGCGCGGCATACATGGTTTCCAGCATATCGTCCATAAACTGCACCAGATCGGGCGTCACCGCCGCAACCGGGGCCGCTTTTTGTTTCAGCACCGGGTCGGGCGCTGTGAGTATCTTGAGCTTTGCCATAGGGCGGTATTTATGCTCCAGTTGAGCAAAGGTCAAGAAATCAGCGTGTTACAGCCATTGCAACGCCTGCGGGAATCGTTACATATACCGGAAAGAAAACACCGCCCTGCCCTGTGCGGCATTTGGAGTTCCCCATGTCAGAACCAACCCGCAAGACCAAACGGTTCAAATATCCGGTCTTAAAGGTGATTGTGGATGGCATCCCCCACAATACCGAGGATTGGAGCCTGGGCGGCCTGAGCGTCGCAAATTATGGCGGCGAACTGGTGAAAGGCAAGGAAGTCACGATCTTCCTGGGGGAGACGACTTATTCAAAGCCGTTCCGGATTCCGTGCGATGTGGTGCGCAAATCGGGGGCAACCCTGGCGCTGAAGTTCAAGCGCATGGAACCGGCGCAGGAAGCGGAGCTGTTCGAATTCCTGCGCCTGATGGCGACCCGCCAGCCGCTCCAGACCCGCTGATTAGTCCTCCTCACCCGGTGCTGCCGCTCCGCGCGGCAGGCGTGGCAGGGTTTCCACCGGCATCAGTTCCGGCAGATCGCCATCCCCGGCGGCCACTTTCAGATCCTTCATCCGCCGTGCCGTCACCAAAACGCGCGATTCGAAGCTGGCAACCGTCTGGTTATAGGTTTTGGTCGCCCGTTCCAGATGCTGGCCGACCTTGCCGAAATGGTCGGCCATATCCGACAGGCGCTTGAACAGTTCCCGCCCCAGATCAGCAATCTGGCGAGAATTTTCCGCCAGCGCCTCCTGCTGCCAGCCATAGGCGGCGGCGCGTAGCAGGGCGATCAGCGTGGTGGGCGTGGCCAGAATCACCCGCTGCTCCACCCCGGCTTCGATTAGCGCCGGATCATGCTCCAGCGCCGCCGCGAAGAAATGTTCGCCCGGCAGGAACAGCACGACGAATTCCGGCGAGGGGCGGATCTGATCCCAATAGGCTTTCTGCGACAGGGCCTTGATATGGGCCCGCACCTGCTGGGCGTGGCGCACCAGATGATCGCGCCGGGCCGCTTCCTCCCCCGTTTCCACGGCAGACAGATAGGCATCCAGCGGGGCCTTGGCATCGACCACCAGGGTTTTGCCGCCCGGCAGGCGCACCACCAGATCGGGGCGCAGACGGGCATCCCCGCTGCTGCCCGCGGCGGCCACCGTCACCTGTTCCTCGAAATCGCAATGGGACACCATGCCCGCCAGTTCGACCACCCGGCGCAGCTGAATTTCGCCCCAGCGGCCGCGCACCTGGGGGGCGCGCAGCGCGCGGGTCAGGTTGCCGGTTTCCGCCCGCAGCGTTTCATAAAGCCCCATCAGGGCGCGGGTCTGCTCGCTCAACCCGGCATAGGCGCCTTCGCGCTGCTTTTCCAGATCGCGCAGATTGGTTTCCAGCTTGCCCAGCGCGTCCCCCACCGGCTTGACCAGTTCGGCAATCGATTGGCCGCGCTTTTCCAGATCGCCCTGGGCGGCTTCCTGAAACTTGCCCAGGGTTTCCTGGGCCAGGGCCAGGAAGCGCTTGCCATTGGCATCCAGCGCCTGCACCGACAGGGCCTCGAACTGGGTCGCCAGCGTCTTGCGCGCATCCTCCAGCAGGGCCAGCTTTTCCGCCGCCCGCGCCTTTTCGGCCTCCAGCGCGGTATGGGCTTCGGCCGCCTCTGCCCGCCATTCGGCAATCGACCGCTGGGCAGCGGAAAGCTCTGCCTCCACCTGGGTCAAGCGGGCCTGCCGTTCGTCCAACCGGGCAGTGGTTTCGGCCAGCGCCGCCGCAGCCCCCGATGCGGCCAGCCGCCGCCCCAGGGCCAGGCCAATTCCACCCGCGATGAAAAGAACGACAGCGAAAACAATCAACAGGATAGGTTCGCCGAGGGCGGACCCGGTGAGGGTAGACATAGGGCAGCTCGCCTCTGGACAGAGTAAGGCGGGCAGGGTATGGCGTCGCGTCTGCCCCCGCAACCCCCCTGCCCATCACCCAGACCGTCTGGGTGGGAGATCCCGATGGCTTTTCGCGGTTTTCGCCTGATTGCACTGGTTCTGACGCTGCTGGGCCTGTCGCTGGCCTTTCGCCCCGATGCCCATGTGTTCGACACGCCCTTGACCGAGGATGCCTATTACAGCCTGGGGGTGGCACGCAATGTGGCGCTGGGCAATGGCATGACCATCGACGGCACCATGCCGACCAACGGGTTCCAGCCGCTGTTCACCATGATGGAAGCCGCCGCCTATTGGCTGGCCGGCAATGACGAGGCGATGGCGCTGCGGCTGGTGCTGGGGCTGAGTGCGATCATCTGGGCCGCGACCGCCGGGGTGGTCGGGCTGATCGCGCGGGATGCAGTGCCTGATACGGCGGCGGATGCGGGAACCGGTGACACCGCCGCCTTTCGCGGCTGGCTGGCGGCTGTGCTGTACCTCGCCGGGTTTCTGGGCTTCATGCACCATTTCAACGGGCTGGAAACCGGGTTGCTGATGCTGGTCTATGCCCTGTTGTGGCGGGCCTGGCAGTTGGGCTGGTACGACCGGGCCAGCGGGCCGCTGGTTTTCGGCATCGGCATGGGCGCCCTGGTGCTGACCCGGATCGACAGCGCGATTTTCACCGTGGTGTTCGGCCTGTTCCTGGTGTGGCGGGACCGGCGGGGCGGGCTGCCCGCGCTGCGCCGGGCCCTGCTGCGGGCAGCGCTGGTGGCCGGGGTAGCCGCCCTGGTATCGGCCCCCTGGTGGGCCTACAACTATCTGGAATTCGGCCGCCTGATGCCGACCAGCGGCACAGCGCAGCAGGAATGGGCGCTGAACGAGCGGCGCTGGCGCTGGATCTTCTGGGCGCTGGGCGTGACCGGCATGCCGCAGCTGTGGCTCGGCAAGCTGGATGAAACTTTCTATGACGGGATTCTGCTGTCGATCCTGCGCGCGGTGATCGGCCTTGGCCTGATCGCGCTGCTGGTCCGCCGCTGGAAGGCCGAAGCGGCAACCCTGCTGCGCACCGATGCCACCCGGCGCACGGTGGAATTCGCCGCCGTGCTGCTGACGGCGCTAGGCATCCTGTGCCTGTTCTATGGCTTCAGCTTCATCGCCTATTGGTTCTATTACCGCTATCTGTTTCCATTCTGCCTGGTGGCGACCGTGGCGATTGCCTGGATCGCCGCCCCCTATTTGCAGAACCGTCAGCGGATCGCGGTGCTGCTGGTGGCGCTGCTGGCGGTGCCGACGGCGGTTTCGGCCGTTCTGGCCCATCGCGGGCAGACGCTGCATGTCCAGACCGTCTATTGGGAACAGCTGGAGCTGATCGCCCGCCATGTCCCGCCCGAAGCGGCGGTGGCCGCCGGGCAGGCAGGGACGCTGGGCTATTTCCGCGCCAATGTGGTCAATACCGACGGCAAGGTGAACCGGGCGGTGATCCCGCATCAGGACCGGATGTGGGACTACTTACGGGAAACCGGGGTCGAATGGTTCTGCGACTGGCCGAACTATGTCGAAAAATATCTTGGCCCCGATCCCACGGCGCACGGGTGGGTGCTGGTCGACACGCTGGGCTTCTGGCGCCTGTGGCGCTATGTCGGCCCACCCAAACCGTAAGGCTGCCAAACCGTAACGCCGCCTGGCCGAAAGGCCGTTCAAGCGCTGGCCCCGGCCCCTTCGGCCTTGATCTCCAGCGCCATCGGCGGCGGATTTGCCAGCGTCTGATAGATCACGCAATAGCGTTCGGTCAGCTTGGTCAGGGTGGCGATCCGATCAGCCGACTCGTCGGTATCCAGATCGAAGAACAGCCGGATCGACCGGAAGCCGACCGGCGCTTCCTTCGACACGCCCAGCGTGCCGCGGAAATCCAGGTCGCCCTCTGCCCGGACGGTGCCGCCGCGCAGCTTGATGTCCAGCGCGGTTGCCACTGCCTTCAGCGTCACCCCGGCGCAGGCGACCAGCGCTTCCAGCAGCATGTCGCCCGAACAAGCCTGCACGCCGCTGCCGCCGGTTGCCGGGTGCAGCCCGGCTTCCACCAGGGCGCGGCCGGTTTCCACCTTGCAGGCGATACCTTCGCTGTCCAGCGCGCCGCTGGCCTTCAGCGTCACCACGGCGGCATCGGGGTTGGTCTTGTAGGCATCCTTCAACGGGGCCTGCAGGGCGCGGAGCTGATCGGCGTTCATGGGCGAAGATCCTTTTAGATGGCAAGCGCGGGGTCCAGTTCTTCCCCGCTGCGGACCGGGCGGGCGGTCGGGTGGTACAGATCGGCCAGCAGCCGCTTCTTCCATTCGCCGAACAGCTTGTCGGCGCGGTCGCGCGGGCGGGGCAGGCCGGGGGAAATCGCCGTGCGGATGCGGCCGGGTTGCCCGGTCATCACCACCACACGATCGGCCAGAACCAGCGCTTCTTCAATATCGTGGGTGACCAGAATCATGGTCGGCCGGTCATAGGCCCACAGGTCCAGCAGGTGATCCTGCAAATCGTGCCGGGTCAAGGCATCCAGTGCGCTGAACGGTTCGTCCAGCAAGAGCACCTGCGGACGGCTGACCAGCGCACGCGCCAGGGCCGCCCGCTGGGCCATGCCGCCGGACAATTCCTTGGGCCAGGCGCGGGCGAACCGGCCAAGGCCGACCCGGTCTAGCACCTCTGTCACCCGCGCCCGGCGCTTTTCCGCCGGCAGGTGGGTCAGGCCGAAGCCGACATTCTCCTCAATCGTCAGCCAGGGCATCAGGCGCGGTTCCTGAAACACCACGCCCACTTCCGGGCGCGGCGCGGCAATCGGGCTGCCATTCAGCACGATCTGGCCGCTGGATGGCCGGTCCAGCCCGGCGATCATGCGCAGCAGGGTGGATTTTCCGCAGCCCGAGGGGCCGACGAGCACGATCATTTCGCCGTCGGCGATGTCCATCGACACGCCCTTGATG
>CAYRWZ010000096.1:7248-8916 GCA_964428065.1 uncultured Comamonadaceae bacterium | reverse complement strand
TCGGTCGAAATGGCGATGAAGCACCGGGTTCGGGTGCAGGTTCTGTCAAGTTTCAACGACGTGCCCGGCACGCTCGTGGTGGATGAGGATGAGATCTTGGAACAGGAACTGGTGAGCGGTATTGCCTATAGCCGCGACGAAGCGAAGATCACCCTGACCAAAGTGGCCGACAAGCCGGGCGTCGCCGCGGCCATTTTCGGCCCGCTGGCCGATGCGGCGGTCAATGTGGACATGATCGTCCAGAACATCTCGCCCGATGGCAGCACCACTGATTTGACCTTCACCATCAGCCGGACCGATCTGGACCGGGCGATGAAGATCCTGTCGGAGCGCAAGGATGTCGAATGCGCATCCTTGGTGCCGGATGCCAATGTCGCCAAGGTTTCGGTGATTGGCGTCGGCATGCGCAGCCACGCGGGCGTCGCGCTGAAGATGTTCAAGACGCTGGCGGAAAAGAACATCAACATTCAGGTCATCTCCACCTCGGAAATCAAGGTGTCGGTCCTGATCGCCGAGGAATATACCGAACTGGCCCTGCGCGCGCTGCACACGGCGTTCGGTCTGGACGCGGCGGCGGCCTGAGGATGACCGTCGCCCCCGAAGCCCAGGCTGCCCGCCCGACTGCGTTGCTGGACCGTTTGTGGCAGCGCGGCGCCCGGTTTCTTGGCACGCAATATGCAGTGCTGGGCGGGGCGATGACCTGGGTTTCGGAGCGCACTCTGGTGGCAGCGATTTCCAATGCGGGCGGGTTTGGCGTGCTGGCCTCAGGGTCGATGCCGCCCGATCTGCTGCGCGCGGAAATCCAGGCGACGCGGGCCCTGACCGGCCAGCCCTTCGGCGTCAACCTGATCGTGATGCACCCGCAGCTTGAGGCATTGGCCGCAGTGTGCGTCGAAGAACAGGTCAGCCATGTGGTGCTGGCGGGCGGCCTGCCCAGTGCGGCGGTGATCGCCCAGTTGAAGGCGGGCGGCTGCCGGACCATCGGCTTCGCCCCGACCGTCGCCTTCGCCCGCAAGCTGATCCGGGCCGGGATCGACGCGCTGATCATCGAAGGGGCGGAAGCCGGCGGGCATATCGGGTCGGTCTCCACCGCTGTTCTGGCGCAGGAAATCCTGCCGGCTGTGCAGGATGTGCCGGTTTTTGTGGCAGGCGGTATCGGCCACGGTGCGGCGATTGCCTGTTTTTTGGAAATGGGCGCCGCCGGGGTGCAGCTGGGTACCCGCTTTGTCTGCGCCAGCGAAAGCGTTGCACACCCCCGGTTCAAGGAGGCGTTCTTGCGCGCCAGCGCCCGCGATGCGGTGCCGTCGGTGCAGCTTGATCCGCGCTTCAAGGTGATTCCGGTCCGCGCCCTGGCCAATGATGCGACCCGCCGGTTCATGGACTGCCAGCGCGCGGTGATTGCCCGCTATGACGCGGGCGAACTGGACCTGAAATCGGCACAGCTGGAAATCGAACATTTCTGGGCCGGCGCCCTGCGCCGTGCGGTGGTCGATGGCGATGTCGAGGGCGGCTCGCTGATGGCAGGGCAGTCGGTCGGCATGGTGGAGCGGATCGAACCGGTTGCCGATATCATCGCCGATCTGGTCGCCCAGGCCGAAGCGGCGCTGCGGTCGCGCGTGGCGCTGCTGGCCCTTGCTGGAACGGATGGCCCCTGATGGTGGCGGCGTC
>CAYRWZ010000096.1:0-7222 GCA_964428065.1 uncultured Comamonadaceae bacterium | reverse complement strand
GCGACCTTATGGCGGCTGGCGGCGCGGCGCAGGATCGCCTGGATAAGGTGGTGCGCCTGATCGCGGGCGACATGGTGGCGGAAGTGTGTTCCGCCTATATCATGCGCGCCGGCGAGGTGCTGGAACTGTTCGCCACTGAAGGCTTGAACCAGGAAGCGGTTCACAATACCCGGATGCGGGTGGGCGAAGGGCTGATCGGCGATATCGCCGCCCATGCCCGGCCGCTGGCAGTGTCCGATGCCTGGTCGCATCCCAGCTTCTCTTACCGGCCGGAAACCGGCGAAGATGTCTATCGCTCCCTCATGGGCGTGCCGATCCTGCGCGGCGGGCGGGTGCTGGGCGTGCTGGCGCTGCAAAACCGCGCCATGCGCAGCTATACCGAAGAAGAAATTGAAACGCTGGAAACCGTGGCCATGGTGCTGGCCGAACTGGTGGGCTCCGGCGAATTGATCGACCCGACCGAACCCATCGTCGCCGACGCCCACGCCATCGTGCCGCGCCGCCTGGAAGGGGTGCAGCTGAATGCCGGGTTGACCATCGGCACCGCCTTTCTGCATCAGGCGCGCATCACCATCCGGCAGATGGTGGCGGAAAACCCGGACCGCGAACAGGACCGGCTGCGCGATGCCATCACCGCGATGCAAAGCCAGCTCGATACCATGCTGCAACAGCATGATCTGGCCGGATCGGGCGAATTTCAGGATGTGATGGAAAGCTATCGCATGTTCGCCCAGGATCGCGGCTGGGTGGGCCGAATTCGCGAAGCGATCAAAACGGGCTTGACGGCCGAGGCGGCGGTCCAGAAAACCCAGAACGATATGCGCGCCCGCATGCGCGAGGTGACCGACCCCTATCTGCGCGAACGTCTGCTGGATCTGGAAGATCTGAGCAACCGCCTGCTGATGCACCTGTCCGGGGCCGATTTTAAGGCAGGCGACATGCCCGACGATGCGGTGCTGGTGGCGCGCGCCATGGGGCCGGCGGAACTGCTGGATTATGACCGCAGGAAGCTGAAGGCCCTGGTGCTGGAGGAAGGCTCCCCCACGTCCCATGTCGCCATTGTCGCGCGGGCGCTGGAAATCCCGGTGGTCGGGCGGGTCAAGGATGTGCTGGACCGGGTGGAAAGTGGCGATACCATTGTGGTCGATGGGGATCATGCACAGATCTTCCTGCGCCCCGGCCCCGATGTGCTCGATTCCGTCCGCAGCAGCATTCGCGCCAAGGCCGAATCGCGCGCCCGCTTCGCCCAGCTGAAGGATCTGCCCGCCGTCACCCAGGATGGGGTTGACATTGCCTTGCAGATCAATGCCGGGCTGCTGATCGATATGGGCAATCTGGCGGAAACCGGGGCGGTGGGGGTTGGCCTCTATCGGACGGAAATTCCGTTCATGGTCCGCTCTGCCTATCCCGATGTTGCGACCCAGACCGAGTTTTACCGGCGTGTTTATGAGATTGCCGACGGCAAGCCGGTATCGTTCCGCACGCTGGATGTCGGCGGCGACAAGACCCTGTCCTATTTCGATGCGGGGGAGGACGAGAACCCCGCCATGGGCTGGCGCGCCATCCGCATCAGCCTCGACCGCACGCCGATGCTGCGTCAGCAGTTGCGTGCCATGATCCGCGCCGCCCAGGGGCGGTTGCTCAAGGTCATGTTCCCCATGGTAGCAGAGGTGGACGAGCTGACCCGCGCCCGCGCCATTCTGGATTTGGAACTGGCGCAGGCCAAAGCCGATGGCATCCTCCCGTCGCGGGTGATGGTCGGCGCCATGATCGAAGTGCCGGCCCTGCTGTTCCAGCTTGATGCTCTGTTACCGCGGGTGGAGTTCGTGTCCATCGGTTCCAACGATTTGCTGCAATTCCTGTTTGCGGCAGACCGAGGCAGCCCGCGTCTGGGCGACCGCTATGACGTTCTGTCGCCGCCCGCGCTCAACGCGCTGGGCTATCTGGCCGAACGCTGCCGTGCGGCGGGGGTGACGGCCACCATCTGCGGTGAGATTGCCGGGCGCCCGCTGGAGGCCATGGCGCTGATCGGCCTCGGGTTCCGCTCGCTCTCCATGTCGCCGGCGGCTGTCGGCCCGGTCAAACAGATGGTGCGGTCGCTCGATACCCGGCCGCTGGCCGATTATCTGCGCCATTTGCGCACCTCCCCGGATCGCAGCCTGCGGGGCCGGTTGCGCGCCTTTGCCCGCGATCGCGGCATTCTTGTGTAAAGGCGCTGAGGTCGCTTCCTTGCTGTCCGGCCCCATGCTTGGTAGAACCATGCTGTTACATGCAGCCATGGGGTGATTGGAATGGTCGGGTCTTCGCATACGGCGGTGGGTGCTGAGGAAGCACCATCCAACAAAGGGGTTGGCGCCGTTCTGCGTGCCCGCCGGGTGCAGCACGGGCTGGAGGTGCGCGATGTCGCCGCCACCTTGCGCATCCGCGCCGTGTATCTGGAGGCGCTGGAAGCAGGGCGCTACGATCAGCTGCCCGGATCTGCCTATGCGCTTGGCTTCGTGCGCACCTATTCGGAATTTCTGGGCCTGGATGGTGCCCAGATGGTGCAGCAAATGAAGGACGAAACCGAAGGGCTGGGGCGGCGCACGGCGCTGTCCTTCCCGTCGCCCGCGCCGGGCGGCAAGGTGCCCGGATTTTGGCCGATGGTCATTGCCCTGCTGGTTCTGGGCGGTCTGGTCGCTGCCTGGTACATGTGGCAGGGCGGCATGATCAACCTGCAAATGGGTGCGATTCCCGCGCCGCCCGATCGCCTTGTGGCGGCGGCGACACCGGCAAATCCAGCCCCGTCATTGCAGGCGAGCCCTGCGACTGCCCCGGAAACGGCGGCAACCGCACCCCAGCAGACCCCACAAGCCCCCGCGAATACCGCGCAGCAAACGGTGATCGCATCGGTTCCGCCGCCCCCGCCACCGGGGCTGGCCGCGCTGTCCCAGGCAACGGACGCCGCTGTGGTGGAACCGAAGCCGATCCCGCCGCAGCCGGTCTTGCCGCAGCCGCGCAGCCTGACCCTGCCGGCCGCGCCGCCCACCGATACTGCAGCAACCCTTGCGCCAGAGGATCAGCCGCCGCCGCCGCCCTCCGACATCGCGGCAACCGGCACCGCCGGCGGCACACCCACCGCGCCCATGCCCGCAGCCGGGGCGACGCCGGTTGCCGGGGAAGGGCGGGTGTTCGGCGCGACCGAAGGCCCCGCCCGTGTGGTGCTGGTGGCCCGCGCCGATACCTGGGTTCAGGTACGCGATGGCGAAAATCAGGCGCTGCTGACCCGGATGCTGAAAGCGGGCGAAAGCTATCGCGTGCCGGGCCGTCCTGGCTTGGTGATGAATACCGGCAATGCCGGCGGGCTGGAATTGCGGATCGACGGCCAGCCCGGACCCGCCCTGGGCCAGACCGGCCAGGTGCGCCGCAATGTGCCGCTGGACCCCGACCGCCTGAAAACCCTGGCGGGTGATTGATCACTCCGCTGCATTCCGGTCAGTGGCTGCGGGTATCCCCATAATTGCGCGCTTGATTCCCGGCGGCGGCGGACGCACTTTGCAGCCATCCTTCGCTTGAAGCATCGGGAGACGGCAGCGATGACGGTTCGCGCCTATCGGCATATCGAACGCCGCAAATCGCGGCAAATCCGGGTGGGGACGGTTCCGGTCGGCGGCGATGCGCCGATCACCGTCCAGACCATGACCAATACTCTGACGGCGGATGCCGCCGCCACCATCGACCAGATCCGCCGGATCGAGGAGGCGGGTGCTGATATCGTCCGTGTTTCCTGCCCGGACGAAGAGTCGACTGCCGCACTGGCCCAGATCGTCAAGGCCGCGCGCATCCCGATCGTGGCCGATATCCATTTCCACTATAAGCGCGCGATTGAGGCGGCAGAGGCCGGTGCCGCCTGCCTGCGGATCAATCCGGGCAATATCGGCAGCGCCGACCGGGTGCGCGAGGTGGTGAAGGCGGCCAAGGACCATGGTTGTTCCATCCGCATCGGCGTCAATGCCGGCAGCCTGGAGCGCGAGTTGCTGGAACGCTATGGCGAGCCGTGCCCGGAAGCGATGGTGGAAAGCGCGCTGAACCATGCGCGGATTCTGGAAGATAACGACTTCCACGAGTTCAAGATCAGCGTCAAGGCATCGGACGTGTTCCTGGCCGTTGCCGCCTATCAGGGCCTGGCAGAGGCGTGCGACTATCCCTTGCATGTCGGCATTACCGAAGCGGGTGGCCTGCGCGCCGGGACGGTCAAATCCTCCATCGGTATGGGGATGCTGCTTTGGTCTGGTATCGGCGATACCATCCGCGTTTCGTTGTCGGCCGACCCGGTGGAGGAAGTGAAGGTCGGCTTCGATATTCTGAAATCGCTTGGCCTGCGGCATCGCGGCGTTTCAGTGATCTCCTGCCCGTCCTGCGCACGCCAGCAGTTCGATGTGATCGCCACGGTCGCCAAGCTGGAGGAACGGCTGGCCCATATCACCACGCCGATGACCCTGTCGGTGATCGGCTGTGTGGTCAACGGGCCGGGCGAGGCGCGCGAAACCGATATCGGCTTCACCGGTGGCGGCAGCGGCACCCATCAGGTCTATATCGCCGGGGTGCCCCATCACCGGCTGAAGGATGACGATATCGTCGAGCATCTTGCCAAGCTGGTGGAAGCCAAGGCCGCCGAGATCGAGGCCGCCAAGCCAACCGCAGCGGAATAAGCCGCCCGGCACGCATTCCAGACCCCGACAGATTGCACTAAGGAGAAACCCGGTGGCCCAGCTTCAGCCCGTTCGTGGAACGCATGACCTGCTGCCAGAGGATGAGCGCAGGCATCGCGCTGTGGGGGAGCGGGCACGCGCCGTTGCGGAAACCTATGGCTTTCAGTCAATCGCCACGCCGATTTTCGAGTTTACGGAGCTGTTCGTCCGCTCGGTCGGCGAGACGTCCGACATCGTCACTAAGGAAATGTACAGCTTCACCGACCGGGGGGGGGAGGCAATCACCCTGCGGCCGGAAAATACCGCCAGCGTTGCCCGCGCCGTTCTGTCCAACGGGCTGCTGCAATCGCTGCCATTGAAGTTTTTCTATGTCGGGCCGATGTTCCGCTACGAGCGGCCGCAGAAGGGGCGGCTGCGCCAGTTTCATCAGATTGGGGTTGAGCTGATCGGCGCCGCCCAGCCGCTGGCCGATGTGGAGGTGATCGCCTGCGCTGCCGATGTTCTGGACCGTCTGGGAATCCTGGATCGGGTGCGGCTGGATCTGAACACCCTGGGCGACGCCGAAAGCCGCGCCACGTATCGCGCCAAGCTGGTGGAATATTTCAGCGATCTGCGCGACCGCCTGTCGCCAGACAGCCAGATGCGGCTGGACAAGAACCCGCTGCGCATTCTGGATTCCAAGGATGACGGGGACCGCCGTCTGATTGCCGATGCGCCCCGGTTCGAGGCATCGCTCAACGCCGCCTCGTTGGATTTCTTTGCCGCCGTCACGAACGGCCTGGACAAGCTGGGCATCGCCTGGGTGCGGGAACAGAAGCTGGTGCGCGGTCTGGATTACTACAGCCACACCATTTTCGAATTCGTCACCGACGCGCTGGGATCGCAGGGGACGGTTTTGGCCGGGGGGCGCTATGACGGCCTGATTGCCGATCTGGGCGGCCCGCCCACGCCGGGCGTCGGCTGGGCTGCGGGTGTCGAGCGGCTGTCGATGATGCTGGCCGACGCTCCGCCCGCGCCCCGACCGGTTGCAGTGATCCCGCTGGGCGATGTGGCAGAAGCGGCGGCCCTGCCGCTGGTGCGCAGCCTGCGCCGGGCCGGTGTGCCGGTCGATATCGCCTATGGCGGCGCAATGAAAAAGCGGATGCAGCGGGCAGATCGTGTTTCGGCCCGCTATGCGGTCATCCTGGGCGATGACGAATTGGCGAAGGGTGTTGCGGCGCTGCGCGATCTCGACAGCGGCGACCAGGCGGAGGTACCGCTGACCGATCTTCAGGGGTATCTGCTGGCAAAGGGGATGAAAGCGTGAGTTTTGAGGATAAGCTGCGGCGACTGACGGAACGGCACCGCGAACTGGGGGATTTGCTGGCCCGTGAAGGCGGGGTCGATGCGGCGGAATTCGGCCGCCTGTCCAAGGAATATTCGGACCTGACCCCGATCGTCGCCACCATCCAGGCAGTGGAAGAGGCGCGCAAGGAACTGGCATCGCTTCAGACCATGATGGCCGATGCATCCAGCGATGCCGATATGCGCGCCCTGGCGGAGGAGGAATATCACGCCCTCAAGGCCCGCATCCCGGAGCTGGAGCGGCAGTTGCAGATCGAATTGCTGCCCAAGGATGCCGCCGACGAAAAGAACGCGATCCTGGAAGTGCGCGCTGGAACGGGCGGGGAGGAAGCGGCGCTGTTCGCCGCCGTCCTGTTCCGCATGTATCAGCGCTATGCCGAAAATCACGGCTGGCGGTTCGAGGTGATGGACGTGGCCGATACCGGGCTGGGCGGGATCAAGGAAGCCAGCGCCTCCATCACCGGGCGCGGGGTGTTCGCGCGGCTGAAGTTCGAATCCGGGGTGCACCGGGTGCAGCGGGTGCCGGAAACCGAAAGCAGCGGGCGGATTCACACCTCTGCCGGAGGCGGAGGATGTCGACGTCCATATCGAGGAAAAAGATCTGCGGATCGAAGTGTTCCGCGCGTCCGGCCCGGGCGGCCAGTCGGTCAACACCACCGACAGCGCGGTGCGCATCACCCATATCCCGACCGGGGTGGTGGTCAGCCAGCAGGATGAAAAATCCCAGCATAAGAATAAGGCCAAGGCGCTGAAAATTCTGCGCGCCCGCCTGTACGATATGGAACGGCAGAAGCAGATGGCGGAACGCGCCGCCAACCGCAAAAGCCAGGTCGGCTCGGGCGACCGGTCCGAACGCATCCGCACCTATAACTTTCCGCAGGGCCGGGTAACCGATCACCGGGTCAATGTCACCCTGTACAAGATCGACAAGGTGGTGGAGGGCGAGGCGCTGGATGAAATCATTGACGCCCTGATCGCCGAGGACCAGGCCGAACGTCTGGCCGAAATCGCCTGAACTGCGATGGACCAAACTGCGATGGGCCTATTATGACCCCGACCTCAACGGTTGATCGGCTGGTTGCGGAGACCCGCCGGGCGCTGGCGGAGGGCGGGATTGGCACCGCGCAGCTGGATGCCGGGCTGCTGGTCGCGGCGGCGCTGGGCGTCAGCCGCGGCGATCTGGTCCT
>CAYRWZ010000095.1:1950-9052 GCA_964428065.1 uncultured Comamonadaceae bacterium | reverse complement strand
CGGACCGGGCGCGCGTGGGGCAGGCGCGGCTGGTGGCGGTGGTGCTGGCGGCCACGGCGGTGCTGTGGCTGGGCTTCCAGTGGCTGGGCGGCCGGCTGGGGGGGGAAGCGCGCTATGCCTTCCTGATCGACCTCGCCGCCATCGGCGCCTTCGTGTGGTGCATGGCGGTGGCCTGGCGGGTGATGCGGGCAGGGTAAGGGAACGGAACAGGCGATGCTGAAGGACCAGGACCGCATCTTCACCAACCTCTACGGCATGCACGACCGCAGCCTGGCGGGCGCGCGCCGGCGCGGCCACTGGGACGGCACCGCCGCGATCATCGCGCGGGGCCGCGACAAGATCGTGGACGAGATCAAGGCCAGCGGCCTGCGCGGCCGGGGCGGCGCGGGGTTCCCCACGGGCCTCAAGTGGTCCTTCATGCCCAAGGCCAGCGACGGTCGGCCCTCTTACCTCGTGGTCAATGCCGACGAGAGCGAGCCCGGCACATGCAAGGACCGCGAGATCATGCGCCACGATCCGCACACGCTGGTCGAGGGCTGCCTGATCGCGAGTTTCGCGATGGGCGCGCATGCCTGCTACATCTACATCCGCGGCGAATACATCCGCGAGCGCGAGGCGCTGCAGGCCGCGATCGACGAATGCTATGACGCGGGGCTTCTGGGCAAGAACGCCGCGAAGTCGGGCTGGGACTTCGACCTCTACCTGCACCACGGCGCCGGGGCCTACATCTGCGGCGAGGAAACCGCGCTGTTGGAAAGCCTGGAAGGCAAGAAGGGCATGCCGCGGATGAAGCCGCCCTTCCCGGCGGGCGCGGGTCTTTACGGCTGCCCGACCACGGTCAACAACGTGGAATCGATCGCGGTCGTGCCCACGATCCTGCGCCGCGGACCGCAGTGGTTCGCGGGCTTCGGGCGGCCGAACAACGCGGGCACCAAGCTGTTCGCCGTCTCGGGCCACGTCGCCAATCCCTGCGTGGTCGAGGAGACGATGTCGATCGGCCTGCGCGAGCTTCTGGATCGTCACTGCGGCGGCGTGCGCGGCGGCTGGAAGAACCTCAAGGCTGTCATCCCCGGCGGTTCGTCGGTGCCGCTCCTGACGGCGGCGCAGTGCGATGACGCGATCATGGATTTCGACTGGTTGCGCGAGCAGCGCTCGGGCCTCGGCACCGCCGCCGTGATCGTGATGGACCAGTCCACCGACGTCATCAAGGCGATCTGGCGGCTGAGGCGGCGGCAGGCCGGTATGCTTGGTGAAGAAGCGCGAGAGCTGCGGCCAATGCACGCCCTGCCGGGAAGGCACCGGCTGGATGATGCGGGTGATGCAGCGGCTGGTCACGGGCGATGCCGAGATCGAGGAGATCGACATGCTCCAGGACGTGACCAAGCAGGTCGAGGGGCACACGATCTGCGCGCTGGGCGATGCCGCCGCCTGGCCGATCCAGGGGCTGATCCGCCATTTCCGGCCGGAAATGGAACGGCGCATCCGCGAATATCGCGGTGCCCGCATTGCGGCCGAATAAGCGCGTTACAGGTTCGTTCAGGAAAGCAGTGATCCATGCCGAAACTAACCGTTGATGGTATCGAGGTTGAGGTTCCGCCCGGTGCCACCGTCATGCAGGCCTGCGAGGCGGCGGGCGCGGAAATCCCGCGCTTCTGCTATCACGAGCGGCTGTCCATCGCGGGCAACTGCCGTATGTGCCTGGTGGAAATGGAAAAGGCCCCGAAGCCGGTGGCGTCCTGCGCCATGCCGGCGGCGGACGGCATGGTGATCAAGACCGACACCCGGACCGTGCGCAAGGCGCGGCGCGGGGTGATGGAATTCCTGCTGATCAACCATCCGCTGGATTGCCCGATCTGCGATCAGGGCGGCGAGTGCGATTTGCAGGATCAGGCCATGGCCTATGGCTATGACCGCAGCCGCTATGCCGAGAACAAGCGCGCCGTGCCGGACAAGAATTTCGGCCCGCTGATCAAGACCTTCATGAACCGCTGCATCCATTGCACGCGCTGCGTTCGCTTCATCACCGAAGTGGCGGGCGTGCCGGATCTGGGGGCGACCGGGCGTGGCGAGCATACCGAAATCGGCACCTATGTCGAAAAGGCGCTGTCCAGCGAACTGTCGGGCAATATCGTCGATTTGTGCCCGGTCGGCGCGCTGACCTCCAAGCCCTATGCCTATGCGGCCCGGCCGTGGGAGTTGCGCAAGACCGAATCGGTCGATGTGCTGGATGCGGTCGGCAGCAATATCCGCGTCGATGCGCGCGGCGGCGAAGTGCTGCGCGTGCTGCCCCGTCTGCACGAGGATGTGAACGAGGAATGGCTGTCCGATAAGTCGCGCTATTCGGTCGATGGGCTGCGTCGCCGCCGCCTGGACCGCCCGTGGGTGCGGGAAAATGGCCGCCTGCGCGAAGCAAGCTGGCCGGAGGCCCTGGACCTGGTCGCTGCCAAGCTGACCGGCACGGCGCCCGATAAGATCGCCGCGATTGCCGGGGATCTGGTCGATGTCGAATCGGCCTTCGCGCTGAAGGATCTGCTGGCCTCGGTCGGCGTCACCAGCCTGGATTGCCGCCAGGATGGCGCGAAGATCGGCGGCGGTGCCCGCGCCGGGTATCTGTTCAACAGCACCATCGGCGGGATCGAGCAGGCCGATGTTCTGCTGCTGGTCGGCACCAACCCGCGCTGGGAGGCGGCGTTGCTCAATGCCCGCATCCGCAAGCGCTGGCTGACTGGCAAGCTGAAAGTGGCCGTGATCGGCCCGAAGCTGGACCTGACCTATCGCTACGAGCATCTGGGCGACGATACCGCGCTGTTGCAGGCGCTGGCCGATGGCCGCCACCCGTTTGCCGAGGTGCTGAAGGCCGCCGCGCATCCGATGCTGATCCTGGGCATGGGGGCGGTCAGCCGCGCCGATGGGGCGCAGCAACTGGCTGCGGCCCGCGCCGTGGCGGACACTTGCGGTCTGGTCAAGGACGGTTGGAACGGGTTCAACCTGCTGCACACCGCTGCCGGCCGCGTCGGCGCGCTGGATATCGGCTTCCTGCCGGCGGCGGGCGGCAAGGATGTGGCCGGGATCCTGGCCGGTGCCTCCACTGGCGCGATTGAGGTTGTCTATCTGCTGGGTGCCGACGAGATCGATACTGGCAAGCTGGGCAATGCCTTCGTGATCTATCAGGGCCATCATGGCGATGCCGGTGCCTCGCGCGCCGATGTCATTCTGCCCGGTGCCGCCTATACCGAAAAGAACGCCACCTACGTCAATACGGAAGGGCGGGTGCAGCGGGCCAAGATTGCGGTGTTCCCGCCGGGCGACGCGCGGGAGGATTGGAAGATCCTGCGCGCCCTGTCGGCCGAAATGGGCAAGCCGCTGGCCTATGATTCGCTGGATCAGCTGCGCGCCAAGCTGTTTGCTGCCGTGCCGCATCTGGCCCGGGCCGACGAGATCGCCCCGGCCGCCTGGGGTGCCTTCGGGGCCGCTGGCCCGCTGACGGCGGGGGGCTATGCCCTGCCGGTGCGGAACTTCTATATGACCGATCCGATCAGCCGCGCTTCGGAAACGATGGCGAAGTGCACCGATCTGTTCATCCTCGGCAAAGAGCCGGAAGACAAACTCGAGCGTACCGGAAGCTATGGTTGAGATTTTAACGACATACGGCCTGCCGACCGCGCTGATCGTCGCCCAGGTTCTGGCCATCGTGGTGCCGCTTCTGGTGGCGGTTGCCTATCTGACCTATGCCGAGCGCAAGGTGATCGCAGCAATGCAGATGCGCAAGGGGCCGAATGTGGTCGGCCCCTTCGGCCTGCTGCAGCCGCTGGCCGACGGCCTGAAGCTGCTGATGAAGGAAACCATCATCCCGGCAGGCGCGAACCGCGGCCTGTTCGTGATGGCGCCGCTCATCACCTTCGTGCTGGCGATGGTGGCCTGGGCGGTGATTCCGGTCGATGCCGGATGGGTGCTGTCGGACATCAATGTCGGGCTGCTCTATCTGTTCGCCATATCATCGCTGGGCGTTTACGGCATTATCGTGGCGGGCTGGGCCTCGAACTCCAAGTACGCGTTCCTGGGCGCCCTGCGCTCTGCCGCGCAGATGGTGTCGTACGAGGTGTCGATCGGTTTCGTGATCGTCACGGTGCTGCTGTGCGTCGGCTCGCTCAATCTGACCGCGATCGTCGAGGCGCAGTCCAAGGGCTGGTTCGGCATCGAATGGCTGCCCGGCTGGTTCGCCCTGCCGCTGCTGCCGATGTTCGTCATCTATTTCATCTCGGCGCTGGCGGAAACCAACCGGTCGCCGTTCGACCTGCCGGAAGGCGAATCGGAACTGGTGGGCGGCTATTTCACCGAATACAGCTCGATGACCTTCGCCCTGTTCTTCCTGGGTGAATACGCCAACATGATCTTGCTGTCGGGGATCGGCACCATCCTGTTCCTGGGCGGCTGGCTGCCGCCGCTGAACATCGCCCCGTTCACCTGGGTGCCGGGGACCATCTGGTTCCTGCTCAAGACCTTCTTCCTGCTGTTCTGCTTCCTGTGGGTGCGCGCCACCTTCCCGCGCTACCGCTATGACCAGCTGATGCGGCTGGGCTGGAAAGTGTTTCTGCCGTTCTCGCTGTTCTATGTGGTGCTGACGGCGGGCGTGCTGGTCGCCTTCGACTGGCTGCCGGGGATGAAGTAACCCTTGGGTGATGGAGTGGGGCGGGCCGGTCTTCCGGCCTGCCGGTTCTGGTTTGGAATGGAGTAGGGCAATGGCGTTTCTCGATCGCACCGCGCGCAGCTTCCTGCTGTCGGAACTTGTGTCGGGCATGGCGCTGACCTTCAGCTATATGTTCAAGCGCAAGGCGACCTTGAACTACCCGTATGAGAAAGGCCCGCTCAGCCCGCGGTTCCGGGGCGAGCATGCGCTGCGCCGCTATCCCAATGGCGAAGAACGCTGCATCGCCTGCAAGCTGTGCGAAGCGGTGTGCCCGGCCCAGGCCATCACGATCGAGGCCGAACCGCGTGACGATGGCAGCCGCCGGACCACGCGCTACGACATCGACATGACCAAGTGCATCTATTGCGGGCTGTGCCAGGAGGCCTGCCCGGTCGATGCGATTGTCGAAGGGCCGAATTTCGAATTCGCCACCGAAACCCGCGAAGAGCTGTTTTACAACAAGGACCGTCTGCTGGCGAACGGCGACCGCTGGGAAGTGGAAATCGCCGCCAATATCGCCGCCGATGCGCCGTACCGGTAAGCGGCGGGGGATGTTTCAACAATGACGCTGGTTATTCTTCCGATTGGCCGTCCGGCCGGATTGCGAGTTCACCCATGATCCTTCAGACACTCGCCTTCTATCTCTTCGCGGGCATTTGCGTTGCCTCCGGGGTGATGGTGATCACGGCACGGAACCCCGTGCATTCGGTGCTGTTCCTGATCCTTGCCTTTTTCAATGCCGCCGGCCTGTTTGTGCTCCAGGGGGCCGAATTCCTGGCGATGATCCTGGTCATCGTCTATGTCGGCGCGGTGGCCGTGCTGTTCCTGTTCGTGGTGATGATGCTGGACATCAATTTCCGCGAATTGCGCGCCGGGTTCCGCCGTTATGTGGTGATTGGCGCGCCGGTCGGCTTGATCCTGCTGGTGGAACTGCTGCTGATCATCGGGTCGTGGATTGTGTCGCCGACGGCGGAAAATGCCGTGCTGTCGCGCACCCCGCCGG
Organism: uncultured Comamonadaceae bacterium; assembly: GCA_964428065.1. Lineage (GTDB taxonomy): Bacteria > Pseudomonadota > Alphaproteobacteria > Elsterales > Elsteraceae > CAYRWZ01. The sequence goes on along the minus strand of CAYRWZ010000095.1, from coordinate 3,362 downwards.
TCGATCAGGTTACCAACACCCATGCCATCGGCATGGTCGCCTATACCCAATATGCCTATCTGTTCCAGATTGCCGGGCTGGTGCTGCTGGTGGCGATGATGGGCGCGATTGTGTTGACGCTGCGCAGCCGGGAAGGCGTGCGGCGCCAGAAAGTGGCCGAACAGGTTGCCCGCCGCCGCGAGGATTCGGTCGTCGTGGTCAAGGTTCCGACCGGCAAGGGGGTATAAGATGGAAATCGGTATGGGCCATTACCTGACCGTGGCGGCGATTCTGTTCGCCCTCGGCATTTTCGGCATCTTCCTGAACCGGCGCAACGTGATCGTCATTCTGATGTCGGTCGAACTGATGCTGCTGGCGGTGAATATCAACCTGGTGACCTTTTCCACCCATTTGCAGGATCTGGTGGGCCAGGTGTTCGCGATGTTCGTGCTGACCGTCGCCGCCGCCGAGGCCGCCATCGGCCTTGCCATTCTGGTCATCTATTTCCGCAACCGCGGCACCATCGCGGTTGAGGATATCAACATGATGAAGGGCTGAACCCCTCATGTACGCCGCTATTGTCTTCCTGCCGCTGCTGGCAGCCATCGTCGCCGGGTTCGGCGCGCGCCTGCTGGCCCCAAAGTCAGCCGGGCATTCCGGGGACCATGGTTCTGGGGACCATGCTGATGCCCACGATCATGGGCACGATCACGGGCATGACCATGCCGCCGTCGACGCAGCCCACGATCATGACGACGATCATGACGATGATCACGCCCATCATGGCCCGCTGGCGCCCACCTTTGCCGACCGTTTCGCCCAGGTGATCACCTGCGGCGCCATCATTGCGGCGGCGGTGCTGGGCTGGATTGCCTTCTTCGATGTTGCCATCGGCGGCAATCCGCAGACAGTGACCGTGCTGCGCTGGATCGCCATCGGCAGCTTCGAGGTCAACTGGGCGCTGCAATTCGATACCCTGTCGGCGGTGATGATCATCGTCGTCACCACGGTTTCGGCCTGCGTGCATGTCTATTCGGTTGGCTATATGGCGGATGATCCGTCCAAGCCGCGCTTTATGGCCTATCTCAGCCTGTTCACCTTCTGCATGCTGATGTTGGTCACGTCCGACAATTTCGTGCAGATGTATTTCGGCTGGGAAGGCGTCGGCCTTGCCTCCTATCTGCTGATCGGCTTCTGGTATCAGAAGAAATCGGCCAATGCGGCGGCCATCAAGGCGTTCGTCGTCAACCGCGTTGGCGATTTCGGCTTTGCGCTCGGCATCATGGGCGTGTTCCTGATGTTCGACGGGCTGACCTTCGCCGAAGTGTTCCAGCAGGCCCCGTCGCTGGCCGACAAGACCTTCACCTTCCTCGGCTTCGAACTCCATGCCATGACCACGATCTGCCTGCTGCTGTTCATCGGCGCGATGGGCA
>CAYRWZ010000095.1:1673-1925 GCA_964428065.1 uncultured Comamonadaceae bacterium | reverse complement strand
GGACGCGATGGAGGGGCCGACCCCGGTGTCGGCGCTGATCCATGCGGCCACCATGGTGACCGCCGGTGTGTTCATGATCTGCCGCCTGTCGCCGATGTTCGAGCTGGCCCCGACGGCCCTGGACGTGGTGACGGTGGTGGGGGCGACCACGGCGCTGTTCGCCGCCACGGTCGGCCTGACCCAGACCGATATCAAGCGCGTGATCGCCTATTCGACCTGCTCGCAGCTTGGCTACATGTTCTTTGCGGCGGG
>CAYRWZ010000095.1:373-1622 GCA_964428065.1 uncultured Comamonadaceae bacterium | reverse complement strand
CTTCTTCAAGGCGCTGCTGTTCCTGGGCGCCGGGTCGGTGATCCATGCCATGCATCATGAGCAGGATCTGCGCAAGATGGGCGGCCTGGCCAAGCTGATCCCGGTCACCTTCGGCCTGATGATGGTCGGCAATCTGGCGCTGGCTGGTGTCTGGCCCTTTGCCGGCTATTATTCCAAGGACATGATTCTGGAAGCCGCTTATGGCGCGCACAGCGCGGTCGGCCAATATGCCTTCTGGCTGGGCCTGGCCGGTGCGTTCCTGACGGCCTTTTATTCCTGGCGCCTGATCGTGCTGACCTTTCATGGCGAAAGCCGGGCCGATAAGCACACCCTGGCGCAGGTGCATGAATCGCCGATGACCATGATGATCCCGCTGGTGGTGCTGGCCATCGGCGCGGTCGCCTCGGGCTTCGGGTTCTACGATTATTTCGTCGGCGATCAGCGGGCCGCGTTCTGGGGGGCGTCGCTGTACGTCACCCCGGGCAAGGATGCGATCGAAGCCGCGCACCATGTGCCGGGCTGGGTGCCCTGGGCGCCGCTGATCATGGGCCTGATCGGGATCGGTGCAGGCTATTATGCCTGGTTGACGCGGCCCGGCCTGCCGGTTGCAGCGGCACGCGACCTGCCGGGCATCTACCGCTTCCTGCTCAACAAATGGTATTTCGACGAACTCTATGACCGCGTGTTCGTCCGTCCCTCGCTCTGGCTCGGCCGCGTGCTGTGGAAGGGCGGGGACGGCGCGATCATCGACGGGCTTGGCCCCAACGGGGTGGCTGCGGTTGCGGCGGCCCTGTCGCGCCGGGCCAGCGCCTTGCAGTCGGGATATGTCTATCACTATGCCTTTGCCATGCTGATCGGCGTTGTCGCCCTGGTCAGCTGGTACCTCTTGACGCGGAACGGATAAGACCATGTCGGGTTGGCCGATTCTCTCGCTCGTAACCTTCCTGCCGCTGCTCGGCGCCGTGCTGATTTTCATTCAGCGCGGCGATGAGGCAACGGTGGCGCGCAGCGCCCGCTGGATTGCGCTTTGGACCTCGCTGGTTGTCTTCGCGCTGTCCCTGGTCCTCTGGTTCCGTTTCGACGGCACCTCGGCAGAATTCCAGTTTGTCGAAAAGGTGAACTGGATCCCCGGCACCGGCATCACCTACCATGCCGGGGTGGATGGGATTTCCTATCTGTTCGTGCTGCTGTCCACGCTGTTGACCCCGCTGTGCATTCTGGCGTCGTGGGAATCGGTGCAGAACTGGGT
>CAYRWZ010000095.1:0-333 GCA_964428065.1 uncultured Comamonadaceae bacterium | reverse complement strand
TGGAAACCATGATGGTCGGCATGTTCTGCGCGCTGGACATGATCACCTTCTACATTTTCTTCGAAGGTGTGCTGATCCCGATGTTCCTGATCATCGGCGTCTGGGGCGGCCAGCGCCGGGTCTATGCGGCCTTCAAGTTCTTCCTCTACACCCTGGCCGGCTCGGTCCTGATGCTGCTGGCGATTCTGGCCATGTACTTCGAGGCCGGGACGACCGACATCCCGACCCTGATGCAGACCCAGTTCGGCACCACCATGCAGATCTGGCTGTGGCTGGCCCTGTTCGCCTCCTTCGCCGTGAAGGTGCCGATGTGGCCGGTGCACACCTGGCTGC
>CAYRWZ010000094.1:0-9188 GCA_964428065.1 uncultured Comamonadaceae bacterium | reverse complement strand
TACCGTACTTCTTACGCTCGACAACGCGGCTGTCGCGGGTCAGGAAGCCTGCCGACTTCAGCACCGGGCGCAGGCCCGGCTCGAACAGGTTCAATGCCTTGGACAGGCCATGGCGCACAGCGCCCGCCTGGCCCGACAGACCGCCACCGGTCACGGTGCACCACACGTCAAACTGGCCGACGCGATCGGTGATCAGGAACGGCTGGTTGATGATCATGCGCAGCACGGGGCGGGCGAAATAGGTCGAAATGTCACGACCGTTCACCACCACCTTGCCGGTGCCACGCTTCACCCACACGCGGGCAATCGCGTTCTTGCGCTTGCCGGTCGCATAGCTGCGGCCCTGGGCGTCGATCTTCGGCTGATTGTCCGAAGCGGCCACGGCGGCCTTCGCCGGAGCAACCTTTTGCAGCGATTCGAGACCCTGCATACCCTGCGCCATGGTTATGCGCTCCTCTTATTCTTGGCGTTCATCGCGCCAACATCCAGAACTTCCGGGGTCTGCGCATCATGCGGGTGGGCAGCGCCCTTGTAGACGCGCAGGTTGCCCATCTGCACACGGCCCAGCGGACCGCGCGGAACCATGCGTTCCACGGCCTTTTCGATCAGGCGTTCCGGGAAACGGCCGTCCAGGATATGGCCCCAGACGCGTTCCTTGATCCCGCCCGGATAACCGGTGTGGTAATAGAACTTGTTCTGGGTACGCTTGCGGCCGGTCACCTTCACCTTTTCCGCATTGATGACGATGATGTTGTCACCGCAATCCATGTGGGGGGTATAGGTGGTCTTATGCTTACCGCGCAGGCGGTTTGCGATCACAGCGGCGAGACGACCAAGCACCACGCCATCGGCATCGATGACGTACCACTTCTTTTCGATCTCGCTCGGCTTCGCGGAATAGGTTTTCATGCCCGATCCATCCGACAAGAACAACAAACGGCTTCCGGCCCGCATGGCCGAATGCCCGACGGCGGCGGATGTAGCCCGTTTTTCACGGGGGGTCAAGCGGAAAGCGCATATTTTCTGCGGCACAGCGCAAAGCGGTATCATAATACCTCATTCATCGTGGGGCGCAATATCGGTCCGGCAGACTATTGGATCGCATACGGGGGCTGCCGATTTATTGCTTGCCGCCGTGCGGGGCAGACCAGACTCTGCACCCAATACTCTGCCCCCAGTGCGGAGAGTGCTTTTAGGGAGAGGATGCCATGACCAGCACCGCCATCGACCATGATGCCTATAGCGACAGCTATATCCGCGGCATTCTGCGCAGCGTGAAAACCATCGCCATGGTCGGCGCCTCGACCAACTGGAACCGGCCCAGCTATTTCGCCATGAAATATCTTCAGGCCAAGGGGTTCCGGGTGATCCCGGTCAATCCTGGTTCTGCCGGTCAGGATCTGCTGGGCGAGACGGTCTATGCCTCCTTGCGGGAGCTTCCCGACCCGGTCGATATGGTCGATATCTTCCGCAAGTCCGAGGCTGCGCCGGAGATCGTTGCCGATGCCATTGCCATCGGTGCCAAGGTGGTGTGGATGCAGCTGGGCGTGCGCCACGACGAGGCCGCGCGCACGGCAGAGGCGGCTGGGCTGAAAGTGGTGATGAACCGCTGCCCGAAGATCGAATATGGCCGCCTGTTCGGCGAACTGGGCTGGGGCGGCATCAATACCGGGGTGCTGAGCAGCAAGCGCCGCAGCCTGTAAAGTTCACCAGAAAATACTTGTAGTAGAAATTCTTTTACGTGCCAGATAGCGTGATTTCCGTTCGTCCACCAGCCTAAAGGAACTTCCGCACATGACGACGACGTCCGGCACAGCATCTCGGCCCAAAGCCCCCGGTTTCGACACCCGCGCCATCCATGCGGGCGGCGCGCCCGACCCTGCGACCGGCGCGCGGGTGACGCCGATTTACCAGAACACCGCCTATGTGTTCGACGATGTGGACCACGCGGCCTCGCTGTTTAATCTACAAACCTTCGGCTATATCTACAGCCGGCTGACCAACCCGACGGTCGCCGCGCTGGAAGAACGCATCGCCAGCATCGAAAACGGGCGCGGCGCCACCTGCACCGCGTCGGGCCATTCGGCGCAGATCTGCGCCCTGTTCCCCCTGATGGGGCCGGGCGATCACGTCATCGCCTCCACCCGGTTGTATGGCGGCTCGGTCACCCAGTTTTCCCGCACGTTCAAGAAATTCGGCTGGGACGTCACCTTCGTCGATGTCGATACGCCGGATGCGATCCTGGCCGCCGCCACCCCGCGCACCAAGGCCGTGTTCATCGAGGCGCTGGCCAATCCCGGCGGCGTCGTTTCGGATATCGAGGCGATTGCCGCCGCTGCGCATCGGGTTGGCGTGCCGCTGATCGTCGATAACACGCTGGCGACGCCCTATCTGTGCAACCCGATCGACTGGGGCGCGGATATCGTGGTGCATTCGACCACCAAGTTCCTGTCCGGCCATGGCAACGCCATGGGCGGTGCGGTGGTCGATTCCGGGCGCTTCGACTGGGCGCAGAATGACCGTTTCCCCAGCCTGTCCCAGCCAGAGCCGGCCTATCACGGGCTGGTGTTCCAGGAAACCTTCGGCGACATGGCCTTCACCGTTTACGGCCATGCCATCTGCCTGCGCGATCTGGGGCCGACCATGGCTCCGCTGCACGCATTCTTGACCCTGAACGGCATCGAAACCCTGTCGCTGCGCATGGAACGCCATGCCCAGAACGCCCAGGCCGTCGCGGAATATCTGGAACGGCACCCCGCCGTTTCCTGGGTCAATTACGCCGGGCTGCCGTCCAACCGTTATCACGCGCTGGCGAAGAAATATCTGCCCAAGGGCGCCGGGTCGGTCTTCACCTTCGGGGTCAAGGGCGGTTATGACGCCGGGGTGAAGCTGGTTGAAGGGGTGGAGCTGTTCTCCCACCTGGCCAATGTGGGCGATGTGCGCAGCCTGGTGATTCACCCGGCGTCCACCACCCATCGCCAGCTGACGGAAGATCAGCGGATCGCCGCAGGCGCCGGGCCGGATGTGGTGCGCCTGTCGATCGGCCTGGAAACCGTGGACGACATCATCGCCGATCTGGATCAGGCGCTGGCCAAAGTCTAAAGCCAGAGTCTAAAGCGAGAGTCTAGAGCCAGAGTCTAGCGACCACGCCAACAATAAGGGGGGATGATCCCGGCGGATCATCCCCCCTATTCCGTTCAGACAGCCCGCAGGCCGCCCTATTCCTGAACCTGAACCGTGCTGGGCGCGGCGATCACGCGGTTGCGCCCCTCTTTCTTTGCGCGGTACATGGCATCGTCAGCCCGGCGCAGCAATTCGGCGCTGGTCTGCACATCGGCATCCAGAATGGCAACGCCGACGCTGATCGTTACGTCCAGCGGATCACAGCCGGTTACAATGAACGCCTCTGTCTCCACCTTGGAGCGCACGCGCTCTGCCACTTTCAGGGCGATATCCAGCCCGGTATCGGGCATGACGATGATGAATTCCTCGCCGCCGATCCGGGCGATCAGATCGAAATTGCGCAGATTGCGCTTCATGCGGCGGCAGAATTCGATCAGCACCTCGTCCCCGGCGGCATGGCCGTAGGTATCGTTCAAGCGCTTGAAATGGTCGATATCGCAGAACGCCACCGACAGCGGCTTGCGGGTCGATTTCGCCACCTGTAGCAGCTGATCCAGATGGGCGTCGAGATAACGCCGGTTATAAACCCCGGTGAGCGGATCGGTCGAGGCAAGCGCCATGCTTTCCTCGAAATTGGTGCGCAGGCGATCCTGATAACGGCGGCGGCGGATCTGCGCGCGCACCCGGGCCAGCAATTCCTGCCGGTCGATCGGCCGCATCACGTAATCATTCACCCCCAGGTCCAGCGCCTTGGCAACCCGGCCGATATCCTCGTCATCCTCTGCCACCAGCAGGATCGGCATGGATCGCGTGGTTTCCTGCACATGCGACCGGATCTGGCTGCACAGACGCAGAATATCGCCGCTTTGGACGTGCAGAGAGACGATCAGCATATCGAACTGGCCGCCAATGCTCAGGCTGGCGGCCTCTTCAATCTGCGCGGTCACCTGCACCTCGTGCCGGTCAAGCCGCAGGATGCTGACGATGTTGGCGGCATCGATGGCATTGTCTTCCAGAACCAGGATCTTGCCTTCGGTGGCGTCTTCCTCGGTCATCAGGGGCACCGGCGGCACCAGGCCCAGACGGCTGGAGGTTTCTTCCCGCACCCGCCAGGCATCCATCAGGCTTTTCAGCCGAATGAGAGAGCGGACGCGGGCGAACAGCGGCACATCGCGCACCGGCTTGGACAGGAAATCGTCCGCCCCGGCCTGCAGGCCGCGCACGCGGTCGGCGGCATCGGACAGGGCAGTGACCATGATCACCGGGATATGGGCGGTCAGCGGGTCGGATTTCAGCACCTCGCACACCTTGAACCCATCCATGCCGGGCATCATCACGTCCAGCAGGATCAGGTCGGGCGATTCCTTCCGCGCCAGTTCCAGCGCGGTCAGCCCGTTATCGGCGGCGATCACATCGTAATATTCGCTGGTCAGCTTGGCTTCCAGCAGCTTGATGTTCGGCAGAATGTCGTCAACGATCAGGATACGGCCTGGCATAGCGGTTCAGCCCAGATACCGTTCGACGGTTTCAAGAAAGTGGCTGACCGAGATCGGCTTGGCGATATAGGCCTCGCACCCGCCCTCGCGGATCTTCTCCTCGTCCCCCTTCATGGCGAAGGCCGTCACGGCGATCACCGGGATCGCGCGCAGATCCTCGTCCTCCTTGATCCACTTGGTCACTTCCAGGCCGGAAACTTCGGGCAACTGGATATCCATGATGATCAGATCCGGGCGGTGCTGCCGGGCAATGCGCAGCGCTTCCATGCCTTCCCGGGTTTGCAGGATATTATATCCCCGCGCCTCCAGAAGATCATGGAAGAGCTTCATATTCAGTTCGTTGTCTTCAACGATCAGGACGGTTTTCATCGACATCCCGCCATTCTGGCATTGACCCGCATCAAAAACTCACTGCCAAATCCTTTGGCCCTCACCCACAATCATCCCTGGCGGGCGACTGATCGGGTTTGTTCAACACTGATAGTGTCCCTAATCTAGCGGCAAGTTCGCACGAAAGAAACAGCGCGGATGAAGATTCATGCCTTCGTCTGCGAATATGGTAATACATCATGACGGTAGATGATTTTGATAGTCATTCGCTTTTATGTCGTGATTGTAGCCATCTCGCAGCTGTACCAGCGACACGCGAGGGGGGCAAGCCGCGCTATTGTTCGGTTTGCCGGTCGCGGCGGCTGGTGATTCACCCGGATCTGACCCACCTGTCCCTGGCCCATATCGACTGCGACGCCTTCTATGCCTCGGTCGAAAAGCGCGACAATCCATCGCTGGCCGATCGCCCGGTGATCGTCGGCGGCGGCAAACGGGGGGTGGTGGCGGCCGCCTGCTATATTGCCCGCAGTTACGGCGTGCGGTCGGCCATGCCGATGTTCAAGGCGCTGGCCCTGTGCCCGCAGGCGGTGGTGATCCGCCCGGACATGGCGAAATATTCCCGCATCGGGCGGGAGATTCGCCAGCGGATGCTGGAATTGACCCCGCTGGTCGAACCGCTGTCGATCGACGAGGCGTTTCTGGACCTGTCCGGCACACAGTCGCTGCATGGCGGCTGTCCGGCGCAAACCCTGGCATCCTTTGCCCGGCGGATCGAGACCGATCTGGGCCTGTCGGTCTCCATCGGCCTCAGCTATTGCAAGCTGCTGGCGAAAATCGCCTCCGACCTCGACAAACCGCGCGGCTTTGCCGTCCTGGGGCCGCAGGATGGGCCGGACTTCCTGGCCCGTCAGCCGGTATCGATCCTGTGGGGCGTCGGCAAGGCCACCCTGGCGCGGATGGACGCGCAGGGCATCCGGACCGTCGGCGATCTGCTGCCGCTGGATCTGCGCCGCCTAATGGCGGATTACGGGCAGTTGGGGCAGCGGCTGCATGCCTTCGCCCGCGGCATCGATCCGCGCCCGGTCAAGCCCGACCGGCCGGCCAAAAGCATTTCCGCCGAAACCACCTTCGACCGCGATATCGACGACCGGGACCACCTGGCGCGGGAATTGTGGCCGATGGCGGAAACCGTGGCCCGGCGGCTGAAACGGGCCGACCGGTCGGCGTGGTGCGTGTCGATCCGGCTAAAGGCGGCGGATTTTTCCAGCATCACCCGCGCGGCCACCCTGCCCCACCCGACGCAACGGGCAGACCTGATCTGGCGCACCGGGGTTCAACTGCTGGAAAAACATTGGCAGCCGGGCGCCTATCGCCTGATCGGCATCGGGGTTGACCGGCTGGACCGCGCCGCCCTGGCCGATCCGGCCGATCTGGTCAATCCGCAGGTGGAAAAACGCCGCAAGGTGGAACAGGCAATCGACGCCGTGCGCGCCAAGCTGGGCGACAGCGCCATTGCCCATGGCCGCAGCCTGGGCACGCGCCGTCGCCTCGGCACCCTGGAGGAACCGGAACCGGACGAAGATTAAGGGGCGTCAGCAGCTCGGCTTCGGCAGCGGCTTGATCTCGCCCAGCTTGGCGCGCACGGCGAAGGTGCCATAATCCAGCACCATGCCGCGGGTCACGCCATTGGCCAGCACGTCCATCGACAGTTCGTAATCCGGGGTTGCACTGCCCGCTTCCGCCGACGCTGGGAAGAAGGCAAGGCGCATCGGCCAACCGCGCTGCTTCAACAGCGGGTCGGTCGCCGCTTCATCGGCAGCGAATTCCCGTCCAATGGCAACCGACACATCGGCTGCCCCTTCATCCACACCGCCGTCGAACACCGGGCTGGCAAAGAATTTCTGCCCCTTGGCCGCCGCCTCCAGCATGGCCAGCGTGTGGTTCGACGGGAACATGGTGCCCGCCGCCAGCGGATAGCGGCTGTCGCCCGGCTTGGTGAATACCGCTTCCCCCGCGCCGGATTTGGGCATTGTGGCGGTGCCCATCAGTTCCTCGTTCAGTTCGCCATCATGCAGTTTCTTGACGCTGAACCGATAGCGGCTGCCATCCTTCGCCTCCCAGGTGACGAAGGAGATATTGAGTTCCAGGTCATCGGCCTCCGAATAGCCGATGGTCATGCGGTAGCGCTGCTCGACCACCCAGCCATCGCAGACATCAGACCATTCGTACAGCATCTGCCCTTCGGCAGAGACGACGCCGCTGCCGTTTTGTGCCTTGTCCAGCTTCAGGGTGTACAGCGCGCGATGGGGCGCAATCTCCACCCCGGCCGGCATCGCGCCGCCAGTGCCGGCCGCCCGCGCCGGAAGCGTGCCCAACCCGCCGATCAACAGGGCGCCCAGGCCGGCAGCGGCAAGCCCCCCCCGAACCATTCCGGACAGCGGGCGGGCGGCGGGGGATGCGGACAGGGGCATAGCGATCACCAATCAGACAACGATATGTGCTTCGGGTTCAGAACATCTGAAGATTACGGCAATATCTGGGTGCTGGATAGGCACTCTAGCAAGTCTGCCCCGATACGTTTCCCGAAAGGCCGCCAATGAAACTGTTACGCACGCTGCGGCTCGATGCCTCGGACCCCCAGGTGTTCGGCCGGGCGGCAGAGCCGGGCGAATGGGCCAGCCCCGGCAGTTTCTGCTTCGCCGGCCTGTCGCCCGCGACCGACCTGGACACGCGCCAGCGGCTGCAACTGGCCAGCGGCTGGCTGGGGCTGATCAGCGGCGGCTGGTCTACCCTGGTGCAGGTGGTGGAAGCTGATATGGACCAGCGGGCAGAGGCCGAAGCCGCCCTGACTGCCCTGCTGCTGCACCGGTTCGGCGCGCCCGATCCGGCGACGGCACAGGCGGCAGCGGCGGAGGAACTGGCCGACAGCGCAGCGATTGCCGCCGACCACAAGGTCAATACGCTGCTGGCAATCGAACGGGGTTTCAACGCGGACGGCGATCTGATCGAACGCATCCGGGCCATCCAGCCGCCGCGCGAAAAAACTCACACCAAAATCTGGGAGCTTGATCCAGACTCCTAGCCCGAACCAGCCATGAGGACGCCGCCGGGAGGATGCCACCATGAAGCCGCGCAATCCGATTGCCCGCCTGCGGGGCAAGCAAGGCCCCGGGCAGCCAACCGCCGTCAGCGTGCCGACACCGATCCGCCCGCGCAAGGGCAAGGGCAGCTTCCACCGGCCCGACAAGCATGTGGAAAACCCGCCGACCGACCTACCCCTGCCAGAGGAGTTCATCGACCGGCAGGACGAAGATCAGGGCCGGCCCGGATGAACAGACTGGCTAAAGGGTTAGGGCTGTAACCCCGCATCCCGCTTCAGGGCCGCCTTTTCCGCCGCCGAAAAGCTGTTCCAGTGGCGGCCTTGCACGGCCCCGGCCAGCGCCCACAGCATGGTGAGCGAGACTTGCTTGGGGAAGATGAACTTCAGGCGACGGTAAGCCTCAACCGCCCCCATCGCCTGAAGATCCTCCAGCGTTTCGATGCCGATCTCCCGCAGCCAGACCTTGCTTTTCGGCCCGAGGTTCAGCATCGGTTCGGCCATCAGTTTTGCCGCCCCTTAGGACTTTTTCGTCAGCGGAATGTCGATCTTGATCGACAATTCCTTCAGGCGCGCCGGATCGACACCAGACGGTGCCTGCATCAGCAGGTCTTCCGCACGCTGGTTCATCGGGAAGCACACGACTTCACGGATATTCGGCTCGTCCGCCAGCAGCATGACGATACGGTCGATGCCGGGGGCCGACCCGCCATGGGGCGGCGCGCCGAACTTGAACGCATTCAGCATCCCGCCGAACTTGCCTTCGACCACATCCTTGGAATAACCGGCGATCTCGAACGCCTTGTACATGATTTCCGGCAAGTGATTGCGGATCGCGCCGGATGATAATTCATAGCCGTTGCAGACGATATCGTATTGATATGCCTTGATATCCAGCGGGTTCATGGTCAACAGCGCATCCAGCCCACCCTGGGGCATGGAGAACGGGTTGTGGCTGAATTCGATCTGCCCGGTATCCTCGTTCAGCTCATACATCGGGAAATCGACGATCCAGCAGAAGTGGAAGACTGATTTATCAATCAGATCAAGGTCTTCCCCCAGCTTCTTGCGGACGACGCCGGCGAATTTCTCGGCCACCGACTTCTTGTTGCAGACGAAGAACAGCGCATCGCCCGGCTGCA
>CAYRWZ010000093.1:6397-9269 GCA_964428065.1 uncultured Comamonadaceae bacterium | reverse complement strand
TGGTGCCCGCGAAAGCGGGGGCCAGCCGGGCGGCGATCTCCTGCCGCTCCTCACCCCCCATGGTTTTCAGGCTGGGCAGCAGCAGGCCCAGCATCCGGTCCAGCAGCCGGGGGTTCTTCCAGAAAATCTGGAACGCCTGATCGAATAACGGGGTCTGGTCATGCTTGTGGACCAGCGTGCTGTGCAATGCCCAATAAAAGGCAACCCGGTCGGCGGGGCCAACCGCTTCGACCGCCGCCAGCGCATCCAGCACATGGGCCGGGCCAAGCGGCAGCCCGGCGCTGCGCAGGACCCGGACGAAGTGCAGGATATTTTCGGCCAGCTTGCCGCCCGGTTCGGCTATTCCGCCTGCCATGGGTCAGCGTCCAAGCGGCTTCTGGGCCAATTCGGCGCGCACATCGTTCAGCAGGCGCAGCGCTTCCGAGCCACGAAGGCGGGCAATATCATCCTGATATTTCAGAACCACGCCCAGGGTGCTGTCGATCAGATCGGGTTCCAGCGCCACCGCATTCAGCTCCAGCAGGGCATTGGCCCAATCCAGGGTTTCTGCCACGCCGGGCGCCTTGAACAGGTCCATCGCGCGCAGCCGGTGGACAAAGGCCACCACCTCTGCCGACAGGCGGGCCGGGGTTCCCGGCGCTTTCCGATGCAGGATCGCCAGTTCCCGCCCGATATCCGGGTAATCGACCCAGTGATAGAGGCAGCGGCGTTTCAGCGCATCGTGAATTTCGCGCGTGCGGTTGGAGGTCACGATCACAATCGGCGGCGCATCGGCTTTGATGGTGCCGATTTCCGGCACGGTGATCTGGAAATCCGACAGCAATTCCAGCAGATAGGCCTCGAACGGCTCGTCGGTGCGGTCCAGCTCGTCGATCAGCAGGACTGGCGGCCCGGCGGCATCGGGTTCCAGGGCCTGCATCAGCGGGCGCTTGATCAGAAAAGCATCGCCATAGAGATCGCGCGCCAGGCTCGCCTTATCCTCCTGCGCGGCCTCCGCCAGGCGGATTTCCATCATCTGGCGCGGATAGTTCCATTCATAGGCGGCAGAGGCGATATCCAGCCCGTCGAAACATTGCAGCCGGATCAGGCGCCGCCCCAGGCCGGCCGCCAGCACCTTGGCGATTTCCGTCTTGCCGACACCGGCCTCTCCCTCCAGCAGCAGCGGGCGGCCCATGCGCAGGGCCAGGAACACCACGGTCGCCAGCCCGCGATCGGCCACATAGGTTTGCCGGTCCAGCAGGGCGAGTGTTTCATCGACCGAACCAGGGAGGGGGATAGCAGCGGGTTTGGTCATCATCCTCGATTTCAAAAAAAATCCTGCCGGGAACCGTGGCCCCCGACAGGATTGCCGAAAGGCTACAGCGCCTCAACCGCGCGCTTGGCCATCACGGTGATCAGATGGGCGCGATATTCGGCCGAGGCGTGAATATCGCTGTTCAGCCCATCGGCCGACAGCTTGACCGAAGCCGCCGTCGCCGGGGTGAGCGAGGCCGACAGCGCCGCTTCCATCTGCGTGCAGCGGAACACGCCGTCCTGACCGGCCCCGGTGACCGCCACCCGCACCCCACCGCCGGTTTTGGCAACGAACACGCCGACCGTGGCATAGCGGGAGGCCGGGTTGGGGAACTTGATATAGGCGGCCTTGTCCGGCTTGGGGAAGCGGATGGAGACGATCACTTCCCCCTCGGTCAGCGCGGTCGAGAACATGCCGGTGAAGAAATCGTCGGCAGCGATTTCCCGCTTGTTGGTCTTGATGGTTGCGCCCAGGCCCAGGCACGCGGCGGGATAATCCGCCGCCGGATCGTTATTGGCGACCGATCCGCCCAGGGTGCCCCGGTTGCGCACCTGCTGGTCGCCGATACCTTCGGCCAGATGGGCCAGGGCGGGGATAACCGCCTTGACCTCGGCCGAGGCCGCCACATCGGCATGGCGGGTCATCGCGCCGATCACCAGCGCATCGCCATCGCGGCGGATGCCTTTCAGTTCCGGCACGCCCGACAGGTCGATCAGCCGGGTCGGCTGGGCCAGACGCTGTTTCAGCGTCGGGATCAGGGTTTGCCCGCCCGCCAGGGGGCGGGCTTCGCTGTCGGCGGACAGGGCGGCCACGGCATCGGCCAGCGCGGTCGGCCGGGAATAGTCGAATGCATACATGGGTCCGATCCTTCCTTATTCGGCAGCAGCGGCCGGACGGGCGGCCTGAATGATGCGCCAGATTTTCTCGGGCGTGGCCGGCATGTCGATATGGGTCACGCCATACTCTTTCAGCGCATCGACCACGGCATTGATCACCGCCGGGGGGGAGCCGATGGCCCCAACCTCGCCGCAGCCCTTCACGCCCAGCGGGTTGGTGGTGCATTGGGTGTTGTGGGTATCGACGCGGAACGACGGCAGATCGTCGGCGCGCGGCATGGTGTAGTCCATATAGGACCCGCTGACCAACTGGCCGGTATCGTCATAGACGCAGGTTTCCAGCAAGGCCTGCCCGATCCCCTGGGCGACGCCGCCCTGCACCTGGCCTTCGACGATCATCGGGTTGATCACGGTGCCGACATCGTCCACCGCCGTGAAGCGATCCACCCGCACCACGCCGGTTTCCGGGTCGATCTCCACTTCGCAAATATGCGCCCCGCCTGGGAAGGTGAAGTTCTTCGGATCGTAGAAGGCGGTTTCTTCCAGGCCGGGTTCCAGGGTTTCATGCGGATAATTGTGCGGCACATAGGCAGCCAGCGAAATTTCGCCGAACGCCTTGGACCGGTCGGTGCCGACCACGGTGAATTTGCCGTCCTTGAACTCGATATCCGCTTCCGACGCTTCCAGCAGATGGGCGGCGATCTTTTTGGCCTTGTCGATGATCTTGTCGACCGCCTTGGTG
>CAYRWZ010000093.1:635-6377 GCA_964428065.1 uncultured Comamonadaceae bacterium | reverse complement strand
CAGACTGCGCGAGCCATAGGTGCCCATGCCGAACGGCACCTTGTCGGTATCGCCATGCACGATATCCACCGATTCGACCGGAATGCCAAGCTGCGCCGCCACCAATTGGGCAAAGGTGGTTTCGTGCCCCTGGCCGTGGCTGTGGGCGCCGGTGAAGACAGTCACGCTGCCGGTTGGATGGACGCGGATCTTGCCGGCCTCGTACAGCCCGGCGCGGGCGCCCAGCGCCCCAGCCACCGCCGACGGGGCAATGCCGCAGGCTTCCAGATAGGTGGAATAGCCAATCCCGCGCAGCTTACCGCGCTTGGCGCTTTCTGCCTTGCGGGCGGCGAAACCGGCGGTATCGCCCAGCTTTTCGGCTTCGCGTAGGCAACTACCAATATCGCCGCTGTCATATTGCAGCGCGACCGGGGTTTGATAGGGATAGGCGTCGGCGGGGATGAAATTGCGCTTGCGCAGCTCCACCCGGTCGATCCCGGTCACACCGGCGGCGATATCCACCAGCCGTTCCAGCAGGAAGGTCGCTTCCGGCCGTCCCGCCCCGCGATAGGCATCGACCGGCACGGTGTTGGTGAATACCGCCTTCACTTCGGCATAGATCGCCGGGGTGGTATAGACCCCCGCCAGCAGGGTGGCATAGAGATAGGTTGGCACCGCCGGGGCGAAGGTGGACAGGTACGCCCCCATATTGGCGATGGTGTGCACCTTCAGCCCCAGGAACTTGCCTGCGGCATCGATCGCCAGTTCGGCATGGCTGATATGGTCGCGGCCATGGGCGTCGGACATGAAACTTTCTGACCGTTCGGCCACCCATTTGATCGGCCGTTCGATCTTGGCCGCCGCCCAGGTGACGATGGCTTCCTCGGCATAATGATAGATCTTGGAGCCGAAGCCGCCGCCGACATCGGGCGCCACCACGCGCAATTTATGTTCCGGGATTTGCAGCACGAAGGCGCCCATCAGCAGCCGGATCACATGGGGGTTCTGGCTGGTGGTGTAGAGCGTATGCTCCCCGGTGGCGGGGTTATAGTCGCCGATCGCCGCGCGCGGTTCCATGGCGTTCGGGATCAGGCGGTTATTGACCAGATCGATCTTCGCCACCCATTTGGCCTGGGCGAAGGCGGCGTCGGTCGCGGCCTTGTCGCCAATATGCCAGTCATAGCACAGGTTGCCCGGCGCTTCGTCCCACACCTGCGGCGCGCCAGATTTCAGCGCATCGCCGGTATGCACCACGGCGGGCAGTTCCTTGTAATCGACCTCGATTAGCTCTGCCGCATCCTTGGCCTGCTGATAGGTTTCGGCAATCACCACCGCCACCTGATCGCCGACATGGCGCACGCGGTCGCGCACCAGCGGCGGGTGGCCGGGTTCCTTCATCGGGCTGCCGTCCTTGCTGTGGATCTGCCAGCCGCAGGGCAGGCTGCCCACCACCATATCCGCCCCGGTGAACACGGCCACCACGCCCGGCGCGGCGGCGGCGGCGCGGGTGTCGATCTTGCGGATCTCCGCATGGGCATGGGGCGACCGCAGGATATAGGCATAGGTCTGGTTGGGCAGGTTGATATCGTCGGTATAGCGGCCCTTGCCGGTCAGGAACCGCTGGTCCTCGCGCCGCTTGATGGAGGCGCCGATCGGTGAAATCTGGTTCATTGCGCAGCCCCTTCCAACGCTTTCCCCTGCATCGCCTTTGCGGCGTGCAGCACGGCCTTGACGATGTTCTGATACCCGGTGCAGCGGCAGATATTGCCTTCCAGGCCCTCGCGGACCTCCTGCTCGGTCGGGTTGGGGTTGCGCTTCAGCAGATCGACGGCGCTCATCACCATGCCGGGGGTGCAGAAGCCGCATTGCAGGCCATGATGTTCGCGGAAGGCTTCCTGCACCGGGTGCAGCGCGCCGCCCTTGGCCAGCCCTTCGATGGTGGTCACCTGCATGCCTTCGGCCTGGACCGCCAGCATGGTGCAGCTTTTCACCGCCTCGCCATTGACATGGACGACGCAGGCCCCGCACTGGCTGGTGTCGCAGCCGACATGGGTGCCGGTCATGCCCAGATGCTCTCGCAGAAGCTGCACCAGCAGGGTCCGCGGCTCAACCGATGCCGTCACCGAACGCCCATTCACGGTCAGCGTGATGGTCGATGTCATTCGCCCTTACCTCCCTCGGCTGCTGGCGGTTTTTCCGGGTGCAGCCGGAATGGCGGCACCGATGCCAGCGTGTTGATTATTCACGTATTCAGCGAAGAAATCTGAATTCGCTTCGACTTACTTTTGATCCGATATCGGTCCAAATCAAGGCATTCTCGGCGCGTGTGGAAGCGGCCCCAAAATGGTCAGGCAACGATGGCCAGCAGCCCGGCGATGATGGCGATCAGCCCGCCGATCCAGATCCAGGGCGGCAGTCCGCGACTTTCTGCCGCAACGGCGTCGGCCGCCTCGTCCATTGCCTTGGCTTCGTCCGCAGTTGCGGCGGAGGCGAGTTCGGCCGGCGGCGCGGTTTCGCCTTCTGCTTCCCGGTCGGCTGCGTCCCGGTCGGCGCCGTCGCGCTCTTCCCCCGACGGGGCGGCGGTGACGCTTTCGCCCCAGGTGACGGCGGCGGAAAACCGCTCGAAAAACTCGGCGGACAGGCTTTTCGCCGCGCCTTCGATCAGGCGGGAGCCGATCTGCGCCAGCTTGCCGCCCACCTGGGCATCGACGGTATAGCTGAGGCGCGTGCCCTCCGGCACATCCTCCAGCTTCACCACCGCGCCACCCTTGGCGAAGCCGGCCGCGCCGCCCTTGCCCTCGCCGGTGATGCGATAGCCGTTCGGCGGGTCGATCTCCGACAGCGTCACCTGGCCGGAAAAGCTGGCCTTGACCGGGCCAATCTTCGCGGTCACCCGTGCGGCAAATTCAGTATCCGACAGTTTTTCAATCGTATCGCAGCCGGGGATGGCCTTGCCCAAAATCGCGGGGTCGTTCAATGCGGCCCAAACGGTGGCGCGCGGGGCGGGAATCACAACATCGCCGGTCAAATCCATGGTTGGTCCAATCCTGTAAAAACGTCCGTCTCCGGTCAGCCTAGTCCGCAGCCCCCTGGGCGGCAAGGGCAAGGATAGCGTTGCGGTTGAGGCGCGTCGCCGCCATAGTCGTGCCCAAAAGGGTCTTCCAACAAGACTGTTCCAATCGGGGGGTGGAATGCGTGGACTTTGCCGAGGGCTTAGGGTGCTGGTCGTTGCGGCGCTGACCGGATTGGCGGCCGCAGGTGCGGCGCAGGCGGCAGGCGCGGGTGCGCCGGCGATCAGCGGGGCGGATCTGTCGATTTTCTGGGCGATGCCGTTTGCCGGCATTCTGCTGTCGATCGCCATCCTGCCGCTGGCCGCGCCGCGCCTGTGGCATCATCATTTCGGCAAGATTTCCGCCGGCTGGGCGCTGGCTTTCCTGATCCCCGCCACGCTGACCTTCGGCCCCGGCGTTGCCGCTTATGAAGCGCTGCACACCCTGCTGCTGGAATATATCCCCTTCATCATCCTGCTGCTGGCCCTGTTCACGGTGGCGGGCGGTGTGCGGCTGAAAGGCACCCTGGTCGGCACGCCGCAGACCAATACTGTGTTGCTGGCCTTCGGCACGCTGATCGCCGGCTTTATGGGCACGACCGGGGCGGCGATGCTGCTGATCCGGCCGATGCTGCGCGCCAACGAACAGCGTAAGAACAAGACGCATATCTTTGTTTTCTTTATCTTTCTGGTCGCCAACATCGGTGGCTCGCTGACGCCGCTGGGCGATCCGCCCCTGTTCCTGGGCTTTTTGAAGGGGGTGGAGTTCTTCTGGTTCACCGAGCATCTGGTGCTGCCGATGGCGGTCGCGGTGATCCTGCTGCTGGCGCTGTTTTATGCCATCGATAGCTGGGCCTACCGGCGGGAGGATGCGGCGGTGCGCGTCAAGCCCGATGTCAAGGAAAGCATCGCGGTCGAGGGCCTGGTCAATCTGGTGCTGCTGGCCGGGATTGTCGGCGCGGTGCTGATGTCGGGGGTGTGGAAGCCGGGGATCAGCTTCACCGTCTATCACGTGACGGTCGAATTGCAGAATATCGTCCGCGATGTGCTGCTGGTGGGCATCACCCTGGCCTCGCTGAGGCTGACCCATGTCGATGCCCGGCGCGGCAATGATTTCACCTGGGGGCCGATTGCCGAAGTGGCGAAGCTGTTCATCGGCATTTTCCTGACCATCATTCCCGCCATCGCCATTTTGCGGGCCGGGGAATCGGGGGCGCTGGGCGCGCTGGTCGCCTTTGCCAATCCGGGCGGGGTGCCGGACAATGCGCGCTATTTCTGGCTGACCGGCATGCTGTCCAGCTTCCTGGACAATGCGCCCACCTTCCTGGTGTTCTACAACCTGGCCAGCGGGGATGCCGCCACCCTGATGGGGCCGCTGGCAACCACCCTGACCGCGATTTCCGCCGGGGCCGTGTTCATGGGCGCCAACACCTATATCGGCAATGCGCCCAACTTCATGGTCAAGGCGGTGGTTGAGGATCGCGGCGTGCCGATGCCCAGCTTTTTCGGCTATATGGCCTGGTCGGCGGCGATTCTGGTGCCCATTTTCGTGCTCATCACACTGCTGTTCTTCGTGTAGCCAGGGGCCGATACTCGGCGGATGATGGGGCATTGATAGTCGATCCGAACCGGCCGATCCTGATCGGGGGAGAGATTTATCGCGGCTCTTCCTATGGCTCCAAGCATCCGCTGGCGATCCCGCGGGTCAGTTCCACGTTGGACCTGATCCGCGCGCTTGGCTGGCTCGCGGAAGATCAATATATCGACAGCCCGATGGCAACGCCGGATCAGCTGGCCCGCTTCCACCACCCCGATTACATCGCGGCGGTGGCGGCGGCGGAACGGGTGCAGGCCGTCGATCCCGAAACCCGCACGCGCCATGAGATCGGCACCGGCGGCAACCCGATTTTCCCCGAAATGTATCGCCGCCCGGCCACCGCCGCCGGGGCCAGTATCCTGGCGGCCGATCTGCTGGCCCAGGGCGCGCGGCTGGTCCACAGCCCGGCGGGCGGCACCCACCATGGCCGGGCCGACCGGGCCAGCGGCTTCTGCTATTTCAACGATCCGGTTCTGGGGATTTTGCGCTTGCTGGACAATGGCTTCCGGCGGGTTCTCTATGTGGATCTGGACGCCCATCACGGCGACGGGGTAGAGGCCGCATTGGCGGGGGAGCCGCGCGTGCGGCTGATTTCGATTCACGAGCGCGACCGGTGGCCCTTCACCGGCAAGGCGCTGGACGATGGCGGCGGCACCGCCCTCAACCTGCCGGTGGCCGAAGGGTTCTGCGATGCGGAGCTGGCGCTGCTGATCGACCGGGTGGTAATCCCCGCCGCCAGCGCCTTTGCGCCCGAGGTGGTGGTGGTGCAGGCCGGGGCCGATGCCCTGGCCGACGATCCGTTGAGCCGTTTGAGCCTGACCAACCGTGGCTATCTGGACGCTGTGCTGCGCAGCGCCGCGCTGGCGCCCCGCGGCCAACCGCCGGCCAGGCCCGCGGACCCGGTGGAAGCCGTCACCATCACTGCCGAGGCGCAGCAATGGCTGGGCCGGCCCGATCGCGCCGCGGCGACCTTGCGCGAGCGGCTGGCCGCCGCGCCGGAGGACTCCCGCGCGCGCTGGCTGCTGGAGCGGCTGGAGCGCGACCAGCGTCACGAAATGCGCATCGATGCCCGCCGCTTCGACCAGTCCGACGGGCTCGATATCGAACAGTTCAACCT
>CAYRWZ010000093.1:0-549 GCA_964428065.1 uncultured Comamonadaceae bacterium | reverse complement strand
CACTGGGCCGCGCCCTGGCCAGCCTAGAGGTACAGCGGCGGCTGGCGGGCGAGCGATGCGCTCGATCTCAACGCCACCATCGGGGTCGACAGCATCGATTCCCCCGGCCCCGGCGGAACGAGCGATTTCCTCACCTATGACGCCTACGTCACGCTGTTTCCTGCCGACCGCTGGCGGATCGACGCGGGCGTGCAGCGCTTCACCTTCGACAGCGAGCCGACGCTGCGCAACCGGCTGGTGGTGGATCAGGTCAAGCTCTCGGCCGACTTCCTCCCGACCGAACGCACCCGCCTGACGCTGCGCGCAGCCTATGCCGACTATTCCGACGGCAACCGCCAGCACTGGTGGCAAGCCGAGGCCGAGCAGCGCGTGGCACTGTCGCCGCGGCTTCATGTCGGGCTGCGCTACACCGGCACCACCTTCGCGCTGATCAACCAGCCCGGCTATTTCAGCCCCGAGGAATACCATTCGCTCGAAGCCACCCTGCGCCTCGACGGACAGGCCGGGGCGCGCGCCTTCCATGGCCTCCGCGCCAGCGCCGGGGGCGAG
>CAYRWZ010000092.1:0-9461 GCA_964428065.1 uncultured Comamonadaceae bacterium | reverse complement strand
CGCATCAGACTGGGGGTCTGGGGGTCGCAGGTTCGAATCCTGTCGCTCCGACCATCTTCCCCACATTCCCCATTCAGTCCCTGATTTCCCACCCCTTCATTTCTTGGCCCTCCATTTCCTGGCCCTCCATTTCCTGGCCCTTCATTTCCTGGCCCTGAAGTGCCCAACGGCTTTTTCATATCCTCAGGGCGGTACTTTCATGCTAGGGTTTGCATGAAGGTTTCGGTCCAGGGGCATGATTTTTATGGTGAAGCAGCCTCAATCCAGAGGTGTTCGGCTGATGGCGGCGCTGGTTGCCTGCGGCGGCCTGGCAGCGTCTGCGCCGGCATTCGGCCAGGCAGTTGACCGTTTGCCCGAACGTCCGGTTCACAAACTGATCATTACACAGCTGCCCAACTGGCAGGTCGGTGATATCGACAAGCGCCTCAGCCGCTTGTGTTCCATGGGGCAGTTCAATCAGCGCGTGCCGCTGAAATATGTCGCCCAGTTTCGCGGGCCAACCGGCTCTGCCCTGATCGGCGGTGCCAAGGGCGAAGGGCTGAACCTGTTTGACCCGACCGGCGCGGCGCGGGCCGATACGGACTATTGGTTCCATCGGGACCGGACCAGCAACTGCGTCGTCTATACCGCAAAGGTCCGCCCGCAGTCGCAGCCAGCGCAGAACTAGGCTTTCAATCGGCCTGGTCCCGGTCGTTGGCGTAATCGTGCCGGCGATTTCGTCGTTCCTTACATTTGCGCAAGAACCGGAATGCCCGGTTCCGCTCTATCGACAATCCTCCCTTAATCCTGTTCGTGGAGGGTATCGATGACGCATACGGCATGGGGCGTGTTGCTGGTTTTGTCCATCCTGTGGGGCGGATCGTTCTTTTTTGTCGGCCTGGCCGCCCCGCATGTGCCGCCGGTGACTATTGTTCTGATCAGGGTTGCGCTGGCCGCGCTGTGCCTCTTGCCCCTGGCGGCGATGGCGTTTCCGCTGCGTCGGTTGCCATGGCGGGCGCTGATGGGCATGGCGGTGCTGAACAATGTCGTCCCGTTTCTGGGAATCGTCTGGGCGCAGGGCAGAATTCCCAGCGGGCTGGCCGCCATTCTGAACGCCACCACGCCGATTTTCACGCTTCTGATTGCACATATGCTGACAGACGATGAACGCCTGACCTGGCCGAAGGGCGCCGGCATCCTGCTGGGCGTGGCCGGTGTAGTGACACTGATGTCCGACCGGTTGGTTGGCGTTGCTTCGGGCGGACCCATCGGGCTATTGCCGATACTGTCCTGTCTGGCGGCGGCGCTGTCCTATGGCTTTGCCGGGGTCTATGGACGCCGGTTCAAGCGGATGGGGCTGCCGCCGGTCGGCACGGCATTCGGCCAGCTGGCCTGTTCGACCGTGCTCGTCTTGCCGGTAGCCCTGTGGCTGGATCGGCCCTGGACCAAGCTGTCGGCGGCACCACTGCCGGGCGGAGAGGTTATCGCCGCCCTGATTGGCCTTGCGGTTTTCTCGACCGCGCTGGGCTATCTGCTGTTCTTCCGGTTGCTGGCGGCTGCGGGCGCTGTCAACGCCATGCTGGTAACGCTGCTGATTCCGCCGACGGCGATCGTGCTGGGCACGTTTGTGCTGGGGGAACAGCTGACGCACGGCCATTTTGCCGGATTCGCGCTGATCGCACTGGGGTTGCTGACCATCGACGGGCGGTGGCTGCGCTGGTTCACCTTTGTACGGGCCGATGCGGGTTAGGCCAGGCCCCAGACGGGCCGGGGGTCGGGTTCGCGCCCGGTTTCCTGCTGAAAGACCTGAAACCCCGCCCGCTGATAGGTCGCCAGCGCCCGGGGATGGTCCAGCGTGCAGGTGTGAACCCATAGCCGCCGGGTGTCGCCCGCCTCATTGCCGCCATTAGTCCAGGCGGCACGGATTGCCATATCCAGCAGCCAGCCACCCAGCTTCAACCCGATATAGGCCGGCCGCAGGCCGAAGAATTTCAGTTCAACCGTTCCAGCCTCCTGCCGTTCCAGCTCATAGAAACCGGCCGGTTCCCCGCCGACATGCAGAACCGTGATTTCCACCTGCGGGTTGCCGAGGATCGCTGCCAGCTCCCGATCCGGCATCAGCCGCCGAGAGGTCCACAGCCAGGGCTTGCCGACCGCTTCGAACAGAAAGCGGTAATAATCCAGCGTCGGGCGGGACAGGCGCATCAGCGCAAGCGGCAGCCCCGGATTGGGCATCGGAGGCGGGGTGTGGAGGCCCGATGGCGGGGCCAGCATTTCCAGGCTGGTGGTCGTCACTTCAATCATGCCATCGGCGTCAACCGGGGGCAGGGTTGCCAGAATCTCGGAACTCATCGGGGCCAATTATCCAGAATGGCGGGGGGTCAGCGTGCCGGGCCGGTTTCGACCGGCAGGCTGGGGGAGGCCCCCCATTCGGTCCAGGATCCGTCATAGACCGCGATATCCGGCCGCCCAAGCTCATACAGGCCCAACGCCAGAACGCAGGCCGTCACCCCGGACCCGCACGAGGCCACAATCGGCCGGCCCAGATCGATTCCGGCGGCGGCGAATGTCTGTTCCAGCTTTTCCGGCGGCAGCACGGTGGCGGCGGCGGGGTCGAGCAGGGCGGTATAGGGCAGGTTGCGCGCCCCTGGGATATGCCCGCTGCGCACGCCGGGGCGGATTTCCGGTTCGGCCCCGGTGAAGCGGCCGGCCGACCGCGCATCGATGATCTGGATCGCCGGATGCTCCATAGCGTCAACCGCACCTTCCAGATCGGTGACCAGTTCCGGGCGAAAACGGGCATGAAATTTGGCCGGCTTGCCGCCGCTGCGCCCCTGCGCCTCGCCGGATGCCACCGGGCGCCCTTCCTTC
Source organism: uncultured Comamonadaceae bacterium (assembly GCA_964428065.1). Lineage (GTDB taxonomy): Bacteria > Pseudomonadota > Alphaproteobacteria > Elsterales > Elsteraceae > CAYRWZ01. The sequence goes on along the minus strand of CAYRWZ010000092.1, from coordinate 6,611 downwards.
AGCCATTTCGGCAAGCCGCCATCCAGCACCGCCACCTGATCGTGCCCGAACACGCGGAACATCCACCAGGGGCGGGCGGCGCTCATCAGGCCGTGCGTATCGTAGCAAACGACGAAACTGTCGGAACCGATGCCAAGGGCACTGACGGCGGCCTCGAAACTTTCGGGGTCGGGCAACATATGCGGCAGCGACGATTCCTCGTCGCGGATGGCATCGATATCGAAGCGCACCGCGCCGGGAATATGTTGCTCCAGGAATTCCGCATCGGCGTTGCGCGGCTGATTGGGCAGGAAATACGTCGCGTCGAGAATCCGGAGGTTTGCGTCGTCCAAATGGTCGGCGAGCCATTGGGTGGAAACCAGCGCGCTTTTCTGCGTCATCCTCTTACCCTCTTGCAGCCGTACCGGATGCCTATCAAAACCGGCGAACCAATCCATAGTCACCACGCGAAAGCGGCAAGGCAACCCGAAAGCGAAAAAAAGTTGCGGCTGCGATAGACGGACGCAGCGCTTTCTGGTCCATAAGCGTTCGGTCGCCCATTTTCGACATCCAGTTTTCGGCTCTCGGTTCACGCGCGACCCCTTGGCACCTGTGGAACGATATGATGAAGCGGCTTTATTTGATTCGACATGCCAAAACCGAACCCGCCCGCAGCGCGGCCACCGACCATGAGCGCAGCCTGGTCGCCCGCGGGCTGAGCGATGCGGTTCTGGTGGCCCAGGCGATTGCGCAGGATCTGTGTCTCGGGGGCTATCGGACCGATGCCATTCTGGTGTCCTCGGCCCGGCGGACCCAGGAAACCCTGACCCTGATGCGCCCCTATATCGATCCGGCAGAGGCAGCCAGCCTGCGCACCATGGCAGAACTGTACCTGGCTTCCGCCGACACGCTGCTGCGCGTGGTGCGCGGGTTGGATACATCGGTCGCAACCGCCTGTGTCATCGGGCATAATGATGGTCTGCATGTGTTTGCCCAACGCCTGGCCGGGCAAAATGGCAGTGCCGATCTGCGCGCCCGCCTGGCGGAAAAGTTCCCAACCGGCGCCGCCATCCGGATCGACTTCCCGCACGATGATTGGCGCCGCATCGGCTGGGGGCAGGGGCATCCGGCCTGGCTGGTCCATCCGCGCGACTTGCGGCCAGAGGATGCCGAGCCCACGTCTTAGCCGCGCAGACATAAGGTCAGACGGGTGAACCTGAAGCCGAAGGGAGTCGCGCCATGACACCGATCCTGCCGGATATCGTGACCAGCGCCGCAGAAACGGCCACCCCGTGGGAGCCGGGTGCGGTCGATCAGGTGACGATGCTTTTATGCGCCATGACCCCCGAGGGGGAACTGGCCCTGCGTCATTCCCCCCTGTGGCGGGCCGCGCTGCCCCTGGCGGCGGAGACAACATCCGATCCGCTGGGCGCATCGGTGGTGCGGCGCAGCTGGCGTCGCCGGGTCGGCGCAACCCTGCTGGCGATCGAACATCTGGCGCTTTGCCAACCGGCATCCGGCCCGGATCACGGACCGATAGCCGATGCAGAGGGCGAGACCGTGTTCCTGCGCCGGCTGCGGCTTCACCCGCTGACCGGCCCCCATGGCAAAGACGGGGCGGCGGACAGTCGGGCGGTTACCGGCCAGATCCTGGCGCTCGGCTGTCCCCTGTTGCCCCTGCCGCAGATCGAAGACGATCCGGCGGCGCTGGATCAGGTGGCAGAGACAGAACCGCTCGCAACCCTGTTTTTCGGCGCATCGCCCCTGCGCCCGATGCCCCCCGGAAAAACCCCGGCCATGCAGGCGGCGTGGGAATTTCTGTGGGCCAGCGCCCAGCACTGGCTGCGCCATCAGGCCGCCATCAATCATGGCGGGCGGCTGGAAGGGGTTCACCAAGCCCGCGTCGGGCTGCGCCGCCTGCGGACCGGGCTGGCCCTGTTCGCCCCGGTGCTGGGCCGATCCCCCGTACTTGAAGATCTGGCGGCCGAGGCCGGGCGGCAAAGCCGCGATCTGGCCGCCATTCTTGGTCAGGTGCGCGATTGGGATGTGTTTCAGGCCGAAACCCTGCCGCGGTTCCTGAAAGGGGCGGCGCTGCAGGCCGGGCAGGGCCAGCTGGTGGAGGCGGCCAGTCTGCTGCGCGCCCAGGCCGAACAGCGCATGAACCACGCCCTGTGGCACGGGCAGGCCCTTGCAACCCACGCCGCCGTGGCGCACCTGTGCCACGCGCTGCACGGCCATGTGGATGCAGCGGGGGCGGAGCTTTCCCTGCGCAAGCTGGCGAAACGCCAGCTGGAACGGCGTTGGCGGCGGATGCGACAGGCCGCGCGCCTGGCCTTCGCCAGCCCGGCAGATGCGGGCGACGAGCCGATTCATGAGCTTAGAAAAGAGATAAAGAAACTTCGATATACCATTGATTATTTTGGATATCTGTTTGATTTCGACGGGGCGCAAGCCTATCGGCGGCCGTTGACCGGGCTGCAGGATCATCTGGGCGTCTATAACGACTCGCTGGTGGTCGGCGGGCTGTCCGAACAGCTGCGGCGGCAATCGCCAGGCCTGGATGCCGATGCCGCCTATGCCCTCGGCTGGGTGGAGGCGAGCATCGCCCACCATCTGCCGGAAAGCCGGGACGAGGCACACCGGGCCTGGGCAGCGCTGGAGCGGATACCCCCGTTCTGGGATTAGCGCCAAGACGTAAAGTGGGGTCAAAAGCAAACGGGGCAGACCTTACGATCTGCCCCGTTTCAAATATGGCTCCCCGGGCCGGATTCGAACCAGCGACCAAGCGGTTAACAGCCGCTTGCTCTACCACTGAGCTACCGGGGAACAGCGCCAAGTCGAACCCGACCGATCCTTTCGGACCCGTATCGATCCCGCCTCAGCGCGAAAGCCCGCGTCGTATAACCGAAGGCGTTTGCCCTGCCAAGCACTTTTTTCAAGCACCTGAAGAAGTGGAGGTCGGAACCGGAATTGAACCGGTGTACGCGGCTTTGCAGGCCGCTGCATCACCACTCTGCCATCCGACCGGAGACTTCTGGCGTCGCGTTTCGGCAACGATGCGCAGGATGTAGCCCCGTCATGCCGCCGGGTCAAGCGCTTTGCGCACAAGGGCCATCCATGTCCGACCTGGCGGGTGGCCGGCTCCTATGTTGCCCACCTTATGTTGCGCTGTCATGTTGCGCTGTCATGGGGCCGACAGTATAACCCTTGCCGAGACAGACACATGGCCCCGGACGATCCGTCGTCCTGATGCAAAGGTTGAAACGGTGATGGATTACGCTGCTGCCCGCAAGAACATGGTCGAATGCCAGGTGCGCACCAACAAGGTGATCGATCAGCGCGTTGTCGATGCCTTGTCCGCCGTGCCGCGTGAAGCGTTCGTCCGCCCGGATCAGGCCGGATTCGCCTATATTGACGAGGATCTGCCGCTGGGCGGCGGCCGCGTGCTGATGGAGCCGATGGTGATTGCCCGCCTGATGCAGGCGGCGGCGCTGCGTGCGGGCGAGCGGGTGCTGGTGGTGGGGGCGGGCAGTGGTTATATCGCCGCCCTGGCCGCGAAGATCGGCGCCGTCGTCACGGCGCAGGATGTGGAAGGCCCGACGACCCCGCAGGCGCGGACGGCCGCTGCCGCCTATGGCTTCACCCTGTCGGTTACCGCCGATCTGGCCCAGCCGGTTGCCGGCCCGTTCGACGTTATCCTGTTCGCCGGTGCGGTTGCCGATGGGCTGGATGCCTATGGCGCCGCCCTGGTCGAAGATGGCCGCATGCTGGCCGTGGTTTACGATACCGCCGGCGTGATCGGCAAGGCCACGCTGTTCGTTCGCGATGGCGGGGTGGTCTCCAACCGCGTGCTGTTCGACGCCGCCTGCCCGGTGTTGCCGGAATTCGCCGCCCGCCCGAAATTTGTATTCTAAAATACAGAATTTCCTGCGGAGAGGTGGCGCAATCTGAAAAGTTGCGCTACATGATAAGGGCACCGATTGCGCGGTCCGGTCCGGGCCTGCACCATCCATAGTTTTTGTGAGGAACTGGACGATGCTTCGTCGCCTTGGTTTGCCGCTGGTCGCGGCGGTTTCGCTGTCCGCGCTGTTATCGACTGCCGCACCGGTCTCGGCGCAGACCCTGGAAGAAGCGCTGTCGAAGGCCTACCAGACCAATCCGCAGCTTCTGTCCCAGCGCGCGCGACTGCGGGCGACTGACGAGCGCCTGCCGCAGGCGCGGGCCGGGTGGCGCCCGACTGTGACCGCCAGCGCCAGTGCAGGCCGGTCGCGGCTGGATATCGACGGCTCGCCCCAGGCGCCGTTTGAACTGTCGCCCCGCCAGGCCAACGTACAGATCAACCAGCCGCTCTATCGCGGCGGTCGGACCGTCGCCGGGACAGAGCGGGCCAAGCAGGAAATCCAGGCCGAACGGGCGCGCCTGTTCGCGGTGGAGCAGGAAGTGCTGCTGAACACCGCCTCCGCCTATCTGAACGTGATCCGCGACCGGGCCACTGTGGACCTGAATTCCAGCAACCAGCAGGTTCTGCAAACCCAGCTGGAAGCGACCCAGGACCGGTTCCGCGTCGGCGAAGTGACCCGGACCGACGTCAGCCAGGCCGAAGCCCGGCTGGCCGGCGTTGTGGCCGACCGGATCGCCGCAGAAGGGCAGCTGCAAAGCTCCCTCGCCAATTTCGAAAAGCTGACCGGCTTCTCCATCAACAGCCCGCAGCGCCCGTCGATCCCGGAAGCGCTGCTGCCCAAAACCTTGGACGAAGCGCAGTCGGCCGCCGCAGAATTCAATCCGTCCGTCGTGGCCGCCCGCTTCGACGAAGGGGCGTCGCGCAATTCGGTCGATGAAGTGCGGGGCGAATTGCTGCCGACGGTCTCGCTGGTGGGCAGCATTGCCTATCAGGAAGAAACCTCGGCCAACAGCCGCCCGCAAAACAATGCCCAGATCCTGGCGCAGGTGCAGGTGCCGATCTATGAAGCCGGCGCGGTCTATTCGCGCGTCCGTGCGGCCAAGCAGCAGGCCAATCAGCGCCGGATCGACATCGAAACCACCCGCCGTAACGCAATCGAGCAAGCGACCCAGGCATTCCAGAACCTGCAATCGGCGCGGGCGCGCATCACCTCGCTGACCTCGCAGATCCGGGCGGCGGAAATCGCCCTGGACGGCGTGCGGCAGGAAGCGACCGTCGGCTCGCGCACGGTGCTGGACGTTCTGAACGCCGAACAGGAACTGCTCAACGCCCGCGTCTCGCTGGTGCGCTCCCAGCGGGATGAGGTGGTGGCAGCCTTCACCCTGCTGCTGTCCACCGGCCGCCTGACCGCCCAGCGCCTTACCCTGCCAGTTGAGATCTATGACTTTGAAAGCAACTTCCGGGATGTGGAAAACCGGTGGCTCGGCACTGGTATCCAGGGAGAATAGGTTTTCGATCATTCATGTGATTGGCAAATGCGGAAGTTTTAGCTTAATGTCAGGACCTAAAGTGTTTCGGCGTTAAGAGGAACCGGATGAGCGACGCCAATTCCCAGCAAGAACCGTCTATGGAGGAAATCCTGGCCTCCATCCGCCGCATCATTTCCGAGGATGCGGAGGCTCCGAAGGCTGGGGATGTGCCGCCAGCCCCCGTCCAGCGGGCGGCCGCACCGCAGGTCGCCCCACGTCCAGCGTCCACCCCGGCGGCGGCCACCGTTGCCGCGCCGAAATCCCTGATGGAGGATGACGGCGACGATGTACTGAACCTGACCACCCGGGCAGATCCGGAGTCGGGCCGGGTGACGCCGCCGAAGGCCAACTTTACCGATTTCGATTTCGACGAACCGCCGGCACCGCGCCCGACGGCCCGCGCCCAGGCTGCCGCACCGACGGCTACTCCGACTGCCGCACCGGCGGCCTCGAAGGCCGGGCTGGATTTGTCATTTGATGAGGATGACGGCGACGATTTCGCCGATGACGGGGGCGCAATGGGCAATGATTTTACCGAGGGGCTGATGTCCCGCGCTTCGGCTTCGGTTGCGACGGAAGCCTTTGCCCAGTTGACCGAAGTGGCGCGCCGCGTTGACGAGCCGCCGCCGCGCGCCGCCGCACCCGTGGCTGGGCCGCGGCTGGGTTCGGCCAACCCAACCCTGGACGAGCTGGTGCGGGAGGCATTACAGCCCGTGTTGCGCGAATGGCTGGATGTCAACCTGCCGCCGATGGTTGAAGATATGGTACGCGAGGAAATCCAACGCCTTGCCGCGGCTGGCCGTCGCCGCTAAACCTTCTTCCCGGAAGTAACTGCGTGATGTGGCAGCGGCGAACCGAACGGTTCGCCGCCGCTGCTTTCTGTTAAAGGGTCCAAGCTGGATCAAGGGTCTGTGTCCGAGGGCGATATGCTGGAAAAAACCTTTACCCCCGCCGAAGTCGAAGCGCGTCGTTATGCCGAATGGGAGGCCAGCGGCGATTTTGCGGCGCAGGTCGGCTCCAACCAGCAGCCCTATACCATCATGATGCCGCCGCCCAATGTGACCGGCAGCCTGCATATGGGCCACGCGCTGACCTTCACGCTCCAGGATGTGCTGATCCGCTATCACCGGGCCACCGGACGCGATGCGCTGTGGCAGCCGGGCACCGACCACGCGGGCATCGCCACCCAGATGGTGGTGGAG
>CAYRWZ010000091.1:3192-9535 GCA_964428065.1 uncultured Comamonadaceae bacterium | reverse complement strand
GCGGATCGTATCCGTTCCCTCTCCCGCCGCCTCCACCACCACATCGGCGGCGGCCTCGATCTGTTCGACCTTGTAACGGTCCACCAGCCGCTTGTAGCCGGCGAAATAGAGGACGCGCCCGCCCTTGGCACGCGCCGCCTGCCCGATCGAGAACAGCACGGCGTTGCCGAGCCCGCCGCCCACCAGGCACAGCGTCCCACCCTCCGGAATGTCGGTGGCGGTGCCGGTCGGAGAACTCGCGCTGAGCCGGAGCGCGTGGCGGACTGCATCGGCGCCATGCAGGCGGCGGTTGCCATTCCCGTGACGGTCAAATGCCGGTTGGCGATTGACGAGATGGAGGAATGGCCAACCCTGCTGCGTTTCGTCGAAACGGTTGCCGCTGCCGGATGCCGCCGCTTTGTCGTCCATGCCCGCAAGGCGTGGCTGAAGGGCCTCAGCCCCAAGGAAAACCGCGACATTCCCCCGCTGCGCTATGAACTGGTGCACCGGCTGAAGCAGGAACGCCCGGATCTGGATATCGCCCTCAATGGCGGGGTGCGCAGCCTGAAGGCCGCAGTGGAGCAGATGAGCGATCCGCTGGGAACCGGCATCCGGTTGGACGGGGTGATGATCGGCCGCGCGGTGTATGAGACGCCCTATCTGCTGGCCGGGGCGGACCGCCTTTGCTTCGGCGACAGCGCCGCGCCGCCGCCGACCCCGCATCAGGTGGTCGACGCCATGCTGCCCTATATCGAGGATCGCCTGTCCCAGGGGACGCCGCTGAATGCCATCACCCGGCACATGCTGGGCCTGTTCCACGGCCTGCCCGGCGCGCGCGCCTGGCGGCGGCATTTGAGCGAAAACGCCCACCGCCCGGACCGGGCCTCGCCGGAACTGGTGCGCGCCGCCGCCGCCTTTGTGTCGCAAGAGCAGGCGGAAAGCGCGCTCCTATCCCCCTCTACCGCTGCGGAATGATGGCAAGGCCGTGGCCGGTCAACCGCAGATGCGCGGTTGAACCGACCCGATAGACCTGCTCGATCCCCTGGGTGACGAACAGATCGCCCAGCTCCGACGTCAGGGTATATTCCCAGTGAGAGCCGAGGTAAGTGGCCTTGCGCACTGTCACCGGCAGCGACTGGCCGGGCGATGCCGACGGCTCCAGCACCCCGGCATTGGTGCGGATCATCAACAGCGCCTCGCCACCGCCATGCCCACGCGCTGGCAGACGCAGCGCCAGCGGCCCGGCGGTGACGGCGGCCATGCCATCCCCCGCTTGGCCTCCAGTCACCAGACACGGCACCAGATTGGCCCCGCCGATAAAATCGGCGACAAAGGCACTTTCCGGCCGCTCGTACAGGTCTTCCGGGCTGCCGGACTGGGCGATCCGGGCCTTGTCCATGACGATGATGGTGTCGGACACCGCCAGCGCCTCCTCCTGGTCATGGGTGACATAGACCGAGGTCAGGCCCAGTTTCTGCTGTAACTCGCGGATATCCTCGCGCATCCGGCGGCGCAGCTTGGCATCCAGATTGGACAGCGGCTCGTCGAACAGCAGCACGCGCGGCTCCAGCACCAGCGCGCGGGCGCAGGCAACGCGCTGCTGCTGCCCGCCCGACAGTTCGGACGGCAGGCGCCCCTCATACCCCTCCAGCCCGACCAGCTTCAGCCCTTCGCGCACCCGGTCCTGCAATTCCTGCTTGCTGTACCCCGCCGGAACCAGGCCATAGGCTACGTTTTCGGCCACGGTCATATGGGGAAACAGGGCATAGGACTGGAACACCATGCTGACATCGCGGTCCGATGGCGGCAGGGTGGTGACATCGGTTTCCCCGATCAGGATGCGGCCGCTGGTCGGCATTTCCAGCCCGGCAACCATGCGCAGCGTCGTCGTCTTGCCGCACCCGGACGGGCCCAGCAGCGTCACCAGCGTTCCGGCCTTGATGGTGAAGGAAATCTTATCCACCGCCGCCACCATGCCGTAGTGGCGGCTGACATCCTGAAACACGACATCGGCGGACCGGATAGCAAAACTCATGAGGCGGCTCCTGCGGGAAGGGGACGGTCGGGGGACTGCTTGGCGCTGGGCGATTGGGCGGACCGGCGGCCCAGACGCCGCTCGCCCACTGTCCACTGGATCAGCGCAATGCCCGCCAGCATAAAGACGATCAGCACCGAGCTATAGGCGATGGCGACGCCGAAATCGCTCACCTCCACCCGGCCGACGATATAGGCGGTGGCAAGGTTGTACTGCGCGCTGACCAGGAAGATCACCGCGCTGACCGACGTGATCGCCCGGACGAAGCTGTAGACCAGCGAGGCGACGATGGCCGGGCGCAGCAGGGGCAGGATCACCCGGCGCAAGGTGGCGAAACTGCCGTGGCGCAGGGTGAGCGAGGATTCGTCCAGCGATTTGTCGATCTGGCTCATGGTGGCGATGCCGGCGCGGATGCTGACCGGCATATTGCGGAACACGAAGCACAGCACCAGAATCGCGCCGGTGCCGGTCAATTCGATCGGCGGCAGATTGAAGGCCAGGATATAGGCGACGCCGATCACCGTGCCGGGCACAGCGAAGCTGAGCATGGTGACGAATTCGAAGCTGCCCTGCCCGGCAAAGCGCTGGCGGTTGAGCAGATAGGCGGTCAGCAGGCCGATGATCGCCGTCAGCGGCGCGGCCACCGCCGACAGTTCCACCGTGGTGAAGAAGGACGGCCAGGCCCGCCCGGTCCATTGCAGGCCGGAGGCGGTCCATTCCACCCCGAAGGCGGTGGCATAGTGAACCAGGGAGAAGCTGTTGTTGCGGCCAAAACTTTCGACGAACCCGCCATACAGAATCAGGATATAGAGGCCCAGCGTGAAGGCCATCCAGGGGATGGTGGTGCCGAACACCGCCCAGCGCACGCGCTTCGGCAATTCGGCATGCAGCCCGGAATCACCCTTGCCGCTGAGGGTGGTATAGGACTTTTTCCCCAACCAGCGCCGTTGCAGATAGAACGCGCCCAGGCACAGGGCCAGCAGCACCAGCGACAGGCCAGAGGCCCGGCCCGGATCGGCCTGCGCCCCGACGATGGCATAGAAGATCTGGGTGGACAGCACCTCGTAATTGCCGCCCAGCACCAGCGGGTTGCCGAAATCGGCCAGGCTTTCGATGAAGCCGATCAGGAAGGCATTGGCAAGGCCGGGCCGCAACAGCGGCCATGTCACGGTGCGGAAGGTACGCCAGCGGCTGGCGCGCAGGGTTTGCGCCGCTTCTTCCATCGACGGGCTGATGCCCTGCACCACGCCGACCAGAACCAGATAGGCAATCGGGGTGAAGGCCAGGGTCTGCACCAGCAAAAGCCCCCAGAACCCGTAGATCCAGCGCGTCGGTTCAATCCCGAACCATTCATAGAGCAACAGGGTGAAGGCCCCGTTGCGTCCGAACAGCAGGATGATCCCAAGGCCGATGACGAACGGCGGGGTGATGACCGGCAGAATCGCCAGCAGCTTCAGCATCCCCTTGGCGCGGAAGCCGGTGCGCTGATCCAGCAAGGCAAAGGCAAGGCCAAGCAGAGTGGTGGCCAAGCCGCAGGCGGCGGCCAAAAGGAAGCTGGTCCACAGCACGCCGCAATAGCGCCCGCCATCCAGGCAGGACAGGCTCCAGATCGCAGGGGAGGTCAGCCGTTCCGCAAGCGCCAGCAGCGACGGGTCGCCCGCCTTGTCCACCGCCGCGCCGCCCAGGATCTTGAAAACCGGGAAGAACACGAACAGCAGGATGGAGCCGATGACGATCCCGATCGACCCGGTGACGAAGGCATCGCCCCGCATGGCGCCGAATCGGGCGATCCCGGTGGTCAGCAGCAGCAGGAACACGGTGCCCAGCACCAGCGCACCATAGCCCATGCCGAACTGGCGGCCGGGGAAGCGGCCGAATGCCTCGGTCAGGCTGACGAACAGCCAGCCGCGCGGGCCGATCAGAAAGCCTTGCAGAAACAGGAAAACCAGCCCGGCGATGCCAACGGCGGTCAGCAGGATGGCGGAACGCCGGTCATTCTTTGGCAGACGCAGGGCGGGAAGCCCGGCCGCCAGGGTCAGCGCCAGCGGCCACAGCCACCAGCGCCCCCCGGCAGTCACCTGCCACAGCAGCGGGCCGGTTGCCGCATCGGGATAATCGCCCACCCACCGGAACGCCCAGGCGCCATCTTCGATGGCATACCAGGGCAGAATGCCAAGACCCACCGCCCCGGCAAGGAACAGCAGCAACAGGGAACGCGAGGGTAGTGAGGGCACGGCACCCCTCCCCAGTAATAAGACCCGATGATGAGGATTGACTGTGTTGGAGCGATCGGAAGGGGTGAAGCCTTACGGCTTCACCTTCAGTTCCGTATCCCACTTCGCCAGCAGGCGGGTGCGTTCCGCTGCCGAACCGTATTTGGCGAAGTTATAATCGATCAGGGTCACGCCATCAGCCTTGGGGGCCTGTTCGGGAACTGCGGCCATCTTGTTGGATGGATATTGATAGCTGTTCGCCTTCGCGCCCAGTTCCTGCGCTTCCTTGGACAGTGCCCAATCGTACCATTTCTTGGCGCTGTCCAGGTTGCGCGCACCTTCGATGATGCTCATGGAGCCGATTTCATAGCCGGTGCCTTCGCACGGGGCGACCGACTGGATCGGCAGCTTGGCAGTGATCGACGGGGTGATGACATCGTGCAGGAAGGCAATGCCGATCAGGGTTTCGCCCCGGCCGGTCGCCTGCGCCGGGGCCGCGCCCGACTTGGTGTACTGGTTGACGTTCTCGTTCATCTGCTTGAGGAAGGTGAACGCCTTATCCTCGCCCCACAACTGCACCAGCGTGGCGATGAAGGTATAGGCCGTGCCCGAGGCATGGGGATTGGCGACCTGGATTTCGCCCTTATATTCCGGCTTGGCCAGATCGGCCCAGCATTTCGGCGCCGGCAGGCCCTTCTTCGCCAGGGTTTCGGTGTTATAGCCGAAGCCCAGCGCACCCATGTAGATACCGACCGTGCGGCCCTTGGCGATATTGGACTGCGCCTTGGCCCAGGTGTGCAGATTGTCGAACTGCGGCGACTTATAGGCATAGGTCAGCCCTTCTTCGGCCGCCTGCAGATGCGGATCGCCCGTGCCGCCCCACCAGACATCGCCCTTGGGATTGGCCGATTCCGCCTTGATCTGCGCATAGGTCTCGCCAGAGCTTTTGCGCGTCATCGCCACCTGAATCCCGGTCGCCTTCTGGAATTCGTTGACCATGAGCTGGCACCATTCCTCCTGCACGGAGCAATAGAGGGTCAGGCGCCCCTGGGCCTCCGCCCCGCTGGCGGTGGCAAAGCTGCCCAGCGCCGCCCCCAGTGCCAGGGCGGGAACCATCGTTTTGCGTGAAATCATAGCCATCTACACTTCCTCCCAATTTGATGCCCTATCGGCTTTTTTATGTGCCCCGATACAGCGTGGATGCTGCGGACGAGTGCCGATTCAGACGGGTCTGCCGGGTTCAACCATAACGGTTTTTGGTTGGCTGTCACCGGGGTTTGTCACATAACCGTAACCAAACAGTCCTCAATATGGAATGGCTTTTCCATTTTTGCCATATTGCGGTATTATTGTTTTAATCGGTGCCCCACCGCATCACCCGCGCCCCATCACCCGCATCATGAAACGGCCCCACGGCCGCGCAACAGGATTCCGCCGATGACCCCTGCCGATATCCAGCTTCGCCTGACCGCCGCCCAAGCCATTGCCCGCGAAGCCGGGGCCCTGGCCGCTGATTTTTTCCGCAACCGCGACCGGCTGGTGGTGGAACATAAAGGCGTGCAGGATGTGGTCAGCCTGGCCGACCGGGCGGCGGAGGATCTGATCGTCGGGCGGCTGTCCAGCCTGTTCCCCGACGATGGCGTGCTGGGCGAAGAAGGCGGCGCGCGGGCCGGCCGCAACGGCGCGGTGTGGGTGATCGACCCGATCGACGGCACCGATAACTTCCTGCGCGGTATTCCCCATTGGTGCATTTCCATCGGCCTGGTTGCCAAAAATGACGCCCCGGACGGCACAGGTGCCTATCGCTCCGTCGCCGGCGTGATTCACGATCCGATCCACGAAGAGCTGTTCGCCGCGTCCGCCGGGGGCGGGGCAACGCTGAACGGCAAGCCGATCCAGGTCAGCGGGCGGACCGATCCGACCCAGGCGAAAATGGGCATCGGCTACAGCTATCGCCGCCCCCATGCGGCCCTGCTGTCCACCATCGACCGGCTGCTGTCCGACCGCTGCGAATATACGCGCCTCGCCTCGGGCGCGCTGGGCATGGCCTATACCGCCTGCGGGCGGGTCGACGGCTATTGGGAAGCGCATATCAATTCCTGGGACGTTGCCGCCG
>CAYRWZ010000091.1:0-3182 GCA_964428065.1 uncultured Comamonadaceae bacterium | reverse complement strand
CTGATCATCGTTGAGGAAGCGGGCGGGCGCACCAATGCGTTTCTGGCGGGCGACGGGCTGGCGCAGGGCAATGTGATTCTGGCGGCCACCCCGGCGCTGTACGAGTTTCTGGGTGAGCGCAGCGGCACGTTTGCAGCGTTGGAGAATTAGCGATGTCCGGCGCAACCGAAACCCTGCTGAACATGGTTGGCGCGGTTGCCCTGCTGCTGTGGGGCCTGCGCATGGTGACCACGGGTATCACCCGGGCGTTCGGGGCGAGCCTGCGCGAATGGGTCGGCCACGGCACGCGCAACCGCTTCACCGCGTTTCTGGCCGGGATGACTGCCACCCTGGCACTGCAAAGCAGCACCGCAACCTGCCTGATGACGGCCTCCTTCGCCGGGCGCGGCCTGATGACCGGGGCCATGGCCCTGGCGGTCATGCTGGGTGCCGATATCGGCACCAGCCTGGTGGCGGCGGCCCTGTCGCTCAATCTCGGCTGGCTATCGCCGCTGCTGATCCTGGTCGGGCTGGTCATGTTCCGCGCCGCCGATGGCAACCGCAACAAGGCGATCGGCCGGGCCCTGATCGGCCTGGGGCTGATGCTGTTGTCGCTGCGTCTGCTGGGGGTGGCGACCCAGCCGCTGCGCGCATCGCCCTTGATCGCATCGATTTTCGCCGCCCTCGATTCCGCGCCGTTCCTTGCCATGCTGCTGGCCGCCGGGTTGACGGCGCTTGCCCATTCCAGCCTGGCGGTCGTGCTGCTGGCGGCGGCGCTGGCGACGGCGGATACCGTTGGCCTGCCGGTCGGCATCGCCCTGGTGCTGGGTGCCAATCTGGGGGCCGCGCTGCCGCCGATTCTGGCGACCGCCGCGCTGGGGCCACAGGCCCGCCGGGTGCCGCTGGGCAATGGACTGGTCCGGCTGGTGGGCTGTCTGGTGGCGCTGGCGACCATCGACCCGTTGATCGATCTGCTGCCGCATCTGAACGCGGCGCTGGGCCTGCCCGCCGATCATCACCCGCCGCTGGTTGGGCTGCATGTGGCGTTCAACACCGTGCTGGCGCTGGCCGCGCTGCCCGTGGTTGGTCAGATCGCCCGCCTGACCGAACGGATCATCCCGGAACCGGCCCAACTGGACGATCCGCAGCGCCCGCGCCACCTGGAAGAATCGGCCCTGGAATCGCCCTCGGTAGCGCTGGGCTGCGCCGTGCGGGAAACCCTGCGCCTGGGCGATATCGTCGAAACCATGCTGGCCCGCAGTATGGAGGTACTGAAGGCCGACGATGCGCGCCTGGCCGCCGAGATCGAGCGGATGGACGACACGGTGGACCGGCTGCACGAAGCGATCAAATTCTATCTGGCGCGCCTCAGCCAGCATCAGCTGGACGATGCCGAAACCCGCCGGGTGGGGGAAATCATGGCCTTCACCATCAATCTGGAGCATATCGGCGACATTCTGGACAAGAACGTCATGGAGCTGGCGGGCAAGAAGATCAAACACCGCCTGAAATTCTCCGACGACGGGCTGGCCGATCTGTGCGAAATGCACCAGCGCACGCTGGACAATCTGCGCCTCGCGCTCAGCGTCTTCGTCTCAGGCGATGCCAAGGCGGCGCGGCGGCTGGTCACCAGCAAGGAAGATATCCGTACGCTGGAACGCGCGGCATCGGAACGGCATATCGAGCGCCTGCGCGCCGGCCGGCAGCAGAGCATCGAGACCAGCGCCCTGCATATCGACCTGCTGCGCGACTTCAAGCGCATCAACGCCCATGCCACATCGGTTGCCTATCCGATTCTGGATCAGATCGGGGAATTGCGCGGCAGCCGCCTGAAACAGGCCGAAACGGTCAGCGAACAGGCGGCTGCCAGCCCCTAGGGCGGATCGAAGATCGGTCAGACCGGCGGGGGCAGGGTCGCCGGGTCAACCGGGTCAACGGGATTGGCCGGATCGGCCCGCTCTGGCCGAGTGTCCAGCCACCGACGAGTCACCAGGGACCATAGCGCCAGCAGATCGTCCCCGACGGTCGGCTGGGGCCCTTCGACCGCATCATTGGCGGGCAGATCGTAGAAAAAGCCGTGCTGAAACAGTTCCATGGCTTGTCCTCCCCGCCTTTAGGCCGCCGATTTGGCATTGTGGGCGCGCACGGCCCGCTGCACATCCTGCAGGCGGCGATAGACCGTCCGTTCGACCGGCCGGAAAGCACTGTTGCGGGCAAAGAAGCGATAGCCGCGGCCAAGGCGCACCGCATGGCCGATGGTGGCGCCGTCGATGGCGACCGGGACTGAATCCAAAGCGGGATTGGGTGCAAAAGTCATTCTGTGGTCTCCCCTACTGCGCCCGAAGTGCAGCGCGCACTGCGGGCGGCGGATTGCCGGAACCACGAGCCGGGGGCACACCCGGAATCGTGGCGCTTTAGCGTTTGGTGACGCGGCGCAAGCTGCCCTGGACCAACCGAAACCCGCCATAGGGCGGGGCGATCCATCAAATGCCCGCGGGGGGAACGGGTCCCACCGACCCACCGGCAGCCCCGTGCCGCCGATGATCTACAGATTTCACGTCAGGGATATTTTTACAAGACGCGATTTAACAGAAAGGGGTATTTTCTGATTTGTATTTACGTAATTCATATGTGTTATTTGGTTGGATCACCATAACGGATCGACAGAATCTCCACTTCCTCCACCCCGCCCGGTGCGCGGATGGTGACCAGATCGCCCACTTTGGCCTTCCACAGCGCCTGGGCGACGGGCGTGCGCCAGGAAATCCGCCCGCGATCGCTGTCGGCTTCGTCGATCCCCACCAGCGTGACTGTGAAATGCCGGTCATCCTCGGTCGCATAGGTAACCGTCGCGCCAAAGAACACCTGGGTCAGATGCTGCTGCTGGGCCGGATCGACCACCTGCGCCGATTCCAGCCGCTTGGTCAGAAAGCGGATGCGACGGTCGATCTCCCGCAGGCGTTTCTTGCCATAGAGATAATCGCCATTCTCCGACCGGTCGCCATTGCCCGCCGCCCAGGACACGATATCGACCACCGGCGGGCGCTCCACCCGCACCAGATGATCCCGTTCATCCAGCAGGCGCCGATAGCCGTCCGGCGTCATGTAATTCTTGGTGCCGGGCGGCAGGCGCGGTGCATCCCCCTCGTCCCCCAGTTCAGGTGACTGGAGTTCAGATGTCTGGATGTCAGGGGGGTGACGAG
>CAYRWZ010000090.1:0-9549 GCA_964428065.1 uncultured Comamonadaceae bacterium | reverse complement strand
GCCCGGCAACCACGCTGATCCGCGCCCTGCAAAACCGGTTTGCGCCGCTGGAAACCCTGCTGCGGCAGGGGCCGGCCGACCCCAGCGCCCTGCTGGACGCCCATATCGCCCTGGCCGAAGCGCTGGCCAGCGTTCCATCCGATGACGACAAGACGGACGTTCACGAAACGGGCGCCCAGCGCCTGTGGTCCGGCACGGCAGGCAGCCAGCTGGCCGAGGCCCTGGCCGATGCGCGGGAACATCTGGGGCTGCTGGGGCCGCTGGACATTCTGGACTATGGGCCGGTGCTGGATACGCTGCTGTCCGGCCGCATGGTGCGGGAAACCGTGGGCCGCCATCCGCGCCTCTATATCTGGGGGCCGCTGGAAGCCCGGCTGCAACAGGCCGACCGCATGATCCTGTCGGGGCTGAACGAAGGCACCTGGCCCGCCCTGCCGGAGGAAGATCCCTGGCTCAGCCGACCGATGCGGCAGACCCTGGGCCTGCCCGCACCGGAACGGCGTATCGGCCTGTCGGCCCATGACTTCGCCCAAGGTTTCGGCGCTGCCGAGGTGTTTCTGACCCGCGCGGAAAAAGTGGATGGGACGCCGACTGTCCCGGCCCGCTGGTTGCAACGGCTGGCCGTGGTCGAAGGATTGCTGCGGGATCACCAGCCCGCCGCGGGCGCCTGTCTGGATGGCACCGCCGCCACCGCACGGCTGTGGCTGCAACGGGCCGCCCTACTGGATCAGGCAGCCAATGGGGATAAACTCTCCATTATGCGCCCCGTTACACGTCCGAACCCGCGCCCGCCGGTTGCCGCCCGCCCGCGCCGTCTGTCGGCAACGCAGATTGAAACCCTGCAGAAAGATCCCTACAGCATCTATGCCCGGCACATCCTGAAGCTGGTGCCGCTGGACCCGCTGGATGCCGATGCCGATGCAGCGATCCGCGGCCAGATCATCCATGCGGTGATGGAACGGTTCGTCAAACGCTATCCGGCTGGCCTGCCGCCTGATCCGCTGGCCGATCTTCTGGCGATGGGGCGGGATGTCTTTGCCACCCTGGGTCATCTGCCGGGGATTTACAGTTTCTGGTGGCCCCGGTTCGAACGGGCGGCACGCTGGGTGGTGGCGCAGGAAGTGGCACGGCGGCCGGCCCTTCAAGAGATCTATGCCGAGCGGCGGGGGCAGTACAGCTTCACCCCGCCGGATGGGGCCGGGCCGTTCACCCTGACCGCGCGGGCCGACCGGATCGAACTGCGCCGCGATGGCGGCCTGACCCTTCTGGACTACAAGACCGGCACGCCCCCCCGTCCAAGCGCGATCTATGACGGGTCTGCGCCCCAGCTGCTGCTGGAAGGGGTGATTGCCCGCGCCGGCGGGTTCGACGGGGTGCGCGCCGGGCCGGTTCACGCGCTGGAAATCTGGCAGTTGAAGGGTGGCAGCACCGCCGGTACGGCCGTCACTGTGGATGACGATCTGGCACCGGCAATCGCCAACGCCGCCGAAAAACTTGCCGAACTGATCGCCGCCTTCGACCGGCCTGACACCCCCTATCTGGCCGAACCGGACCCGACCAACCGCCAACGGTACAACGATTATCGCCATCTGGCGCGCAGCGCCGAATGGGGCGGGGAAGGAACGGACGATCAATGAGTATCCTATCCCCATCAACCCTGCCCAGCGACTTTCTGGCCGATGCCACCCGGCGCCAGCAGGATGCCGCCCACCCCGATCGGTCCGTCTGGGTGTCTGCTTCGGCCGGTACTGGCAAGACGACGGTTTTGACCAATCGGGTGCTGGCCCTGCTGTTGAACGGCGTCGCCCCGCAGCATTTGTTGTGTCTGACCTTCACCAAGGCAGCGGCGGCGGAAATGGCCAATCGCGTGACCCGGCAACTGGGGCGTTGGGCCGTCGCCACCGACGCTGTGCTGACGGCAGAGATTGAACGCGCCACCGGCCTTGTCCCCGATGCAACACGGCTGGCGCGGGCGCGGCGGTTGTTCGGTCTGGTGCTGGATACGCCAGGCGGCCTGAAGATCCAGACGATCCATGCCTTTTGCCAGTCGCTGCTGGCGCGCTTCCCGCTGGAAGCCGGGGTATCGCAACGGTTCCGGGTCATGGGCGATGCCGACGCCGCCGAAACCTTGGCCGAAGCGCGCGCCATCGTCATCGCCAGGGCGCAGACACGGCACGACCCGGCCCTGTCCAAAGCCTTTGACCTGATGACGCTGGAGGCAGGGGAAACCACCTTCACCAGCCTGATCGAACAACTCAACAGCGAACGCCGCCACCTACTGGCGCTGGGGGAAACGACAGAGGCAATCGATGCGTATTGCATCACCATTGCCGAAGCGCTGGGCGTTGACCCAGGGGCATCCTCTGCGTCGCACCGCGCCGCCTTCATCGCCGAACTCCGGGCCGACCGCACCCGGCTGGCCGATATCGCGCGCCGGTTCGGGGCCAGCGCGGGCGGCGAGATCGACGCAGACATTGCCGCTACACTAGGAGACGCGCTGACCCGGTTGGACGCGCCGGGCACAGGAGACGATTGGGCGGACGAATCTGGGATCGCCCTGGAAAACGATCCCATCGCGTTGTTTATAAAAGCCTGTCTGACCGAAAAGCACTTGCCCCGCAAAAAGCCGCCGACCAAGGCACTGGGGCTGGCCGATCCGGCCTTGCGCGATGACTATGCCCAGCTGCAGCAGCGCGCCTTGCGCTATCTGGACGCGCGGCGGGCGATCCGCAGCTATGAAACCAGCGCCGCGTTGGCCCGCGTCGGTCATGCGGTGTTGTGGGCCTATCAGCGCCTGAAAACCCGCCAGGGTTGGCTGGATTATGACGATCTGATCCTGAAGGCCATCGATCTGCTGGAACAGGAAGGCGGTGCATCCTGGGTCCATTACAAGCTGGATGGCGGCCTGCACCATATCCTGATCGATGAGGCGCAGGACACCAACCCGGACCAATGGGCGGTGGTCAAGGCGCTGACGGCAGAGTTTTTCAGTGGCGACGGGGCCAGCGGGGTGGAGCGCACGATCTTCGTGGTCGGCGATGCCAAACAATCGATCTTCAGCTTCCAGCGCGCCGATCCGCAGGCCTTCATCGCCATGCGCAGCTATTTCGAATCGCGCGTACAGGCGGCCGGGCAGCAGTTCCGCACGATTGCCCTGACCCATTCCTTCCGCTCCACCGAAGCGGTGCTGGGCGTGGTCGATCAGGTTTTCGCCAACCCACAGGCGGCGGACGGGGTGGGCGACCTGGAGGATGGCGGCGTGCGGCATCTGGCCTCTCGCCTGGGTCTGGCCGGGGTGGTTGAGCTATGGCCGCCCGCGCCGGAACAGGACAAGGGCGGCACAAAGGCCTGGCAATTACCGCTGGAGCCGGTCGCAACCGAACCGCCGCAGCAACAGACTGCGCGCCTTATCGCCCGCACCATCCGCAGCTGGCTGGAGCGGGGGGAGATGCTGGAGGCCCAGGGCCGGCCAATCCGGGCGGGCGATATCATGATCCTGGTGCGCAAGCGCGGGACGCTGGTGCCCGCCCTGGTGCGCGCGTTG
The DNA here is from genome assembly GCA_964428065.1 of uncultured Comamonadaceae bacterium. Classification (GTDB taxonomy): domain Bacteria; phylum Pseudomonadota; class Alphaproteobacteria; order Elsterales; family Elsteraceae; genus CAYRWZ01. The sequence goes on along the minus strand of CAYRWZ010000090.1, from coordinate 6,005 downwards.
AAACGGGAAGGCGTGCCGGTCGCCGGTGCCGACCGCATGGCGCTGCAGGACCAGTTGGCAGTGCAGGATCTGGTGGCGCTGGCGGAGTTCGTTCTGTTGCCGCAGGATGATCTGACGCTGGCCTGCGTGCTGAAATCGCCACTGATCGGGCTGACCGAGGATCATTTGTTCGCCCTGGCCCATGGCGCTACGGCAGATGGGGCCTTTCCCGGCCGGATCGGCCCCGACGGCAAACCGCGCCGCAGCCTGTGGCGCCAGTTGCGGCGGATGGCCCTGGCGGAGGATGCAGTCGGCCCGTTCCGCCAGGCGTTCGAGCGGCTGTCGGAGTGGCGCAACCGCGCCGATACGATGCCGCCCTATGAATTCTTCGCCTCCATCCTGTCGGGCGATGGGATGCGGCGGCAGATGCTGGCCCGGCTGGGCGAGGAAGCCGCCGACCCGATGGAAGAATTCCTGGCTCAGACCATGCAGTATGAGCGCGGCCATGTGCCCAGCCTGCAGGGCTTCCTGCACTGGCTGGGCAGCGGCACACTTGAGATCAAGCGCGAAACCGACGCCACCGCCCGCGACGAGGTGCGGATCATGACCGCCCATGGCTCCAAGGGCCTACAGGCGCCGATCGTGTTTCTGGCCGATGCCGCCCAGCGCGGCCGGGCCACCGGTGCGCGCCTGCTGTGGGTCGATGCGCCGACATCCTCTCGCCAGCCCAGCCCCCACATGCCACTCCGCCTGCCGCTTCGCCTGCCACTCTGGGCACCGCGTCAGGCCGATATGGGCGATGCGGTCCTGGCGGCCAAGGCGGCCAAGGATGCCGCCGATCTGGCCGAATATCGCCGCCTGCTCTATGTCGCCATGACGCGGGCAGAGGATCGGCTCTATATCCTCGGCTGGGGCACGCCAAAGGAGGAAACCTGGCATAGTCTGACGCTAGCCGCCCTGCGCGGCCTGTCGCGGCCCGATGCCCCCTTCGCGGCCACCCCGGTCGAACTGGATTTCGAGGCGCAGTTCGGCCTGACCGGATGGCGTGGCACCGGCTATCGCGTCGCCTTCGGCAGCGCCGGGTCGGCCCGTGCGCCCGGCACCGCCCTGCATAATCCCACGCCGGGGGCGCTTCCCGCCTGGGCCTTTCAGCCCGCCCCGCCCGAGGCAAGCCCGGCCCGGCCGCTCGCCCCCTCCCGCCTGGGGGAAGAACCGGCCGCGCGCTCGCCCGGGGCCGTCGGCCTCGATGCCTCGTTCCAGCGCGGACGGCTGATCCATCGGCTGCTGCAAACCCTGCCCGATCTGCCGGACCAGGATCGGCGCGCCGCTGCGCTACGCTTTCTGGCCGCCCCCACCCATGGCCTGGCCGAAGCAGAACAGACCGCCCTGGCGGATGAAACCCTGGCTGTGCTGGCGCATCCAGACTTTGCCCCGCTGTTCGGCCCCCAGTCGCGGGCCGAGGTGCCGGTGGTCGGCCTGATCGGCACGCAGTCGGTGGTCGGGCAGATCGACCGGATTGCGGTGACGGCGGAGGAGGTGCTGCTGATCGACTATAAAACCAATCGCCCGCCCCCACGCAGCGCAGAGGGGGTGTCAGTCACCTATCTGCGGCAGTTGGCGGCCTATCGCGCGCTGATGGCGCAAATCTATCCGGGGCGGCGGATTCGCTGCGCCCTGTTGTGGACCGATGGGCCGCGCCTGATGCCGATTCCCGATCCGCTGCTGGATGCGCATAGCAGCCTGGACGGGCAACAGGGTACGGCACCCCTTGCAAGCGGTTGACGGCGGCCCAATCTGCCCAAAGGTCGGGGCCTGCCTTGACGGAGGGCTTTCCAGCTTCCTAGAGTTGCGGCGTGCGGGCGCAGGTCCGGCGCCCAGAATAAATCAAGCGAGGATATCATGACCAAGGCGGTAAGCGACGCCAGCTTCGAAACCGACGTGCTGAAGGCCCCGGGGCCGGTGCTGGTGGATTTCTGGGCCGAATGGTGCGGCCCGTGCCGCATGATCGCCCCGGCGCTAGAGGAATTGCAGGCCGAATACGGCGACAAGCTGACCATCGTGAAGGTCAATATCGATGAAAACCAGCAGACGCCGATGAAGTACGGCGTGCGCGGCATCCCGACCCTGATGCTGTTCAAGGGCGGCCAGGTCGCCGCGCAGAAAGTGGGCGCGATGCCCAAGCAGCAAATCAAAAGCTGGATCGATTCGGTGCTGTAAAGCCCCCGGCCGATGCGAGACAGGAAAAAGCGCCCGGACGGGCGCTTTTTCTTTTGCCGCTACACCGGCGGGGTTTTGTTTTCGGCCAGCACCTTGCCGGCCAGATAGAGCGAGCCGCAGATCAGGATGCGGCTGGCCGGGCCGAAGGATTGGGCGAGATCGCGCAATTCGCGCAGGCCCTGGCCGATGGTATCGACCGGGGATGCCTCGATGCCGACACTCCCCGCAATCTCGGCCAAACGGGTGCCGGGGATTGCATTCTCCTCCCCCGGGATCGACAGGGTGCGCGCCGCGCGGATATGGGGCGCCAGCGGGGCCATAAAACCGGACGGGCTTTTGCTGTCGATCATCCCCATCAGCATCAGAACCGGCTTTTCCGCCGACCACTCCTTCAAGGTGCCAGCCAGAACCTCGCCCGCGCCCTGATTGTGGCCGCCATCCAGCCACAGCTCTATCCCGGGCGGCAGCAGATCGACCAGCGGCCCTTCGGTCAGGCGTTGCAGACGGGCGGGCCACTTCACCTGCCGCAGACCCTGGGCAATGCTCAAGGCACCGATCTTCTGGAACTTCTTGCGCAGGGCGAGTGCGGCGGCTACCGCCGTCCCGGCATTATCGTACTGATGTTCCCCCAGCAATCCAGGGGCGGATAACAACAGGCTGCCATGGTCGTCCTGATAGTGCAGGCCGTCGGCATCGCGGCCGACGAACCATTCGTATCCCATGCGCCGCAACGGCGCGCCGACCGAGGCGGCGCGCAGATCGATCACCGACTGCGCCTCCGGCACCTGACGGCCGATCACCGCCGGAACCCCGGTTTTCAGGATACCGGCCTTTTCCCCGGCAATCGCGGCGATGGTATTGCCCAGATAATGCTGATGATCCAGGGAGACGGGGGTAATGGCGGTCAATACCGGCTGGTCGATCACATTGGTGGCATCCAGCCGCCCGCCCAGGCCGACTTCCAGAATCAGCACATCGGCAGGGAATTGAGAAAAGGCGACGAAGGCGGCTGCCGTCGTGATCTCGAAAAAGGTGATCGGCGCGCCGCCATTGGCCGATTCCACCCGTTCCAGCGCCTGCGCCAGGGCTTCGTCTGAAATCATCTGCCCGGCCAGGGTGATACGCTCGTTGAACCGAACCAGGTGGGGCGAGATATAGACATGGGGCTTATAGCCCGACGCCTCGAAAATTGCCTTCAGATAAGCGCAGAGCGAGCCCTTGCCATTGGTGCCCGCGACATGGACCACCGGCGGCAACCGCTTTTCCGGGTGGCCCAGTTTTTCCAGCAGGCCGTGCATCCGGTCCAGCGACAGGTCTATGACCTTCGGGTGTAGATCCCGAAGGCGGTCCAGGGTTTCCTGCGCGCGGCTCATGCCTATCGCCCCGTTTCTGTCTGCGGATTCTGCCGATTATCCGGCCGCACGGCGCTTGCGCGGCGATTCCAGGGCGGGGCTGGGCTGACCGCGCATCAACACGCGCAGCACCCGGCCGATGGCCGCTTTCAGTTCCGGACGCGCCACCACCATATCGACCATGCCATGCTCGCGCAGATATTCCGCGCGCTGGAAGCCCTCGGGCAGTTTTTCGCGCACGGTGCCTTCGATCACCCGCGCCCCGGCAAACCCGATCACCGCGCCCGGTTCGGCAATATGGATATCGCCCAGCATCGCGAAGGAGGCCGAGACGCCCCCCGTGGTCGGATCGGTCAACAGCACCAGATAAGGCAGCCCGGCTTCCTTCACCATCTGCACGGCAATCGTGGTGCGCGGCATCTGCATCAGCGACAGGATGCCTTCCTGCATGCGGGCACCGCCCGACGCGGGAATGGCGATCAGCGCCGCCTCGCGCTCCACCGCAACGCGGGCGGCGGCCAGAATACCTTCGCCCACCGCCATGCCCATGGAGCCGCCCATGAAGCTGAAATCGAACACCGCCACCACGGTCGGCAGGCCATTCAGCGTGCCTGACGCCACCAGCAGCGCATCGCGGCTGTCATGGATCTTGGCATGCGCGTCCTTCAGCCGGTCGGTATATTTCTTGGTATCGCGGAACTTCAGCGGGTCGGTCAGCGGCTTGGGCAGATCGACCAGGCTATAGCCTTCGTCCATCAACAGCGCGATGCGCTGCTTGGCCGACAGGCGCATATGATGGCCGCAATTGCTGCACACGCGGTGATTGGCTTCCAGTTCCCGATGGAAAATCTGGGCACCGCAATTGTCGCACTTGGTCCAGAGATTGTCGGGCACCTCAGCCCCGCGCGACACCAGCGCGCGGATTTTCGGGCGGACGAAATTGGTCAGCCAGTTCATGGCGACGTCCCTTTCCTGTTACGACGGCGCAGCCGCGGCAACGGCTGCTTCGATTTCATCCCGCACCCGGCGTGCGGCAGCGGCCGGATCGGCCGCCGCGGTGATCGGACGCCCGATCACCAGCAGATCGGCGCCAAGGCGCACAGCCTCTGTCGGGGTGACGATCCGCTTCTGATCCTGCGCTTCGGCCCAGGTGGGCCGAATTCCGGGAACCACCAGTTGCAAGGCGGATGCGGTACTTGTGGGGGACAGGCGATGGCGCAGCATCGCCACCTCGCGTGCGGAGGATACCACCCCGGCCAGCCCGCAGGCCTGGGACAAGCGGGCCAGCCGTTCGACCTGATCCGATGCCGGGCCGCGCTGGCCGACCGCCTCAAGATCGCTATCGGCCAGGCTGGTCATGACGGTGATGCCGATGACCGACGGCAGCGGCAGACCCGCCCGCGCCGCACCATCGGCGGCCGCATCGACCGCCGCCCGCAGCATCGCTTCCCCGCCCGAGGCATGGACCGTGATCAGGCTGGCCCCCAGCCCGGCCGCAGCGCGCATCGCCCCGGCAACAGTGTTGGGAATATCATGCAGCTTCAGATCAAGGAACACCGGCAGGCCGATCTCGCGGATCGCCCGCACCCCGGCGGGGCCATGGGCGCAAAAAAACTCCAGCCCGACCTTCAGCCCATCCACCGTGCCGGTAAGCTGGTGCGCCCAATGGCGGGCCTGGGTCAAATCGGTGGTATCCAGCGCGCAGAACAGACGCGGGGCTGGGTCGGAATGGAGGGTGCGGGTCATGGGCGCGGACTATAGCAGCGGCTTCGGGATGCGCCTAGCGGGACGTTGCGCCGCGATCGGCCAGCGGATCATGGGGCGGACAATCGCTCATAGGCCAGTTCCGCCGCCGCCAGATCCTCGATCGCGGTGCCGACCGATTTGAACAGGGTGATCTCTGCCGGGCGCGGCGGGGCCGCATTGGTCTGGCGGGCCAGATCGAACAGATCGCCCCGGATATCGGCGGCCTGCAACACGCCGCTGGCCAGCGGCTGAACGATATCGCCCGCCTCCTTCAACGCCCCGGCGCGGGTATCGACATAGACCGCCGCGCGTTGCAGGGTGGCATCATCCGCCTCGCGCATCGCAGGGGTGAAGCCGCCGACCAGATCGACATGGCAGCCGGGCTTGAGCCATTCGCCCTGCACCAGCGGACTCTGGCTGAGGGTGGCGCAGGAGACGATATCGGCCTGGCGGATGGCGGTTTCCCGATGGGTCGTCGCTTCGATCTTCAAGCCGGGAATCCGGCGGCTGGCGATGATTGCCTCTGCCAGCGCCTCAGCCTTGGCCAGATCGCGCCCGACCAGCAGCACCCGGCGCAGCGGGCGGACGGCGGCGTGGGCCTCGATCAAATGGGGCGCCAGCGCGCCGGTGCCGACCATCGCCAGCACCTCGGCCGCCGGGTGGGCCAGCAGCCGGGCCGCCAGGGCCGATACCGCCGCTGTCCGCCGGACG
>CAYRWZ010000089.1:0-9689 GCA_964428065.1 uncultured Comamonadaceae bacterium | reverse complement strand
GGCGGCGGTCGTGGGCCGAGCGCTCCTGCTCAAGGTAGCCCATCTCGGCGAGCTGTCGCCACTGCGGCGCCTCGAAGCCGTACTCCCGGATGACCTCGTCGTACATGGGCGTGCCGGGGAAGGGGTACCAGAAGGCCGTCTTGCCGACGTAGGCCCGGGGGTTCTCCCGCAGGAGGCGCTCCTGCAACCTGAGCGTGAGCTTCACGTCCTCGGCGGTCTCCTCTGCCAGGTGCTTCAGAAGGGCGTCGGTGCTGTTGGCGGCCAGGCCCCGGACCTGGGCCTCGCCCCGCTCGATGACCTGCTGGGTGAGGGGGGTTTCCATCTGATCGAGGACCAGCCAGGTGACGGCGGCCATGACGGCGACGATATCGCCGGTCTGCGCCGCGCCGGGCTGGATGTGGTGATCGTCACCTCGGGCGCGGTGGCGCTGGGGCGCGGGCGTCTGGGCATGCTGGGCCGCCCGCTGAAGCTGGAAGAAAAGCAGGCTGCTGCCGCCACGGGGCAGATTCAGCTGGCCCATGCCTATCAGGAAGCACTGGGCCGCCATGGCCTGACCGTCGCCCAGGTGCTGCTGACGCTCGAAGACACCGAAGCGCGCCGCCGCCATTTGAACGGCCGAGCCACCATCACCACCCTGCTGGGCCTGGGCGCGGTGCCGGTCATCAATGAAAATGACACCATCGCCACAGCGGAAATCCGCTTCGGCGACAATGACCGACTGGCCGCGCGGGTAGCGCAGATGATCAGCGCCGATACCCTGGTGCTGCTGTCGGATATCGATGGGCTCTACACCGCCGACCCGCGCAAGGATCCTGCCGCCCGGCATCTGCCGCTGGTGCAGGACCTGTCGCCAGAGGTGATGGCGATGGCCGGGGAAGCGCCGCCGGGCTATTCCTCCGGCGGGATGGTGACCAAATTGCAGGCCGCGCGCATCACCCTGTCCGCCGGATGCCGGATGGTGATTGCCAGCGGTAAGGGCTTCAACCCGTTGCAGGCGGTGCAGGCCGGCGCGCGCTGCACCTGGTTCCTGCCTGCCGGCAAGGCCGATGCAGAACCGCTGACCGCGCGCAAACGCTGGATTGCCGCCTCTGTCCGCCCGGCGGGCACGCTGCGGCTGGATGCCGGGGCGGCGCGGGCGCTGCACAGCGGGAAATCGCTGCTGCCCGCCGGGGTGACCGCAGTTGAAGGCGAATTCGAGCGCGGCGATCTGGTGCTGGTGCTGGCCGCCGATGGCACGGTGCTGGCACGCGGGCTGGTGGCCTATTCCGCTGAAGATGCCCGCCGGATCGCCGGTCGCCGCAGTTCGGAAATCGAGGCGATTCTGGGCTATCATGGCCGCGACGAGATGATTCACCGCGACGATCTGGTGCTGGATGCCGGAACCGGCGGCGATCAGGGATCACCCGAATGAGCGCGAGCATGAGCCCGACCATGGCCGACCCCCAGACCGCGACCGGAACCGATCTTGCTGCGCAGATGGCAGACCTGGGCGCGCGTGCCGTGGCCGCCCAGCGCCAGTTGCAGACAACCAGCGCCGATCAACGCCGCGCCGGGTTGCGAAGCGCCGCCGCTGCCCTGCGTGCCGATGCGGCGGCGATTCTGGCCGCCAATGCCCAGGATATGGCCGCCGCCGATGCTGCCGACCTGGCGCCGTCCTTCCGCGACCGCCTGCTGCTGACGCCGGAGCGGGTGGAGGCGATGGCGCGCGGGATCGAGGATGTGGCCGACCTGCCTGATCCGCTGGGCGAGGTGATCGAGACCTGGAGCCGCCCCAACGGCCTGCAATTCGAACAGGTGCGCGTGCCGCTGGGCGTGATCGGCATCATCTATGAATCGCGCCCGAACGTGACTGCCGATGCTGGGGCGCTGTGCATCAAATCGGGCAATGCCGCCATTCTGCGCGGGGGATCGGACAGTTTTCAGTCCTCCCGCGCCATTCTGGCCGCCATGCGCCGGGGGCTGACGGAGGCTGGATTGCCGGCGGATGCCATCCAGGCGGTGCCGGTTGCCGATCGCGCCGCCGTCGGCCATCTGCTGACCATGACCGATACGGTGGACGTGATCATCCCGCGCGGCGGCAAATCGCTGATCCAGCGCGTGGCGGCGGAAAGCCGGATTCCGGTCATCAAGCATCTGGACGGCAATTGCCATGTGTATCTTCACGCCAGCGCCGATCCGGCGATTGCCGAAGCGGTGACCCTGAACGGCAAGCTGCGCCGGACCGGCGTATGCGGCGCGACCGAAAGCCTGCTGATCGACCGCGCGTGCCTTGCCACCGTCGGCGCACGGGTGATCCGCGCCCTGCTGGACAAGGGGTGCGAGGTGCGCGGCGATGCCGGGGTTCAGGCGCTGGACCCGCGTGTGCGCCCGGCGGCCGAGGCCGATTGGGGCACCGAATATCTGGATGCGATTATCTCGGCCAAAACCGTGGCCGATGTGGCAGAGGCGGTGGAGCATATCAACCGCTACGGCTCCCACCATACCGATGCGATCATCGCGGGCGATGCGGCGGCGGCCGAATACTTCCTGTCCGGCGTTGACAGCGCAATTGTGCTGCACAATGCCTCCACCCAGTTCGCCGATGGCGGCGAATTCGGCTTCGGCGCGGAAATCGGCATTTCCACCGGCAAGATTCACGCGCGCGGCCCGGTCGGCGCCAAGCATCTGACCAGCACCAAATATCGGGTGCGCGGCAGCGGACAGGTGCGCCCCTGATCGAGCTGTCTTCCGAAAGCCGGTATGCCCTGCGGCGGCTGGCGCTGTTCCGCCGCTCCGGCCTGCGGGTCGGCGTACTCGGCGGATCGTTCAACCCCGCCCATGACGGGCACCGGCATATCAGCTTGGCCGCGCTGCACCGGCTGCGGCTGGATTTCGTGCTGTGGCTGGTCAGCCCGCAGAATCCGCTGAAACCGGTGGCAGGCATGGCCCCGCTGGCCGACCGTCTGGCCGAGGCCAAGGCGCGGGCGCGCCATCCGCGCATTCTGGTCACAGCATTGGAACAGGCACTGGGTACGGCCTATACCGCCGAAACCCTGGCCCGGCTGCAGGCGCGCTGCCCCGGCTGCCGCTTTGTCTGGATCATGGGGACCGACAATCTGATCCAGGTTCATCGCTGGCGCGATTGGACACGGTTGTTTCACCGCGTGCCGGTTGCGATTACTGCCCGGCCAACCTATGCTTTCAAGGCGATGGCCAGCAAGGCCGCGCACCGGTTTCGGCGCAATCGCCGTCCCGACCGGCAGGCGGGGATTCTGGCCGGGATGGCGCCCCCGGCCTGGATCTATCTTCCCATCCGCCTGCATCCCGCCTCTGCCACGGCAATCCGCAGCGGGCTGACCGCTGCCCGCCGGACGGCAGACCAGCGGCCCCGCGCCGGACGGCCCAATGGAGGATAAACCGATCACTACGCAGAGCACGAACCCCATGGCAGACAGTACCCTTACGACCCTGACCGCGCCCGCCACCGAAACCGTCGATGGGCTGTTGAGCCTGGTGTGCAATTCGCTGGACGATGACAAGGCCGAAGGCGTTGTCGTGGTGCCGCTGAAGGGCAAAAGCAGCATCGCCGATTACATGGTGATCGCCTCGGGCCGGTCGAGCCGGCAGGTCGCCTCGATGGCGGAACATCTGGCCGAGAAGCTGAAAACCGTCGGGGTCAAAGGGGTGGCGATCGAAGGGCTACCCAAGGGCGATTGGGTGCTGGTCGATGCCAAGGACATCATCGTCCACCTGTTCCGGCCCGAAGTCCGCCTGTTCTACAATCTGGAAAAGATGTGGGGCGTGGAATTGCCGCCGGAAATCCAGGCCCAGCTTGGGGCAACCTATGGCGATGATCTGATGCGGAATACCTGACCGCCCGATGCGCCACACCATTCTGGCCATCGGGCGCGGGCGGGATAAGGCCATCGCCGCCCTGTTAGACGACTATGCCCGCCGCCTCACCCCACCGATCAAGCTGGTCGAGCTGGAGGAAAAACGCCGCCTGCCCGCTGCCGAACTGAAAGCGCGGGAGGGGGAGTTGCTTCTGGCCGCCGTGCCAAAGGGGGCTGCGATCATCGTGCTGGACGAACGCGGAACGGCGTTGACCAGCAGCGGGCTGGCCGACTGGATCGGCCAGCGGCGCGACCGTGGCACGGCAGAGGCCGCATGGCTGATCGGCGGGGCCGACGGCCATGGCGAGGCGGTGCGGGCGCGGGCCGATCTGGTGCTGAACCTGGGCACGCTGACCTGGCCGCATATGCTGGTCCGGGCCATGCTGGCGGAACAGATTTATCGGGTTGAGAGCATTCTGGCCGGCCATCCCTATCATCGAGAGGGTTAGAGACAGCATGACCGCGCGGTGGATCAGCACTCCCCTGGTCGCCCTGACCATTCTTCTTGCCGCACTAACGGCCCCGATATCGGGTCCAATACCGGCAAATGCGCAATCCCTGGTCACCGTCACCGGGCCACAGTCCAAACCAGCCGCCGGGTCCGCGCCGGCCTGCCGGATCGACGACCGGGATCTGGATGCCCCGATCCGGCCATCGCGCGGGGTCAAACGGGGGGAGCCGGGCCAGTTCGATTATTACCTGCTGGCGCTGTCCTGGTCGCCCGCGTTCTGTGCCGATGCAGGCGGGCGGCGCGATGCCGCCTTCCAGTGCGAACGCAATGCCTTTGGGTTCGTGGTCCATGGCCTGTGGCCGCAATGGGCCAAGGGATCGCGCCATGGTGCGGGGTATCCCCAATTCTGCGCCGCCCAGGAGGGCGGGGTGAATCAATCGTTGATCAATATTGATCGGCGCACCCTGCGCGACACGCTATGCACCGTTCCCGGCGTGCAGTTGATGCAGCATCAATGGGCCAAGCACGGCACCTGCACCGGCCTCAGCGGCCCGGCGGAATATTTCGGCCTGACGCGCGAGCTGTTCGCCCGCCTGACCATGCCGGAACTGCCGTCCGGCGCCACCCTGTCGGCGGGGGAGATTGCCAAGCGCTTCGTTGCGGCCAATGCCGCGATCGGCCTGACCGAACGGCATATCCGCGTGACCTCCGAACGGGCGGGCGATGGCAGCCGTCAGGCGGAATTCGATGAAATCCGGGTCTGCCTGAGCCGCGACCTCAAGGGTTTTGCCGAATGCGATATCGGCGGGGTGCGGCCCAATACCCTTTTGACCATCCGGTGAATGAGGCGCCGTTGAACGATGGGACCGGCCCGGCGTATATAGGGACGGTACTGCCTGCGGAGAAAGTCCATGCCCCCTGCCGTCCAACCTGTAACCAACCCACCGCGCCCGGTTGTTCTGTGCATCCTGGACGGCTGGGGCCTGCGGGAAGCAGCGGACAATAACGCCATTGCCCAGGCGCGCACCCCGGTTTGGGACCGGCTGACCGCCACGTGCCCGACCGGCACGCTGGATGCCTCGGAACGGCATGTCGGCCTACCGGAAGGCCAGATGGGCAATTCGGAAGTCGGGCATATGAACCTGGGCGCCGGTCGGATCGTCGTGCCCGATCTGCCCCGGATCGACAATGCCTTGCTGGACGGGTCGCTTGCGCAGAAACCGGAACTGGCGGCCTTCATCGCAGCGATGAAACGCAGCGGCGGCACCGCCCATCTGCTGGGGCTGATGTCGGACGGCGGCGTGCACAGCCATCAGGATCACCTGGTCGGCGTCGCCCGGCTGCTGGCCGCAGCCGGGGTGCCGGTGGCGATCCACGCCTTCACCGACGGGCGCGATACCCCGCCGCAAAGCGCCAAGGCCTATCTGGCGCAGGTGGAAGCCGGTCTGGCCGGGCTGCCCGCCACTCGAATCGCCACCCTATCCGGCCGCTTCTATGCCATGGACCGCGATAAGCGGTGGGAGCGGGTCGAAGCCGCCTATACCGCGCTGGTCGAGGGGTACGCGGCCGCCAGCGCCAAGCGGGCCGCAACGCCGCTGGCCGCAATCGAAGCCTCTTACGCAGCGGGGGAGCATGACGAGTTCATCGCCCCGACCGTGATCGGCGACTATGCCGGGATGCGCGACGGCGATGGCCTGCTGATGACCAATTTCCGGGCCGACCGGGCGCGGGAAATTCTGACCGCGCTGCTGGACCCCGCGTTCGACGGCTTCGCCCGCAGCCGCCGCCCGGCCTTTGCCGCGGCCCTGGGCATGACCGAATATTCCAGCGCACTGAATGCGTTTCTGACCACTCTGTTCCCGCCAGAAACCATCCCCGACACGCTGGGCGAAGTGGCATCGCGCGCCGGGCTGAAGCAGCTGCGCATCGCCGAGACAGAGAAATACGCTCACGTCACCTTTTTCTTCAACGGCGGGGTCGAAACGGTCTATCCGGGGGAAGAGCGCATCCTGGTGCCCAGCCCGAAGGTCAAAACCTATGACCTACAGCCGGAAATGTCGGCGGCGGAGGTGACGGACAAGCTGGTCGCGGCCATCGGCTCCGGCACCTATGACCTGATCGTGGTCAATTACGCCAATACCGACATGGTCGGCCATTCCGGCATCCTGCCCGCCGCGATCCGGGCGGTGGAGGCGGTGGATGCCTGTCTGGGGCGGCTGGAAGCGGCGGTCAAGGCGGCCGGCGGGGTGATGCTGATCACCGCCGATCACGGCAATGCCGAACAGATGCTTGATCCGGCCACCAACGGCCCGCACACGGCGCATACCCTGAACCTGGTGCCCACGGTTCTGGTCAACGGCCCGGCCGAGGTGCGCAGCCTGGCCCATGGGGCGCTGGCCGATGTTGCGCCGACCCTGCTGGCGCTGCTGGGCCAGCCGAAGCCTGCGGTGATGACCGGGCGCAGCCTGCTGCAAACGGCATCCCAATCCCATGCGGCGGACTGAGGCGCGGCCCTCAGCAGCGGCCTCGGCTGCGGCAGCCCTCTCGCTGACGGCTGTTCTGCTGCTCGGCGGTGTGGTGTGGGGCCAGCAAGCGCCCCCAACACCCACACCGGCAACCGTGCAGGAACAGCGGCGGCAGCAGGAATTGCGCCGCCTGGAAACCGATCTTCAGACAACCCGCGCCCGGCAGGAGCAGATCGAGCGGGAGCGGGCCGAACTACAGGCGGAAATCGACAGCCTGCGCAGCCAGATGGTGCTGGCCAGCCGCACCACGCGGGAGAACGAGGCGGCGCTGACCGCGCTGGAACAGGCGCTGGCCGATCTCAATCGCGATGCCACCCAGCGCCGCGCCGCGTTGGCCGAAAAGCGCGCGCAGATGGGCAGCACCTTGGGCGCCTTGCAGCGCCTGTCGCTGCACCCGCCGGAATTGCTGGCGGTTCTGCCCCAGCCGCCCGAACAATCGGTGCGCGGCGCGCTGGTGCTGCGCGGTCTGGTGGTGCCGCTGGAACGCCGGGCCAGAACGCTGAACGAAGAATTGCAGCAGATGCAGGCGGTCGAGGCGGAAATCCTGCGCCAGCGCCAGCGGATCGAGGTGGCCAGCCGCAGCCTGGCCGGGGAACGCCGCCAGATCGAGACGCTGCTGCGCCGCAAGCAGGAGCTGGAAAAGCGCCTGGAGGACGAGGAACGCCAGGCTGATGCCCGGGCACAGCGTCTGGCCGGGCAGGCCCGCGATGTGCGCGACCTGCTGGATCGGATGATCCGCGAACGCATTGCCGAGGAAGCCCGCAAGCGGGAGGAAGAAGAACGCCGCCGGGCAGAAGAAGCCCAGCGCGCGGCCGCCGCCGCCAGTGCCGGCGGACCGTCAGCGATTCCATCGGCCCGGATCGGCAGCGGCAATCAGGGATCGGCCGCCATCAGCGGCGGTGCCCGTACCTTCCCCGCCGCCGGGCGGATCCTTGCCAGCTATGGCCAGACCAACGATGCCGGAACCGCCGAACGGGGCATCACCATCCAGGTGCGGGAAGGGGCGCTGGTCGTCGCCCCGGCCGCTGGAACGGTATTATTTGCAGGACCATTTCGCGGCTACGGGCTTATACTGATCGTCGAACATCCGGGCGGCTATCACAGCCTGGTCGCCGGTCTGGCGCGGATCGATGCGCGGGTGGGCCGCCCCGTGGCGGCGGGGGAGCCGATTGCGGTGGCCGGCAGCACCACGACACCCGGTCAGGGGCCGGGCACCGGCGCGGTTTACTTCGAGCTGCGCCGCCAAGGCCAGCCGGTCAACCCCCAGCCGTGGTTGGCGGGCGGGTGAGGCTAGGGACTAGACACTTTTGGTGAAAAGAAATGTTGGCGGATGGACTCGCCATAGTTTTGCGGAAATCGATATCAACTGTAAGATCGGTTTTCGAACAGGAAGGATTGCCAATGTCGTCGAATCGCCGTGATCCAAACATGATTGCCCCGTCGCCCACTTCTCCCCTTGGCGTGCGGCTGCGCCGGGGCGTCGCGGCGATTGCGCTGTTGGGCCTGGGCGCGGTCGGCGCACAGGTGGTGTTGCCGGAACTGGGCATCGCCCAGACCAAGACATCCGATACCTATCGCCAGCTTGATCTGTTCAGCCAGGTGTTCGAGCGGGTGCGCGCCGATTATGTCGAAAAGGTCAGCGACGAGCAGCTGATCGAAGCGGCGATCAACGGCATGCTGACCTCGCTCGACCCCCATTCCAGCTATCTCAATCCGAAAAATTTCCGCGATATGCAGGTGCAGACGCGCGGCGAATTCGGCGGCATCGGCGCGGAAGTGTCGATGGAACAGGGTGTGGTCAAGGTCGTCTCGCCGATCGACGACACCCCAGCGTCCAAGGCCGGGATCAAGCCGGGCGACTATATCACCCATATCAACGGCGAATCGGTCATCGGCCTCAATCTGAACGAGGCGATCGAAAAGCTGCGCGGGCCGATCAACAGCGAAGTCACGCTGACCATCCGCCGCGAAGGGCGCGATGCGTTCGATCTGAAACTGGCGCGGGCCGCGATCAAGATCGAATCGGTGCGCGGCCGTCTGGAAGGGCCGGATGTGGCCTATGTTCGCATCACCTCCTTCAACGAGCAGACCGAATCCGGCATGGTGCGCGCCATCCAGCGGGCCAAGGAGCAGGCCGGGCCGAAGCTGCGCGGGCTGGTGCTGGATCTGCGCCGCAACCCCGGCGGGCTGCTGGATCAGGCGATTGCCGTCAGCGACGCTTTCCTTGAGAAGGGCGAAGTCGTCTCCACCTCCTCCCCCCGCAAGCCGGAACAGGCCCAGCGCTTCAATGCCAAGCCGGGCGATCTGATGAACGGCCTGCCGATTGTGGTGCTGATCGATGACGGCTCGGCCTCCGCTTCGGAAATCGTGGCCGGCGCCCTGCAAGACCATCGCCGCGCCATCGTCATGGGGGTGAAATCCTTCGGCAAGGGGTCCGTGCAGACAATCATGCCGCTGGGACAGGGGACGGGGGCGATGCGCCTCACCACCTCGCTCTATTACACCCCGTCCGGCCGGTCGATCCAGCAGACCGGGATCGAACCCGATATCGTGGTGCCACTGTCGCGGGTGGAAAAGGTGGATACGGGCGAACGGCGCAGCGAAGCCAATCTGCGCGGGTCGATCCGCAACCCGACCGGGGGCGCCCAGCCGATTGCCCCGCAACCCGCCCCCCAGGCCGAGGAGGAGCAGCAGCCCCTGGTTCTAGGGTCGGCTGAGGATTATCAGCTGCAACGCGCCGTCGATCTGGTGCGTGGCATTGCCATGTTTAGCGTAAAGCCCGGGAACTAGTCGTCGATGAACAGCTACGCCGCATCGCGCTCTGCCTCCGGCCAAACCAGC
>CAYRWZ010000088.1:0-9768 GCA_964428065.1 uncultured Comamonadaceae bacterium | reverse complement strand
TTATTTCCTGCTGCGCGAAGTGCCGTTCGGCAATGACGGCGATTTCAGCCACGCCATGATGGTCAAGCGCATGAACACCGATCTGGCCAACGATCTGGGCAATCTGGCCCAGCGGTCCCTGTCGATGATCGCCAAGAATTGCGGCGGGCTGCTGCCGACGCCCGGCCCGTTCACCGATGCCGACCGGGCGCTGCTGGATCAGGCTGGCGCCTTGCTGGCAAGCGTGCGGACCGAATTTGGCGAGCAATCCTTCCACAAGGGGCTGGAGTCGATCTGGTCGGTTGTGGTCAACGCCAATCGCTATGTCGATGAACAGGCGCCCTGGGCGCTGAAAAAGACCGATTTCAAGCGTATGGAGACCGTGCTGTATGTGCTGGCGGAAACCCTGCGGCGGCTGGCGATTCTAGTGCAGCCGGTGATGCCGGGCGCGGCGGCCAAGCTGCTGGATCAGTTGGGCGTTGCCGCCGATGCCCGCACCTTCGACCGGCTGACCGATGCCCATATGCTGATGGCGGGCTCCACGCTGCCGCCGCCTGCGCCGGTGTTCCCGAAATATATCGATCCGGCAGCCGCTGCTGGCGGTTCGGGGCCGGCCTGATCCGGGGGAAGGCGCCATCATGCTGGTCGATAGCCATTGCCATCTGGATTTCCCGGACTTTGCCGAGGAACTGGATGATGTGGTCGCCCGCGCCGGGGCGGCGGGTGTGGGGCTGATGCTGACCATCGGTACCAAGCTGCACAAGTTTCCCGGCGTGCGGGCGGTGGCCGAACGCTTCCCCAACATCTATTGTACCGTCGGCGTCCACCCGCACGAGGCCGGGGTGGATTGGGGCTATGCTGCCGAGACGTTGATCGACCTGGCGCAGCATCCGAAAGTGGTGGGTATCGGCGAAACCGGGCTGGACTACTATTACGATCACGGCCCGCGCGAAGCGCAGCAGATCAGCTTCCGCGCCCATATCGAAGCGGCCCGGCGTACTGGGTTGCCGCTGATCGTCCACACCCGCGACGCCGATGACGATACGATCCGCATCTTGCAGGAAGAGGCGGCGAAAGGCCCGTTTCCGGGGCTGATTCACTGCTTCACCAGCACCGACCGGCTGGCCCGCGCGGCGCTGGAGATCGGCTTTTCCATCTCCCTGTCCGGCATCTTGACCTTCAAATCGGCCAAGGCGTTGCAGGAAACGGCGAAATGGGTGCCGCTGGATCGGCTGCTGGTGGAAACCGATGCGCCATACCTGGCGCCGATTCCCCATCGCGGCAAGCGCAACGAGCCTGCCTTCACGGCGGAAACCGCCCGCTTCGCCGCCACGCTGAAGGGCGTGCCGTTCGAGGAGTTCGCCCGTCAGACGACCGATAATTTCTTCCGCCTGTTCAGCAAAGTGCCCCGCCCGGCGGAGCTGGCCGCGTGAAGGTGACGGTTCTTGGCTGCGGCGGGTCTGGCGGGGTGCCGTTGATCGGCAATCGCTGGGGCGTGTGCGATCCGGCCAATCCGCGCAATCGCCGCCGCCGCGTTTCGGTGCTGGTGGAGGGCGATCCCGCCCAGGGGCAGGGCACCATCCTGATCGATACTTCCCCCGATCTGCGCGAACAGCTGCTGGATGCCGGGGTCAGCCATATCGACGCCATTTTGTGGACCCATGCCCATGCCGATCATATGAACGGCATCGACGATGTGCGGGCGATCAACCGGGTGATGCGCCAGGCGATTGCCGGATGGGGCACCGCCGATACCATGCGGCAGGCGCAGCTGCGCTTCGATTATGTTTTCGCGCCGCTCAACAGCGATTTCGGGTTCTACAAGCCCTGCATCGTGCCCCATGTGTTTACCGGGCCGTTCACAACCGCCGGGTTTACCGTGATCCCGTTCCAGCAGGATCATGGCTATGGCGAATCGACCGGGTTCCGGATCGGCGATTTCGCCTATTCGACCGATGTGGTGCGCCTGAGTGACGAGGCGTTCCGCTGCCTGGAGGGTGTGAAGCTGTGGGTGGTGGATTGCCTGCGCGATGCCCCCCATTCGACCCACAGCCATCTGGCACAGACGCTGGACTGGATCGGGCGGATCAAGCCGGATAGGGCGGTGCTGACCCATATGAACGAAGAAATCGATTATGAAGATGTGCGCCGCCGCCTGCCCGCCGGGGTGGAGCCGGGCTATGACGGGCTGACCATCACCCTGTAACCGGGCCGGGCCTATCCGGCCCTATTTCCTTGCGCGCGGGCGCAGCCGGCGGGCGAGCCGCACCAGATCATCCACCGCCGGGACAATAGCCAGCAGCGTCAGCGCCGCCGCCAGCGGGATGGTGGCACTATAGCCGAACCGGTTGAACCCCAGCGCGCCGGCAATCCCGCCGGTCAGGAACGACAGGGCCAACAGGGTCAGCAGCCGCAGTTTGCCCCGCCCGATTGTCCAACGTGTCCGTTGGCGAGTTCTTACAACAGCATTGAAGATCAGGTTGCCCAGTTCCATACCGATATCGGTGATGACGCCGGTGATGTGGGTGGTGCGGATGCGCGCGCGGGAGGCCTTGGTGATCAGCGCGTTCTGCAACCCCATGATGAAGCACAGCAGCATCACGGTCAGCGGCACGAACAGCCCACTGATATCGGCCAGCCGCCGGCCCAGGCTGCCGAACAGCAGCAGCAAGCCGGCTTCTAGCAGCAGCGGCCCGGCAAAGGCGCTGTGCAGGTGCAGCCGATCGGCCAGATTGACCAGGATCGAGCAGCAGGCCGATCCTGCCAGGAAGGAGGCGACGGCCCCAACCCCGGCCAGTGCCAGCCCAAATTGCCCCACGGCCACCAGATCGGCCATGTGGGAGACAATGCCGGTCATGTGCGAGGTATATTGCTGGACAGCCAGAAAGCCGCCCGCGTTGATCGCCCCGGCGATGAAGGCAAGGATGAAGCCCAGATGCCAGTTGGCTTCAGCTGACCGGATGCGGCCGGTGATGCGGCGGGAATAATTGATGGGCATGCGTCCAGCCCCCCGCGACCGGAATAGCGGCGTTAGAACAGCTTGTCGATATCGTCCTGGCTGACCGCATTGCCCGGCAGCTGCGGGCCGTTCAGCAGCGCAGCCTCGCCCGTCGGGGTCACTTCTTCCTGGGCCTCGGCCACCATTTTCGCAATGTCGGATTCGCCCCAGATGCTGATCATGTTCTCAATCCGGGTTTCGACATAGCTCAGCATCTTCACGACCTTGTTGATGCGCTGGCCGGTAATGTCCTGGAAATTGCAATGCTCGAAGATCCGCGTGACATTGGTGTTGATCTCGGCAATCCGCTCGTTGCGCTGGTCGGCTGATAGATCGGGATTGTCGCGGATTTCCGACGACAGGGCATCGATGGTTTCCGCCGCCGTCATGATGTTGTTGGTTGCGTCTTCGGTTTGCTTGACGATGGTTTCAAGCTCGAAATTGGCGCTGACGAATTGCGCGCCGTCGCTGGTGGCGTGGATCAGGGCGATTTCGCGCTTGGTGTTGATGATGTGCTTCGACAGCTCTTCCAGTTCGCGGGTCAGCAGCTTGGCTTCCTCGAACTTCTGTTCGTTGATGGTGCGGGCCGCTTGCAGCAAGGTTTCACGAAACTCGCTGAATTCACGATGCAATCCGCCGCCGATTTCCACGAGGGCGCGAAGGATGTCTTCGTTCGAAACAGTGCGCGTCATGCCCAACAGTCCATAAAGGGTCGCCGTCAAACCCATAGCGGGTTCGGCTTACTTTCTCAATAAAGCGCGAAATGTAAAAAAAATCAAAACACTTCGCAAAATCTCTGCGGAATTAGGCGAAGGTCTTGAACTGATCGGCCGCCGCCCGGTCGAAACCCAGGCTGGCGGTTAGCAACTGTTGGCTATAGGGCTGGGTCAGGGCGCGGCGGGCCAGCAGGTCGCTGCTGACCTGCTCCACGATCCGGCCATTGTTCATGATCGCCAGCCGGTCGCACATATTGGCGACGACCGAAAGATTGTGGCTGACCAGGATATAGGTCATGCCGCGTTCGGCCCGCAGACGGCGCAGCAGGTTGAGGATTTCTGCCTGGACCGAAACATCCAGCGCCGATGTCGGCTCGTCCAGCAGCAGGACGCGCGGCTCCAGCACCAGGGCGCGGGCAATGGCGACCCGCTGGCGCTGCCCGCCCGACAGCTGGTGCGGGTAGCGGAAGCGGAACTTCACCGGGTCCAGGCCAACATCGCGCAGCGCCTGCACCACCCGGTCTTGCCCATCGGGCAGGCCGTGCACGGCGATCGGCTCGCTCAGCACCCGATCCACGGTATGACGCGGATGGAGCGACCCATACGGATCCTGAAAGACCATCTGGACCCGCTTGAAAAAGGCCCGGTCGGGCTTGCGCGGCAAGGGGGTGCCCGCAATGCGGATCGTGCCGTCCCAAATCTGGTTCAGCCCGGACAGCACGCGCAGAATGGTCGATTTGCCGGACCCGGATTCGCCGACCAGCCCGAAACTTTCCCCCTCCGCCACCTCGAAGCTGACGCCCTTCACCGCCTGGACGGCGCGCGGCCCCTCGCCATAGGTGATGACCAGATTATCGACGGAGATCATGACGAAACCTTTGTCGCGCCTGCCGGCAGGGGGTTGGCCCAGGCCGGATCGCGCTGCATGGTGGGAAGATCGATCTGCCCACCATCGATCTGCGGCAGGCAGGACAGCAGGGCGCGGGTATAGGGGTGCTGCGCTTCGTGCAGGCGGGCGGCCGGCAGGCTTTCGACGATCTGCCCGGCATACATGATCACCACCCGGTCGCAGAAGCTGGCCACCAGCGTCAGATCGTGGCTGATGAACATCAGGCCCATGCCGCGCTGGGTTACCAGATCGTCCAGAATTGCCAGCACCTGCATCTGGACCGTCACGTCGAGGGCAGAGGTTGGCTCGTCGGCGATCAGCAGGTCTGGCCCCGGCACCAGCATCATGGCAATCATCGCCCGCTGGCCCATCCCGCCGGACACTTCGTGCGGATAGGCATCATAGACCCGTTCCGGGTCGCGGATGCGCACGGCGGCCAGCATCTCCAGCGCGCGCGCCTTGGCTTCTGCGCGGCTGGCGCCATGATGCACGCGATAGGCTTCGGCAATCTGGCGGCCAACCGTCATGACCGGGTTGAGCGAGTATTTCGGATCCTGCATCACCATGCCGATCCGGCTGCCGCACAGGGCGCGCATCCGCCGGTCCGACAGGGATTGCAGGTCGATCCCGTCGAAGGTGATGCGCCGGGCCGTCACCACACCGGGCGGCGGCACCACCCGCAGGATGGAACGGCCGGTCATGGATTTGCCGGACCCGGATTCGCCGACAATCCCCACCTTTTCCCGCCCGATATCGAAGGTCAGGCCGCGCACGGCCTCGACGATGCCGGCGGGGGTGTGGAAGCGGACCGACAGATCCTCGACGGAAAGAAGCGGGCGGGCGGTCATGAGGAGGCACTCTTGGGGTCCAGAACATCGCGCAGGCCGTCGCCCAGCATGTTGAAGCCCAGGCTGACGATGCAGATCGCCAGGCCGGGGGCAGCGGCGATCCACCATTGGTCCAGCACGAACCGGCGCCCGGCGGCGATCATCGCCCCCCATTCAGGGCTGGGCGGCTGGGCACCGAGGCCAATGAAGCCAAGGCCGGCGGCAATCAGAATCACCCCCGCCATATCGAGCGTGAGCCGGACCACCACCGATGGCAGGCACAGGGGGATCACATGGCCCCAGATGATGCGCAGCGGCCCCATCCCCTGCAGGCGGGCGGCCGAAATGAAATCGGCCGAACGGATGGTCAAGGTTTCGGCACGGGCCAGCCGGGCCAGCGCGGGCCAGCCGGTCAGGGCGATGGCGATCACCGCATTCTCGATCCCCGGCCCCAGGGCAGAGGTGAAGGCAAGCGCCAGGATCAGCCGCGGAAACGCCAGGAAGATATCGGTGACCCGCATCAGGACGGTATCGACGATACCGCCGAAATAGCCGGATACCGCCCCGATCAGCAGCCCGATAGGCCCGGTGATCACCGCCACCAGAAACACAACATACAGCGTGATCCGCGATCCGTGCACCAGCCGGGAATAGATATCGCGGCCCAGTTCATCAGTGCCGAACCAATGCTGCGCGCTGGGCGCAGACAGCCGGTTGGGCAGATCCTGATCGAAGGGGGAATGGGTGGCCAGCCACGGCGCGACTGCGGCGATCAGGAACAGCAGGGTCAGAATGATCACGCCGGTCATCGCCACCGGATTGCGGCGCAGGATGCGGCTGGCAAGCCAGACCCGCTGCCATTTCGCCTGGGCGCGGCTGGTGGGGCTGGGATCGGACAGATAGGCAGCCAGGCGACGCCGCAGGGTATCGCCCTGGCCTGCTGCGGTCTGGTCGGGTGGGGTGGGGGGCTGGCGCATCATGGGGTGGGACAATCCTTCCGCAGCCGCTAACGACCCGCCCGGGGGTCCAGCAGGCGGTAGAGCAGATCGGACAACAGGTTCAGCCCGACGAAAATGGCGCCGACAATCACCGTGCTGCCCAGCACCGCATTCATGTCGGCATTCAGCAAGGCGCCGGTCAGATAATAGCCAAGGCCCGGCCAGGCGAACACCGTTTCGGTCAGCACCGATCCTTCCAGCAGATGACCATAGGACAAGGCGATCACTGTGATCAGCGGAATGGCGATATTGCGGAAGGCGTGGACCCACACCACCCGCCATTCGGGAATCCCTTTCACCCGCGCGGCGGTGATGTATTCCTGCTTCAGCTGCTCCAGCATGAAGCTGCGGGTCATGCGGCTGATATAGGCCATGGAGAAATAGCCCAGAACCGACGCCGGCAGCACGATGTGCGAAAAGGCGTTGCCGAATGTGTCCCAGTCCCCGGCCAGAATGGCGTCGATCAGGATCATGCCGGTGACCGTCGGCACCATATCCTCGTAAACGGTGTCGAGCCGCCCGGGCCCGCCCACCCAGTCCAGCTTGGCATAGAACAGCAGCAGGCCCATCAGCCCAAGCCAGAAAACCGGCACCGAATAGCCGATCAGGCCGATGACCCGCGCGATATGATCCGGCCAGCGCCCGGCCTTGACCGCCGCCAGCACGCCAAACGGCACCCCCAGCAGAATCCCGATCAGGGTTGCCAGGGTCGCCAGTTCCAGGGTTGCCGGGAAAACGCGGGCAATATCCTCCAGCACCGGGCGGGAGGTCAGCACGGCCTTGCCGAAATCGCCCTGGACCACCTTTTCCAGATAGACCCAGAACTGGACATAGAGGGGCTTGTCCAGCCCCAGTTCCAGCCGTGCGGCCTCATAGGTTTCGGCGCTGGCCCGGTCGCCGACCACGGCCAGAACCGGATCGATGGGCACCACGCGGCCGATCAGGAATGTCACAAGCAGCAGGCCGAAGAACGTCACGGCGATGGAGAGCGCCGTCCGGCCGATGATTTTGGCGACGGAGCCGAGGGCGGCGGTGACCCGCCGCCCTCGATCCGCCGCGACAGGTGTCGCGGTCATGGGACTTGGAACCGTCTATCGTGTTGAAAAACGGCCCTATTTCTTGGACACGAAGCGATAATAGACCAGATCGAAGCTGGGCCCCTGGATATAGCCGTCCACGTTGGTCCGTGACACGGTCGGCACGATTTCCTGGAACATGATCACGAAGGGTGAATTGTTCAGGAAGCTGCGCTGGGCGTCGGCATACATGGCGGCGCGCTTGGCCCCGTCGCGTTCCGTCATGGCATCCAGGGTCGCCTTGGTCAGCGGGCCCGGATCCCAGGCGTTGCGCCAGGCCAGCGGCTTGGCCTTCGCCCCGTCGCTGTTATCCTCGTTCTTGGCGAAGGTATCGGCGTTGGAATGGGGATCCAGGAAATCCGCGCCCCACTGGCCGATATAGATATCATGCTGACGGGCACGATATTTGGTCAGGGTCTGACGACCATCGCCGGGGATAATTTCCAGCTGGATCCCGACCTTGGCGAAGTTTGCCTGGATCGCTTCGGCCATATCCTTGGTGGGCGAGACCGAACGGACATCCATCGTGACCTTGAACCCGTCCGGCACGCCGGCTTCCGTCAACAGCTGCTTGGCCTTGGCGATATCCAGCTTGTACGGCTTGTCGGAAATCGCCCCCAGGAACCCTTCGGGAATATAGGTCTGATGCACCTTGAAGCGCCCGGCCAGGAAGGTGTTGGCCATGCCTTCATAATCGACCAGATACTTCAGGGCTTGCTGCACCTGCGGTTTGGCCAGGGTCGGGTTCTTGGTGTTCAGGCCCAGATACCAGATCGTGCCGACCGGGGAATAGGTGGTGCGCACGTCCTTGTTGCCGGCCAGACCCTTGATATTGTCGTTATCCAGCGGGGTCACCACGTCCACATCGCCCTTTTCCAGCGCCAGACGGCGGGCAGAGGCTTCGGGGATATGCTGCATGATCGCGCGCTTCATCTGCGGCGCGCCACCCCAATAGGTTTCGTTCGATTCAAGGGTGATCGCCTTGTTCGGCTCCCACCGCACCAGCTTGAACGGGCCCGAGCCGGCGGAATTGGTTTTCAGCCATTCCGCACCCCAATCGCCGTTCACTTCCTTTTCTTTCAGCAGCTTGCTGTCCACCACCGACCCGGCGCCCGCGGTCAGGCAGTTGAGGACGAAGGTGGTGGCATAGGCCTTGTCGGTTTCCAGGGTCACGGTATCGGCATCGACCGCCTTGACCTTGGTTTTCACATTGTCCTTATCCAGCCCGAACTGGCCCAGGATGAACGCGGGCGACTTGTTCAGGGTGATCAGGCGGTGGAGGGAATATTCCACATCCGCCGCGGTAATCGGATTGCCCGAATGGAACTTCAGGCCCTTGCGGATCTTGAAGGTGAAGGTCTTGCCATCGGGCGACACCGTCCACCGTTCCGCCACGCCGCCGACGATCGGGCCGATATTCTGCGGATCGAAGGTCACCAGCCGTTCATAGACCTGATTCAGGTACTGGGCGGCCGAAAATTCAAAAATCTCATGCGGGTCCATCGTGATGGTGTCATCGATGGTGGTCCCGACTACCAGGGCGTTGCGCGGTGTCGCCGCCTCGACCGGTGCGGCACCGAGGGCGATCATGCTGCTGGTCGCCAAAAACGCGGATGCCAGAACGCTCGGCAGCGACGCCGATCCAAACATCTTGGTCATAGAAGAAAACTCCTTAACGTCAGCCAATGTCCCGATATGGACCGGCGCTTGTTACCGCGCCGTGTTCTATCGCCCGCTATGCTCGACCCTGACTGACGCAATTGTCAACAGTGCTTCCGGTAATATTGGCGAAAAATCGGTTCGAAATTGGGGCCGATTCTGCCTGAAAGCGCTGGTTTGAACTGGTTTAGTGGTGGGGTGTCGATTGATGCTGCGCCGGGCTGGCCTTTGCGCCATTGGCATCCGCCGCCGGCTGAAGGGCGGTGGCGCCGCACCGTTCGGCGATGATCAGCCGTTCGGTGGCGGTGGCATCGCGCGGGCGACCGAAATGATAGCCCTGGCCGAACATGCAACCCAATTCGCCAAGCCGCTCGGCATCCTCGCCGGATTCGATCCCTTCGGCGATCACTTCGCTGCCCAGGCCGCGGCTCAGTTCGGCGATCATGCGGATGATCAGGGCGTTTTCATCCTTCACCTGCATGGCGCGGACAAAGGATTGATCGATCTTCACCGCATCGAAGCGGAAGCGGTGCAGATAGGAGAGCGACGAATAGCCGGTGCCGAAATCGTCGATCGCCAGCTTCAGCTTCATGGCACGCAGGCGCTCCAGCAGGTCGATGGTCTGC
>CAYRWZ010000087.1:0-9905 GCA_964428065.1 uncultured Comamonadaceae bacterium | reverse complement strand
CGGCCGACAGGCTTTCGACATACCGGCGCTGGCCCTCGGCATACAGCGTGTCGAACGCCAGGGACGATTTCCCCGACCCCGACAGCCCGGTAATCACCGACAGCTGGCCGCGCGGCAAATCGACATCGATATTCTTCAGGTTATGCTCGCGGGCGCCGCGAACCGAGATATGCGTGCTCATGGCTGAAGGGTGTACCAGAACAAAGAGTGGACAAGCAAGAGGCCATGATGGCAGTCTCAATACGAAAAAAGAGGCTGCACAGGCAGGTGACGGCGGCGACTGTCAGAGATATAGTCGCGCGGCCGGGCGGGTCCAGCCCGGGTAAGAACCGGATAAGAATTCGATATAACCGATTGAACGATAAGGCAGGTGCGGTATGGCGGGGAGCGTTAACAAGGTTATTCTGGTCGGCAATCTGGGCCGCGACCCCGAAGTGCGCACCACCCAGGACGGGCGCAAGATCGTCAATCTGTCGATTGCCACCTCGGAAAGCTGGAAAGACCGGATGAGCGGCGAGCGCCGCGAAAAGGCCGAATGGCACCGCGTGGTCATTTTCAACGACCGGCTGGCCGATGTGGCCGAACGCTTTCTGAAAAAGGGTGCAAAGGTTTACATCGAAGGCCAGTTGCAGACCCGCAAATGGCAGGATCAGCAAGGCCAGGAACGCTATACCACCGAAATCGTGCTGCAGCAGTATCGCGGCGAACTGACCATGCTGGATGGCCGTGGCGAGGATGGTGGGGCCGGAATGGGTGGCGGCATGAGCGGCGGCGCCGATTACGGCGACCCGATGGGCGGCGGTTATGGTGGCGGCTCCAGTGGGGGCGGCTATGGCGGGGGTGGGGGCCGATCCTCTGGCCCGGCGCAGCAGCGCCCGCCCGCACCCGATCTGGATGACGAAATCCCGTTCTAAGCCTGTCGCCAGACCGCATGTCCGGCCGGCAAAGCCAGATTTCCGCCTCCCGCATTTCCGCTGCGGAGTTCGCCGCGCTGATGCGCGATGGGGTGCCCTATGTCGGGCAACTGGATATCGAGGTGGTGGAGCTGGCCGCCGGGCGGATCGTGCTGCGGATGCCGGTCAGCGACCTCCTGGTCAGGCCGGGCGGTACGGTGACCGGCCCGGCCCTGATGGCGCTGGCCGATATTGCCGTATATGGCGTGGTCTTGAGCCTGATCGGCCGGGTTGAGCTGGCGGTGACCACCAACCTGTCGATCAATTTCCTGCGCCGCCCCGCCATGGTGCCGGTGCTGGCCGAAGCGCGGTGCCTGAAACTGGGGCAACGGCTGGCGGTTGGGGATGTTCTGCTGTATTCCGAAGGCGGCGCAGAACCGATTGCCCACGCCACCTGCACCTATTCGATTCCCCCTGAAAACCAGCGGGCATGAAGACAATCCCATGACCAAAACAGCAATCGTAACCGGCCATTCGCGCGGCCTGGGCCTGGCGATGGTGGATGCGCTGGCCGTGCAAGGGTTCCGCGTTCTGGCCCTGGCCCGCAGCGCGGTGCCCGGCCTGGATGGGCGCTATCCGGACCAGGTGACCCAGGTGGCAATCGATCTGGTCGACAGCGCGGCGCTGGCCGATTTTCTGTCCACCGGTATGTTGATTGAGCATGTTGATCGATCAACACAATCAATATTGATCAACAATGCCGGAACCGTACAGCCGGTCGGCCCGGCCGGGATAGGGATCGGAGTGGGCGCCGAAGCCGCCAAACAGGCGAACGCTATTGCGCAGGCCGTCACCCTTAACCTTGCCGCGCCGCTGATGTTGACAGCGGCGTTCGTTGCGGCAACCGGTTCGGTTGCCGACCGGCGGGTTGCGCATGTTTCCAGCGGCGCGGGCCGGTCGGCCTATGCGGGCTGGTCGGTCTATTGCGCCACCAAGGCCGGGCTGGACCACCATGCCCGCGCGGTACACCTGGACGCGCAGCAAAGCCAGGCGGCCAGCAGCCCAATCGCGGGGCTGCGCATCGCCAGCATTGCGCCCGGCGTGGTCGATACCGCCATGCAGGCCGAAATCCGCGCCCTGCCGCCCGGCAGCTTCCCGGTGCAGGATCGTTTTCATGCCCTGAAACGGGACGGCGCTTTGGCCAGCCCAGAGGCCGCAGCGCGCCAGGTGATCGACCATATCCTGTCGGACGGATTTGGCAGCAATCCGGTGGTGGATGTGCGGGCCCTGACCGAGTAGCCATTAGTAATCGGCCTAAAGCGACAAGACCCGGCTGCCGTCGATGATATCGGCTGGATCGTGGGTGACCAGTAGGGCCGGAATGGTGCGGTGGCGCACCTGATCGGCCACCAACTGGCGCATATCTTGCCGCAGGGCGGCATCCAGGCTGGCGAAGGGTTCGTCCAGCAGCAATGCTTCAGGTTCGGCCAGAAGGGCGCGCATCAGGGCAATCCGCGCCTGCTGTCCGCCCGACAGGCTGTGCGGCGCGCGCGGCCCAAACCCTGGCAGCCGGCACTCCTCCAGCGCCTGGGCAATCCGCCCCGGCCGCTCGCGTCGGGGAATGTGGCGGGGCAGGGCAAAATCCAGGTTCTCAGCCACGCTCATATGGGGAAAGAGCAGCGGATCCTGAAACAGTAGACCGCAGCCGCGCTGATGCACCGGAAGGCCGTCGATCCGCCGGCCGTTGAGCCAGACCGCCCCGTGCATCAGTAAACTGCCCGTGTGGGGGGACCAACCGGCTTCATCGGGCGCGCTGCTGCCCAGGGTGCCGCACAGCGCGGCCAGCAGGCTGGATTTGCCCGAACCGCTTGGCCCCATGACGGTCAAAATCGCCCCCGGCGGGACGCACAGCGTCAAAGGCGGAAACAGTGCCGGGTGATCGCCCGCCCTCGTTCCCGCCCGGATAATTGTCACGCCGTCCAGCCGCAAGCCTTCGGTCATGATGCTGCCTCCTGCGGCTGTGCTGAAAATCGGCCCCGGCGCGTCGCCAGGGCAAAGATCGCCACCGGGATGATGCTTTGCAGCAGGGCATAGAGTGCGAGTTGCATCCGGTCCCCCCCGGCGGACAGGGCCACTGCCTCGGTTGCCAGGGTTTCGATCCGCCCACCGCCGATCAGCGCAGTGGCGACATAATTGGACAGGCTGACGGTCAGGGCAATAGCGGCAGCGGCGCAGATCGGTCCGGCCAGCAGGGGCCATTTGATCCGCACCAGTACCCGCAGGCGGGGATGGCCCAGGCTCTCGGCGACAGCGGTCAACCGTTTATCGAAGCGCCGATAGGGTACAGCCAGGGCCAGATAGGCATAGGGCAGGGTGTAGAGTAGGTGCGCGATCAGCGTTCCTGCCCAGGCCAACCCGGCACCCTGGGCCGTGGGCGCCGGGTCCAGCGCGAGCAGACCGCGATACAGCCCGGCGGCGATCAGGGTGGGCGGCAGGATCAAGGGCACGCTGGCAATCGCCTGTTCCCACCGGTAGGGCTGCGGATGCGCCTCCAGCCAGGCAAGACAGGCGGCCATGGCCAGTGCGGTGCTGCCCACCGCCAGCGCCAGCGCTGTTCCCAGCCGCGGCCATAATCCCGGCCATGCCGCCTGCCAGCCCGCCAGTGTCAGGCGGGGCGGCGCCAGGTCCGGGAAGGGCCAGCGCGGCGTCAGGCTCCAGACCGCCAGCATCAGGATTGCGGCCACCAGCAGCAGATAGGGCCACAGGGCAAGCCAGCGCAGCAATCGCCTCCCCTTTGGCAATCTGGCCCCGTTACCTGGCCGGACCAGCCATCGGCGCAGCACCGGCCAGAGCGAACGGACGGTCAGCGCAATCAGGCCGAGGCACACCAGCAGGATCAGGCTGGCGGCAATGGCCGGTCCATCACGGGCGGCCAAGGGATCGCGGCTCCAATCCCAGATCAGAACGGCCAGCGGCGGCGGCGTGGTCGGCGCCAGAACCAGGGCCAGATCGACCACGCCCAGCCCATAGGCCAGCACGGCCAGCAACGGCAGGCCGAGGCGCGGCAGAAGCTGCGGCAGATACAGGCTGCGCCACTGGCTGTCGGGATCATGGCCCAGGCTGGCCGCCACCTGGGCCTGCCGGTTGATCCGGGTCGCCGAAAGCGCCGTCAGCGCGCAAAACAGCAGGTACGGGGCCTCCTTGGCCGCCAGCAGGATTATCATGGTCAGGCCAAAGGGGTCTTGTGGTGGCAGCCAGCCCAGCGGCGGTGCCGTCCAGACCGGGCCATCCGCCCCAGAAAGCAGGCCGCCCGAAAGCAGGCCGCCCAGATGTGCCGCCATCCGCGCCAGCCAGCCCGACGGCGCCACCAGAAAGGCCAGCCCAACCGCAAGCCCCAGATGCGGGATCGATAGCCCCAGCGGTTGCAGGCGGAAGATCCAGCCTGTTAGTCGAGGCCGGTCCAGGCATATCCGTACCAGGGACAGCGCCGTCAGCAGCGCCAGCCCGGTTGACCCCAGCGCCACCCACAGGCTGAGCGCCAGACTGCCTGCCAAGCGCTGCTCCTGATACAGAAACGCCAAGGTCTTACCCGGTTGGTCCACCAAGGCGGCCAGTGCGAAGCCCAGCGCCGCCAGCAGCGGTGCGGCCCAGAGCAGGCCAACCAGTCCGCCCGCCCACGCATAGCCTACCCACCCATCGCCCACCCACCATCGCCTAGCGGCCATAGCGGCGCAGCCATTCCCGTTCCAGCAACTCAACCCAGGATGCATGGGGTTCGGCCAGCACCGGCGCGGCAGGGGGCACATGCGCCTGGAGCCGGGCTTGCGCGCCCTCTGTTGCAGGCGGCGGCAGATGATCGGCATGCAGCACCGACGGGTCGCCCCACAGGGCGATATCGGCCTTACGCGCCTGCGCTTCGGGCGACAGCAGGAAATCGATCCAGACCAGCGCCGCCTCCTTGGACGAAGAATTGAACGGGATCGCCAGAAAATGGATGTTGCCGATCGTGCCGACCCGGTGGTGATAGGCCCTGGTGGTATCGGGCACGCGGCCCTGCGCAACCAGATTGGCCCCTTCATTCGGATTGAAGGTCAGGGACAGGCGCAATTCGCCATCGGCCAGCATCGCGTGCATTTCGGCATTGCTGGCCGGGAATTGCCGCCCGCCGCGCCACAGATGCGGATGCAGCCGATCCAGATAGGCCCAAAGCGGGGCGGTCGCCGCCGCAAAACCTGCCGCATCCGCCGGGGACTGGAACTGCGTCCACTGGTCCGGCGGGGTTGCCTCCAGCATCGCCTGCTTCAGAAAGGTCATCCCGTGGAAGGATGGTGGGCGCGGATAGGTAACCCGGCCCGGTTGGGCTATGGCAAAGGCCAGCAGCGCATTCATACTGTCCGGCGGGGTGGGGGTTGTGGCACTATCGGCCAGAAACGTCAGCTGCGCCTTGCCCCATGGCGCTTCCAGCCCCTCGACCGGGACCGAAAAATCGCGGTCGATCGGCAATGCCGGATCGACCAGTGCCATGGTGGGCAGCAGGGGCGTGATCGGCCCGTATAGCAGCCCGCGCTCCTTCAGAACCGCGAAATTCTGGCCGTTGATCCAAACCACATCGGCACTGCCGCCGGCCAGCCGCCCGGCATCTTTTTCGGCGCCGATCCGCCGCACCACATCGCTGGTTTCCGATACCTTGACGTGCCGCACGGTGATCCCGTACCGCGCCTGAATCTCGGTCCGCGCCCACTCAAGGTAGCGGTTGATTGCATCGCTGCCGCCCCAGGCGTTGAAGGCGACGGTCTGCCCCCGCGCCTTGGCGACCACCGCCTGCCAGTCGGCAGAGTCTTGGGCTGCGCCCCCCATTTGCGCTCCCGCCGACGACAGGGACAGGGCCAGAAGCACAGATACCGCAATGGGCGGCAATGACAGGCGCAGGCGCGACAGCAGATGGATTGACACGGGGCGGGGCCTTTCTAATAGGACCATTCGGCAGCGAATGACAGCGCATCGACTGCGCCAGATATGCCGGAAAGGTTACAGGCCAAGGGCCGTATTGTGAGCAAGAGTCTGCCCCCACCATTCCGCAGGACACAGAAGGATGGCAAGTTCGGTTGGCAAGCGGGGCGTCGGCGGATAGGGTGGCGGCATGACTGACTTGCTGCACGCGACCACCCTTTCAACCGCCCAGGATTTGTTGGCTGTGGACCGCGCCTTTAACGATTTCGCCCAGGAACATGGCACCGGCGCGGCCTTTCTGGCCTTTTGCGCACCGGATGCCGTAATGCTGCGCATTGGGCGTGATCCGGCGATCGGGGCGGGGGGCATTGCCGCCGCCTTCGCCGGGCGGGAGGGCGAGAAAACACTGACCTGGACGCCCGTCCGGGCCGAAATCGCCGCCTCGGGCGATCTTGGTTATACCTTCGGCAGCTGGTCCATCCCCGGACAGGATCGGGCGGTTCACGGGGTTTATGTCTCCATCTGGAAACGCCAACCGGATGGCACCTGGCGATGGGTGCTGGATGGCGGTGCGCTGACCGAAAGCGCCGATGCCGCCCGCCCTGCGGCTGCATTGGCTGCGGTCTAGCGGGCGGGGATGGGCCGATGGCTGCCGCGATATCCAGACCCCTGTCCCCGCGCTGGCTGACAGTCGGCCTGCTGGTGGTGCTGGCGCCTGTGGCGCTGGCCTTCCTGGCAGTCGGCCCGGTCGATCTGCCACCGCTGGCGGTTCTGCGCAGCCTGATCGGTCTGGCGCCCGATGCGGCCATGCCCGACACCATCGCGGCGATTGCGCTGGAGGTGCGCCTGCCGCGCCTGCTGCTGGGGCTGATGGTCGGGGCCAGTCTGGGGCTGGCGGGGGCGGTGCTGCAAGGATTGCTGCGCAATCCGCTGGCCGAACCGGGGCTGCTGGGCATTTCCGCCGGGGCCGGGCTGGGGGCGGTGCTGGCGCTGTATTTCGGGCTGGTGACCCTGTCGCCCTATGCCCTGCCGGGCCTGGCCCTGCTGGGGGCCGCCATTCCCGCTGCAATCCTGACGCTGCTGAGTGCGCGCAAGGTGGGTCGGCTGTCCCTGATCCTGACCGGCGTCGCCGTGTCCAGTGCGGCGGTGGCGTTGACCTCGCTGGCGCTTAACCTTGCCCCCAATCCCTATGCCCTGTCGGAAATGGTGCTGTGGTTGCTGGGATCGCTGAAAGACCGGTCGATGGCCGATCTGGCGGTCGCCGCCCCCCTGATGGCGGTGGGCTGGGTGCTGCTGCTGTTGACCGGGCGCGGGCTGGATGCGCTGGCGCTGGGGCCGGATGTTGCCGCCAGCCTGGGCATCGATGCACGGCGGCTGGCCATGCTGGCGGTCGGCGGCACCGCCCTGTCGGTAGGGGCGGCGACGGCGGTTGCCGGGTCGATCGGCTTTGTCGGGCTGGTGGTGCCGCATCTGCTGCGCCCGCTGGTCGGGGCAGAGCCACGCCGGTTGCTGCTTCCCTCGGCCCTGGGCGGTGCGCTGGCGCTGGTGCTGGCCGACCTGACGGTGCGTCTGCTGCCCCTGCAAACCGAATTGATGCTGGGCGTTGCCACCGCCTTTGTCGGCGCGCCGTTCTTTTTATGGCTGTTGACCCGCATCCGGGCGGAAGGGGATGCGGCATGATCCAGAACGCCCGCAGTTTGGAAGCCCGCAGCCTGATGGTCACCGTACCGGGCCGCCCGTTCCCGTTGCTGTCCGATGTGTCGCTGGCGCTGACCCCTGGTGAGGTTTTGGGGGTAGTCGGCCCCAACGGTGCCGGCAAATCGACCCTGCTGGCCTGTTTGGCCGGACTGCGTAAACCGAATGCCGGGACGGTTCTGCTGACGGATATACCCTTGCCGGATATCGCCCTGGCGGAACGGGCGCGGCGGATTGCCTATCTGCCCCAGGCCCAGCCGCTGCACTGGCCCTTGACGGTGGAGCGGGTGGTGGCGCTGGGCCGCCTGCCACACCGGGGCCGTTTTGCCGGGGAAAGTGCGCTGGACCGCGCCGCCATCGACCGCGCCCTTACCGCAACCGATATGGATGGCCTGCGCGACCGGCGGGTCGATACCCTGTCGGGCGGGGAGCGGGCGCGGGCCATGCTGGCGCGTGCGCTGGCGACCGAGGCGCCGATCCTGCTGGCCGATGAACCCGTGGCCGCGCTAGACCCGGCGCAGGCCAAGGGCATGATGGCCCTGTTCCGCAGCCTTGCCCGCCAGTCGGGGTTGGCCGTCGCCGTAACCCTGCACGATCTGGCCGCTGCGGCCCGCTGGTGCGACCGGATCGTTCTGCTATCGGCTGGGCGCGTGGCCGCCGCCGGGGCGCCGGCAGAGGTTCTTACCCCCCGGCACCTGTCCGATGTCTATGCCATTGATGCGCGCTTGGAGACGATTGGCGATGTGCCGGTCATGGTGGTGCGCTGACCGGATGACATGAAAAAGGCCGCAGCGGGGTATCGCTGCAGCCTTTGTTCGATCCGTACGGCCCTGATGTAAGGACTGGACGGGCTTACTTGCCGCGCTTGCGCCCGGTTTCCGCCGGGGTGGCCGTGCTGCGACCCAGGCCGATTTCCTTGGCGAAGGCCGAGCGCTGCTTGGCATAATTCGGCGCCACCATCGGATAATCGGGCGGCAGGCCCCACTTGGCGCGATAATCTTCCGGCGTCATGTTGTACATGGTGCGCAGGTGGCGCTTCAGCATTTTCAGCTTTTTGCCGTCTTCCAGGCAAATGATGTAATCCGGCGTAATCGACTTGCGCACCGGAACGGCAGGTTTCGGCGGCTCTTCCTGGCTTTCCACGACATTGGAGCCAAGGTCGCGCAGGGACGAATACACCATCCGGATCAATTCGGGCAGTTGCGCGCTGCCAACTTCACTGCGGGCGACATAAGCCGAGACAACTCGCGTTGTCATCTCCAGCAAATCCGTGCGCTGTTCACCAATTCCGTTAGTTTGTTCGGCCATATCATCCATCTGCGGGATAGTTGAGGTTGGAAATCCATATTCATATATGACTATGCCTATAGTTTTTTCAATGAAATTCTAAATGAACTCAATTTCAGACCAATTTGGGCCTTCGAGTATTTCCTGTCATTGAGGCAAATCTCAACGGAAGGCAGAGTAGTCTGCATCAGCCTATGGTTACGGACCGCCGGCCGCTACACCACCCGGCGGCAGCGGATTGCTGCCATGCCACCGGCAGATTTGACCGCTTTGGAACATATGGTATGGTGCGCCCCGTCCGAAGACGCTACTAACGGGATTGCGCCCATGCCGCCTGCAGTCGATACCCCTTCGACATCCATTGGTGCCGCCCAAGAAAAACAGGCAGCCATGCCCGTCGCCATCGCATCCGACCATGCGGGTGTCGAACTGAAGGCAGAGTTGGCGAAGGTGCTTGCCACACAGGGCTATTCAGTGCTGGACCTTGGCACGGATGGCACGGCGTCGGTCGATTATCCGGATTTCGCCAAGGCGGTGGCCGACGCCATCGCCGATGGCCGCGCGGGGCGGGGGGTGCTGATCTGCGGGTCGGGCATCGGCATCTCCATTGCCGCCAACCGTTATTCCCATGTGCGCGCCGCCCTGGTGAGCGAGCCTTTGTCAGCCCGGCTGTGCCGCGATCATAATGACGCCAATGTCATTGTGTTCGGCGCGCGCCTGATCGGCATCGACCAGGCCAAGGAATGCCTGACCGTGTTTTTGACCACGCCGTTCAGCGGTGGCGACCGGCACCAGCGCCGGATCGACAAGCTGTCGGCACCCCGCTGATGTTTATCGCCTGATCTCCCCAGTGACGGATTTTTGGAAGGATCGCCGCCATGACCGCCATGCCCAAGCCCCCCGCCGATAGCGCCTTTTTTGGCGCCAGCCTTGCCAGCGCCGATCCGGCCGTTGCCGCATCGATTGCCGAGGAACTGACCCGCCAGCAGGATCAGATCGAACTGATCGCCTCGGAAAACATTGTCTCCCGCGCGGTGCTGGAAGCCCAGGGATCGGTGCTGACCAACAAGTATGCCGAAG
>CAYRWZ010000086.1:0-9943 GCA_964428065.1 uncultured Comamonadaceae bacterium | reverse complement strand
CTGATCCGCCGGGTGGCCCTGGCCACCACAACCGGCGTCAGCCTGGCCGGTGGCGGCACGATGATCTTCTGGGGCCGGCTGGGCGATGCCAGTTCGCTTGCCACCACCACCAATCTCTACATCCTGTCGGTGGCGATGTTCGTCGCCGCGTTCATTGCCTCGCTGTTCCTGTTCAGCAAGCTGGAAGCGCGCTCGGTGGCCGTGCCGGGCAGTACGGCCACGGCCGACGGCGCCGGAACGTCGATGGACGATCTGGTTGCCGCCGCCACCCGCGCGATGCAGGAAACCAGCCGTGCCGAGGATCTGGACCGGGCCGAGATGGACCGCCTGGAGGCGGAGCTGGCGGTGACGATCACCGAGGTCAAGCCGGACGACCCCGCGCCGGAGGACGAGATTGCCCCGATCGGCCCGCCGGTGGACGAGCCGGCGCCGGTCGAGGAGGCCGCCCCGGCCCTTGCCAGCGTCAGCGATGCGGACCGCAAGGCCATCACCCAGTTCATGCAGGGCTGTCTGCTGGACGATCAGGCGCGCCCCTTGTTCGGCCAGACGCTGGACCCCCGGGCCAAGTTCGCCTGTCACCTATTCGTGCTGGGCGCATCCTTGGCCTGTCGGGACAAGGCGGCCGAAACCGGCCAGGATATTCCGGTGGAAGGGGTGCTGGCGGCGGCCCTCGATATGCTGGGCACCGGCGGTGCCCGCGCCCACGCCTTTGCCGCCCGCGCCGGGGAATATCAGCAGCAGCCGCGCTATGCCGCGATGATCGAAGCCGGGCGCACCGCCATGGCGGCCTTCCTGGACGGCAAGCCGGTGCCGGCGCAGGCCATGGTGCAGGCGCTGTCGGAGTGGAACCAGGCAGAGCAGCCGCCGGTTTCCGACAAGATCGGCATCCTGTTTACCGACATGGTGTCGTCGGTGGAAATCACCCAGCAACTGGGCGATGAAGGGGCGCTGCGCCTGATCCAGACCCACAACCAGATTGTCGCTGCCGCGTTGAAGCGCAATCGCGGGCGTCAGGTGAAGCATACTGGCGACGGCGCGATGGCAGTGTTCCCGCATCCGATCGATGCGGTCGCCGCCGGGATCGATATCCAGAAGCAGATTGCAGAGCATAACCGGATCACCACGGCGGCGCCGCTCAAGGTGCGGGTCGGGGTTTCGGCCGGCAAGCCGGTCCAGGAGAACGAGGATTATTTCGGCTCCGTCGTGCAGCTGGCGGCGCGCCTGTCCTCGGTCGGTGTCGCCGGGGATTTCCATATTTCCGAGGAAATGGCGGCCCTGCTGCCCCCCGACCGCTTCCATGTCAGCGAGCCGAAGGCAATGATGCTCAAGGGCTTCGGCAATGTGCAGGCGGTGCGTCAGGTCTTGTGGCATTCGGCGGCCGGGACTGCGACCGCCGCCGCCCCGGTGCCGGCCGACCAGGACGAAATCGCCCCGTTCCCCGCCCAGTAACCGGTCTCCCCCCTGGCAGAATTGCCAGTGGAAAGGGGGGCTCTCGCTCCCCATCTGGTGGTTCCATGCAAAAAGAAACCACAGGACGGGGAGGGGAAACGGTGGCTGGTTCGGCGGCAAACAAGGAAATCCTGGCCGGGGGCGCGCTGGTGGTGGCGGCGGTGCTGGCGCTGATCGTCAGCAATTCGGGTCTTGCGCCCTATTACACCGGCATCCTGTCCACCCTGTTCATTCTGGGGCCGCAGGGCGCGACCCTGGAAAAGCCGATCCTGCTGTGGATCAACGACGGCTTGATGGCCGTCTTTTTCTTTCTGGTTGGGCTGGAGCTGAAGCGGGAGGCGCTGGTCGGGCGGCTGGCCAGCCGCAGCCAGCTGATGCTGCCGCTGCTGGCTGCGGTCGGCGGCATGGCGGTGCCGGCCGGGATTTTCGCCGCTATCAATGCCGGCGATGCCGAAGCCCTGCGCGGCTGGGCGATCCCGGCGGCCACCGATATCGCCTTTGCCATGGGGGTGCTGGCGGTCCTGGGGTCGCGCGTGCCGCCGGGCGTGCGGATCTTCCTGCTGGCGCTGGCGATCATCGACGATCTGGGCGCGATCATTATCATCGCCCTGTTTTATACCGCCGAACTGTCGGGCCTTGCCCTTGCGCTCGCCGGGGCGGCGCTGATTGGGCTGGCGGTGCTCAACCGGCGCGGGGTGCGGCGCTTCACCCCCTATCTGCTGCTGGGCGCTTTCCTGTGGGTGTGTGTACTGAAATCGGGCGTCCATGCCACCCTGGCCGGGGTGGCGGTCGCCATGGCCATTCCCTTGCGCAGCCGGGCGGGGGAGGTGGAGCACGGCCCCCTGCTGCGGGCGGAGCATGGGCTGCACCCGTGGGTTAATTTCCTGATTCTGCCGCTGTTCGCCTTCGCCAATGCCGGGGTTAGCTTTGCTGGCATGGGACTCGACATTCTGGGGCAGGGGATCACGCTGGGGATCATCGCCGGGCTGGTGATCGGCAAGCCGGTCGGCGTTTTTCTGGGCGCGTTTCTGGCCGTCAAGCTGGGCATCGGCCGTCTGCCGCCTGGCACCGGCTGGGGCCTGATCGGCGCGACCGGCTTTGTCGCCGGGATCGGCTTTACCATGAGCCTGTTCATCGGCTCCTTGGCCTACAGCACGCCGGAAGCTGCGGCCCAGGTACGGCTGGGGGTGCTGTCGGCATCGGTGATCGCGGCGGGCCTGGGCATTACCGCCGTGCTGCTGGCCGGACGGCGGGCAGATCAACTGACGGCGGCGACAGCCCCGTCGGGCCCGGCAGGCCCGGGACCGGCGGCCTAAGCACCCCCCTCAGCCTGAGGGTTAGTGCGCGTCAGGCCGCTGCGGGAAAAGGGCGGGCGGGTGGCAGCGTCCCGTCCGCCATATAGAGCAGCCCGGTCGGCACCGGCCCCAGTTCGGGCGCCAATTCGGGGGCCAGATCCAGCATTTGCAAGCGATGCGGTGCTTCCCCCGGCATGGTGAACCCGGCCGGGGCGGCGGGGACGAAGCCGAACCGCTGATAATAGGCCAGATCGCCGACCAGCAGCACCAACCGGTGGCCCGCGGCCTTGGCTGCGGCCAGCGATTGCTGCATCAGCAGCGCGCCGATGCCGCTGCCCTGAAGGCCGGGCGCAATCGCAATCGGCCCCAGCAGCAGGGCTGGCGCCCGGCTTTCCCCCACGGTCAGCGGCCAGAAGCGGATCGTGCCGACCAGCGCCGGCTGACCGCCCTGCATATCAGTTTTCAGCGCCACCAGGCCCAGATCGGCGACCGGGGCGACACCCTGACGATAGCGATAGGAAATCTTCGCATGCCGGTTGCTGCCGAAGGCTGCATCCAGCAGCGCTTCGATGGCGGGGGCATGGTCTGTCGTTTCCGGGGCCAGAATGATATCGGCGGTGGAGGGGGCCAGAGTCGTCATGGCGAATGAAGATCCCGATCTTGGCGAGCGCGGTGTTGAACAGGCGCGCTTTCAGTCCTAACGCAATGTGATGACGGTTTTAATCCGGGCGGCGTTCACTCGGACTGGAACCGGACGCTGCGTCTAGGGCTGGGTCACTCCACACTGGCGGACGATACCCGTGCAGTGCGCATGGCCCCGACGCGCATGGGCCAGCAACGGTTCCTGCTGGAACCGGCTGGCGGCGCATCGTCGCTGCCTATTGGACAGGGGCATCGGCACAAACACGGGGCACAGATCTCCGTTACAGATACGCCTCAGTATCATGTTCGGAATGACTACGCAATAACAGAATAAAATGCCGATGTGGCAATGCGCTTCGGCTAACCGCCCACCTTGCGCAGCAGAAACTCCCGCCCGACCTTGACCCGCGCCACCCCGTCATAGGCGATGATGTCGGCGGTGGCATAGGTTTCGGTCCAGTTTTCCGGCAAATAGCTGCCGGTGCCGATCAGGTCGATCGGCGCGCCCGCCACTGCCATGACCTTGCATTTGGCCGGGTTGAAGCCGCTGGAGGCAATGATCCGCACTTTCGGGAACCCGGCCTGGTCCATCGCCTCGCGGAAATGGAAGATCGCTGCCGCCGTTACGCCGGTGCCGACCAGATGGCGCAGTTCCGCATCGCTGCGATAGCCGCGAATCGCATGGGGCGCATGGCGTTCCAGCACGGCATAGGAACTGCCGGTATCCAGTCCTTCGATGAAGCGCCCGCCATGGGTATCCAGCCGGAAGGCAACCCGCCCGGCCGCGGCCAGATCCGGGAAACGGCGGCATACCTCCAGCGCGTCGGTGATCTCGCGGCCGAAATAATCGACCAGCACCACCAGATCGCTGTCGGGGAAGGTGTCGTGGTACAGCTCTGCCGCGCGCAGGGTGGACCCGGCATAGCCGATCAGCGCATGGGGCATGGTGCCCATGGCGTCGGTCTTGCCGAAGAAGGGCGCCGTTGCCGCCGTGGCAGAGCCGACGAACCCGGTCGCCCCGACTGAGCGCCGCGCGGCGGCGGAGCCGACACTGGCGGCATAGGCCATCATGTCCGACATTTCCTGCCCGGCGCAGTGGCGCGCGTCCATGGCCAGGAACCCGACCGACGGCAGATCGACGCACATGGCAAAGGCGTTATAGGCGGCTACGCAGGCCGGCCCCAGCTTTTGCAGCAGCAGGGTTTCCAGATCGACCAGATGATAGAAGCTGCCGGTGATGTACATCATCGGCTCGCCCGCGCCGACCCAGTCGCCTTCCTGATATTTCAGATCAATCTGAAATTCGGTCTGGCGCGCCTTGGCCATTGTGGTCAGCCAGTCGAGCGCCAGACGCGGGGTGAACAGCACCGGGCGGCGCATGAACACGGCATAGGTGACCTGGCAATCGCCGGTGCGCCCGACGATCGCCTTGGTTTTCAGGAAATAGGCGTCGGTGCGTGGGGCAGTATCCACACCCGTTGTGGCCCCGCTGGTCACAGGGGAAGCGGGGACCGGATCGGTGAGATCCGGACGGGTCGGTTTGCCCGCAGCGGTTTTGGCCATGATTGCGGTCCGTTGCTCTGCTCGCGGCAAGGGGGAACGTGGCGACGGCGTGGGGCTATTGCCCCACAGCCGCCAGCCGCTGTGCCTCGCGTTCGTCTTTCAGCGATTCGGCAATCAGGAACGCCAGTTCCAGCGCCTGCGCCCCGTTCAGGCGCGGATCGCAATGGGTGTGATATCGGTCGCCCAGGGTTTCATCGCTGATCGCCTGTGCGCCGCCGATGCATTCGGTCACATCCTGGCCGGTCATTTCGAAATGCACACCGCCCGCATGGGTGCCTTCCGCCTTATGGACAGCGAAGAATCCGCGCACTTCGGCCAGCACCTTGTCGAACGCGCGGGTCTTGTAGCCGGTTCCGGTCTTGTGGGTGTTGCCGTGCATCGGATCGCACGACCAGACGACGCTGCGGCCTTCCCGTTCGACCGCGCGCACCAGGGCGGGCAGGGCCTTTTCCACCTTGTCGGCGCCCATGCGGGAAATCAGGGTCAGGCGGCCGGGTTCGTTCGCCGGGTTCAGCGCGTCGATCAGCTTCAACAGATCGTCCGGCGTCATGGTCGGGCCGACCTTGCAGCCGATCGGGTTCTTGATCCCGCGCATGAATTCGATATGCGCGCCGTCCAGCTGCCGGGTGCGTTCCCCGATCCACAGCAGATGGGCCGAGGTGTCGTACCAGTCGCCGGTCAGGCTGTCGATGCGCGTCATCGACTGCTCGAAGCCCAGCAGCAGCGCCTCGTGGCTGGTGAAGAACTCGGTCTCCCGCACTTGCGGCGTGTTTTCCGAGGTCAGGCCGCAGGCTTCCATGAAGGACAGGCATTCGCCGATCCGGTCGGCCAGCGCCTGATAGCGTTCCCCGGCCGGGCTGCGGCTGACGAAGCCCAGCGTCCAGCGATGCACCCGGTGCAGATCGGCATAGCCGCCCTGCGCAAAGGCGCGCAGCAGGTTCAGCGTGGCGGCGGACTGGCTATAGGCCTGCAGCATCCGGTCGGGATCGGGTTCGCGCGATTCGGGCGTGAACTCCACCCCGTTGACATTATCGCCGCGATAGCTGGGCAGGGTCACCCCATCGCGGGTTTCGGTATCTTCGGAGCGCGGCTTGGCGAACTGCCCGGCAATCCGGCCCACCTTGACCACCGGCAGGGCCGAGCCGAAGGTCATCACCACGGCCATTTGCAGCAGCACGCGGAACGTGTCGCGGATATTGTCCGGGTGGAATTCGGCAAAACTTTCGGCGCAGTCGCCGCCTTGCAGCAAAAAGCCCTTGCCCTGGGCCACATTGCCCAGCAGGTCTTTCAGCCGCCGGGCTTCCCCGGCAAAGACCAGGGGCGGATAGCTGCGCAGTTTGGTTTCAACCGCAGCCAGATGTTCCTGGTCCCGATAGGTCGGCACCTGTCGGATCGACTTGGTGCGCCAGCTTTCCGGTGTCCATTTCCCAGGCATCGTCCGTATCCTTGTCTCTTGCGTCTTTGGTAGCCGTCGTTACCGGCGTCACTGGATTGGTTGCGTCGGCAACAATATTGCCGATTTTCGCCCTCCGGTAACCGCCCACATTACATGGGTTCGGGGCCGAAGTAAGCCCGATTTGTGCATGTGCGGCAGGATTTCCTGTCGCAACGCTCGCTCTTGGCCGCTTCGGCCTATCGCCCTACGTTAGAACGATCATGCGTGTCGAAGACTGGCTGACCGTCACACCCAACGGCCTGTTCTGCCGTCCGGGGCGGTTTTACATCGATCCCGTGCGCCCGGTCGACCGGGCGGCGATCACCCACGGCCATGCCGATCATGCCCGCGCCGGGCATGGCCATGTGCTGGCAACGCCGGAAACCCTGGCGATCATGGTCGCCCGCTATGGTGCGGAGATGGCGTCCGCCACCCAGCCCGCCCCCTATGGCCAGCCGGTGCGGATCGACGATGTCACCCTGACGCTGCGCCCGGCCGGGCATGTGCTGGGCAGCGCGCAGATCGTGCTGGAGCATCAGGGCCAGCGCGCGGTGATTTCCGGCGACTATAAACGCCGCGCCGATCCGACCTGTCCGCCGTTCGAACCGGTATCCTGCGATGTCTTTGTCACCGAGGCAACCTTCGCCCTGCCGGTGTTCCGCCATCCCGACGACCGGGGGGAAGTGGCGAAGCTGCTTGCCTCCCTCCGCCTGTCACCGGATCGGGCGCATCTGGTCGGCGTCTATGGCCTGGGCAAGTGTCAGCGGCTGATCTGCCTGCTGCGTGCGGCGGGCTGGGACGGGCCGATCTATCTCCACGGCGCGCTGGTCGGCCTGTGCGCCCTGTACGAACGGCTGGGGATTGCGCTGGGCGATCTGCGCCCGGTAAGCGAGGTGGCCCGGAAGGCCGATCTGGCCGGGCAGATTATTCTGGCGCCGCCCGCCGCAACCGCCGACCGCTGGAGCCGCCGGATGCCCGATCCGGTGGTGGCGATGGCGTCGGGCTGGATGCAGGTGCGGGCGCGGGCGCGCCAGCGCGGGGTCGAATTGCCGCTGATCCTGTCCGACCATGCCGATTGGGATGAACTCAATCAAACGCTGGACGATGTGCGCGCGGGGGAGGTTTGGGTCACCCACGGGCGAGAGGAAGCCTTGATCCACGCCGCCCGGCAGCGCGGCCTCGCCGCCCGCGCGCTGGCCCTGGTTGGGTTTGAGGAGGAAGGCCAGTGATCGCCTTCGCCCGGCTGCTGGATGCGTTGGCCTTCAGCCAGTCGCGCACGGCCAAGCTGCGCCTGTTGGCCGCCTATTTCGCGGCGACGCCCGATCCCGAACGCGGCTGGGCGCTGGCGGCCCTGACCGGCAGCCTGAGCTTCCCGCAGGCGAAACCGGCGCTGATCCGCCAGATCGTCGCCAGCCGGGTCGATGAAACCCTGTTCGCCCTATCCTATGATTTCGTCGGCGATCTCGCGGAAACCGCCGCACTGATCTGGCCTGCGCGCCCCGCCCCCGGTGTGCCGGATGGGGCCGATCTGTCCGTCACCGGCGTGGTGGAAGCCTTGATGCAGGGTGGGCGGCGCGGACTGGACGCGCAGATTGCCGCCTGGCTGGACCGGCTGGATGCCACTGGGCGCTGGGCGCTGCTGAAGCTGATCACCGGCGCCTTGCGCGTCGGCGTTTCTGCCCGGCTGGCGAAACTGGCGCTGGCAGACTGGTCAGGCCGCCCGATCGCGGTGATCGAGGAAGTGTGGCACGGGCTGGCACCGCCCTATCAGCCGCTGTTCGACTGGCTGTCGGGCGCGGTGGACCAGCCGCCCGATGTCTCCCGCGCGCCGGTGTTCCGGCCCGTCATGCTGGCCCATCCGGTGGAACAAGGCGATCTGACCGGGGAAGACCCCGCCGCCTGGCGTGCGGAATGGAAATGGGACGGCATCCGGGTGCAGCTGGTCGGCCAGGGCGGCGCGATCCGCCTCTATTCCCGCACCGGGGACGAAATCGGCCACAGTTTCCCCGAACTGGCCCGCCTGCCGCCGTTCGACGGGGTGCTGGACGGCGAATTGCTGGTGCTGCGGGATGGGGTGACCGGCAGCTTCAACGATTTGCAGCAGCGCCTGAACCGCAAGGCCCCCGGCGCGGCGCTGCTGCGCGATCATCCGGTCGGCATCCGCCTGTATGATGTTCTAATGCTTGGGGGAGAGGATCTGCGCCCCCTGCCGTTCGATGCCCGCCGGATGCGGCTGGAGGCCTGGCTGGCCGAGCAATCATCCCCGTTTCAATCGACCCCGCTGCTGGATCTGTCGCCCCTGGTGCCGTTCGAGACCTGGGACGGCCTGGCCGGACTGCGCCGCGCGCCGCCCGATCCGGCGATCGAGGGGCTGATGCTGAAACGCGCCGCCAGCCCCTATGTCCAGGGCCGCCCCAAGGGCCTGTGGTACAAATGGAAGCGCGATCCCGATACGGTCGATGCCGTGCTGATGTACGCCCAGCGCGGCCATGGCAAACGATCCTCCTTCTATTCCGATTTCACCTTCGGCTGCTGGAGCGAGGGAGTAGGGGATAAGGCGGCACCGCGTCTGTTGCCGGTCGGCAAGGCCTATTTCGGCTTCACCGATGCCGAACTGGCCGAATTGGATCGCTGGGTCCGTGCGCATACCACCAATCGCTTCGGTCCCGTGCGCGAAGTTGCGCCGGGCTTGGTTCTGGAGATCGCCTTTGATAGCGTGGCCCGGTCGAAGCGCCATAAGTCCGGCGTCGCGCTGCGCTTTCCCCGCATCAACCGCATCCGCTGGGACAAGCCTGCGGCCGAGGCCGATTGGGTGACAACGCTGCTGCGCCGGGCGGCAGGCGATGAATCGGCAGGCGATGAACCGGCGGGTCAGGAACAAGCGGGGGACAGGTAGGCCGATGGGTGCAATTCGTGATTTGGTCCTGATCGGCCTGGTTCTGTTTGGTGCGATCGCGGCCAGCAACGTACCCCGCTTCGTGCAGGAATATGAACAGCGCCTGGGCGGCGCCTTGCAGGAAGCGACCCGCCAGCTGGACGAGTTCAAGGCGGTGGCAGAGCGGGAGGGCGTGCCGTTTCGCGATTATATCCGCCGGCTGACCGGAACCGGCGACGGGGTGATCGTCAATACCGGCCGCACCATCGAAGCACTGGTGATCCG
Organism: uncultured Comamonadaceae bacterium; assembly: GCA_964428065.1. Classification (GTDB taxonomy): domain Bacteria; phylum Pseudomonadota; class Alphaproteobacteria; order Elsterales; family Elsteraceae; genus CAYRWZ01. The sequence goes on along the minus strand of CAYRWZ010000086.1, from coordinate 399 downwards.
CGTTGAACGGCTGGGCACCCATGCCCGCGCGGTGGAGGATGCGCCGCGCCTGGTCAAGCCGCTGCTGGTGCTGCGCGATGGCGAGGCCGATCTGTTCGATGCCACCTGGCAGAAGTTTCAGCCCGGCCTGACGCTGGATCCGCTGTTCGCCCTGATCGGGGTGGCGCTGGGCTGGGCCGTGACTGCCTTTTTCACGGTGCTGGCATCGTTTCTGCTGCGCCGCCGTCTGACCTGAACCGGGGAAGGGGGCCGCGATGACCGAGGCTGCGCCGCCCCGCTTCCTCTCGCGGCTGATTGCCCTGTTGCTGGTGTTGCAAGTGGCCGTCGCCCTGGTGCCGGTGTTCGGCCTGCCCTTGCCCAGCCTGCTGGAAGGGGTGGCGGTGGCGGCCATGGCCGGGT
>CAYRWZ010000085.1:0-9980 GCA_964428065.1 uncultured Comamonadaceae bacterium | reverse complement strand
CACCCGCCCTGTCCGCCGGTGCGCGGCTGACCCTGGCCCGGACCGTCGGTGGGCTGGCGGCCCAGGCGACGGTGCTGGCGCCCGGCCTGTCCGGCGGGGCTGATTTGGAAAGCGACGAGGAGTTGCGCGCACGGCTGCGCGCGCGGGTGCGCTTCGCCCCCCATGGCGGCGCCTTGCACGATTACGTCAACTGGGCGCTGGAGGTTCCGGGCGTCACCCGCGCCTGGGCCGCCACCGGCCCGGCCTGTTCCTTGCGCATCGCTTTCACGATGGATGGGCTGCGGCCCGACGGTCTGCCGACCCCGGCCGATGTGGCCCTGGTGCAGGCGCATATCGATGCCGTCCGGCCGGTTGCCGCGATGGCGACCGTGGTCCGGCTGACCGCGCTGCCCATCGCCGTGACGGTGCGCGCGGTGCGCAGCCGGTCGGACGGTGCGCCTGCACGGGTGGCCGATCCCAGCGTCCAGCAGGCGATCCAGGCCGAACTGGCCGATATGATCCTGCGCGATGCCGCACCGGGCGAGCCGATCCTGGTCAGCCATATCCGCGAGGCGATCAGCATTGCCGCCGGGGAATATGACCATGTGCTGGTTTCGCCGCTGGCCGATGTGCCGGTTGCCTTCACCCAGTTGCCGGTGCTGGGCGCCGTGCAATTCACCTGATCGAGGAGCGCGATCATGCCGATGACACCATCGGACTCCTGTCCGTGCCTGATCCGCACCTGGCAGGCCGAAGCGCCGATCCAGCGACAGGCATGTGGCGGCACCCTGTCCGATTACACGCAGATGCTGCTGGATCTGTTGCCGCAAGGGGCGGTCTGGCGGCAGGAGTCCGGGACAGAGGGCGGCTCCATCCAGTCGCGCGTGCTGGAGGCCGCCGCCGAGACCACGCTGCTGCCGGCCGATCAACGCTTCTGCCATCTGGTTGAAGAAGCCGACCCGCGCACCAGCGATGAAATCCTGTCCCGGTGGGAACGCTGGCTGGGCCTGCCCGATGCCTGCTTTCCGCCCGTATCGGGGCTGGAGGCGCGGCGCCAGCGGGTGGTGACGGTGGAAAATGCCACCGGCGGCAACAGCCGCGCCTATTTCACCGCGCTGGCCGCCCTGCTGGGCTTCGATATCGATATCGAAGAACCGTTCCCCTTCGGCGCCGGGTGCCATCGGGCGGGGATGCGGCGCGGCTGCTGCTGCGCTTGGGTGGTGCATGTGCGCTGCGCCGAACTGCCGGCCGGAACGACGGTCGAGGCGCAGGCCGCCCTGCTGGAATGCCTGTTCAACCGGCTGAAGCCGGCCCATACCAGCGTGTTCTTCCGCTACGATTCGCGCTGGTGCCGCGGCCCTGTCGATCCGCGCGACCCTGACCCGTGCCGGGGCCAGCGGATCGAACGCCAGCGCCTGGGGTTCGATCGCCTGTCACCCACTGTTGACCGCACGACGCACCGCGTCGATGCCGTCTATGCCTAACGTCTTCCGTCCCAACCGTTTGAGAAAGGCCCGTCATGGACCGTATTCGCCATCAGGATACCAGTATCCAACCGCCCAATCCGAATGACATTCCGCCAAGCGGCAGCCCGGATGATCGTCCGGGCTTTTTTATTGACTGCGATCTGGACGAGGGGCAGCTCGGCACGCCGATCCTGGCCTATTGGGCCAATATGATCACCGAAGAAATCCGCCATGCCATCGCCTATGGCGGGATTGCCCCGCAATACACCGACTGGACGCAGCTCGCCCGCGCCATCGAAGCGATTGCCCAGCGCCGGATCGATGCAACCGATTTCGGCCCGGAAACCTTCCTGGAACTGACCGATACGCCCGACAGCTATAACGATGCTGCCAATACCTTCGGCGGGGCGGGGGTTCTGTCGGTCAACAACGATGCCACGGGCTGTTTCGTGCGCGGATCGGTGCGCGCCTATAACGGCAATCTGCATGTGGGGGTTTCAACTCAGATTAACGGTCCGGGCGACCTGACGGGTTTTCAGTCCGCCAACGGCCCGTTCAGCGTGTGGAACAATATCGCCGGGCAGCGGTTGTTCCGCGTCGATCCGGCCGGCAATACCTATAACCTGTCGGGCAATTACACGGCCGGGGCCGACTATGCCGAATATTTCCCGGTTGCCGAGGGGGCGGATGGCCCGGTCGATCTGACGCCCGGCACCAGCGTTGTGCTGGATGCCGGCCGGGTGCGCGCCGCAACGCCGGACGATGCGCCGGATCAGGTGATTGGCGTGGTGCGCCCGAAAACCGGCGGCCCCGGCGTTATCGGCAATGCGGCCGAGGATGGTTGGGCCGGGCGCTGGGCACGCGATGCCTTTGGCGCGCCGGAGTATGAAAACCGGCTCTTCTGGCACTGGCCCAGCAAAACCGGGGATGACCGCTATCACCCCAGGACGGGTACCGATGCCGACCGGCCGCCGCCCGGCTGGCCGGAGGACTGCGCCACCATCGAGGTGCCGGTTCAGCGCAGCGCGGCGGCCTTCGATCCCAACCGCGCCTATGTGCCGCGCAGTCAGCGCCGCGATTGGGCGGTGATCGGCCTGCTGGGCCAGATTCCGGTCCTGACCGGACAGCCGGTCAACCCGCGTTGGGTGCCGATGTCGATCCAAAGCGACGGGGTGCAGCTCTATCTGGTCCGTTAGTCGCCACCAGACACACGATCCGTCTTTTCCACCCCGGCCAGCGCCCTGCCTGTGCCGGATTTTTTTATGGTTTCGCACTGTTTGAGGGAGTGTGCGTGATGTATGTCCAACTGCTTTATCCGGGGGCCAGCGCCAATGACGGGACTGGCACCGTGCTGCGCGATGCGGCCTTTTTCCTGAACAACAATTTCACCCGCCTGGCCGGGGATAGCTGGCGGCAGCCGGTGATCGGCCTGCGCGCTTCGCCGCCGCTGGCGCCGGTGCATGGCGCGCGCTATCGCATCGGGCCGACGGGCGACGGCGCCTTTGCCGGGCGCGTCGGCCAGATTGCCGAATGGGTCGGCACGCCGCCGAACAGCGCCGCCGTCAATGCCTGGCACTTCGAAACCCCGGCCGCCGGGGCGGTTCTGTTCGAGATTGAAGGCAATGGCTTCCTGCGCTGGGATGGCGCGGCGTGGGTGTCGCTGCTGGCGGGGGGCACGGTGGATTGGTCGGCGATCGCCAATCGCCCCGCCAGCTTCCCGCCCAGCGCCCACGGCCATGCCTGGGGCGATGTGACCGGCGTTCCCGCGCTGGTCGGCCAGCTTGCGGGCCTGTCGGGTGATGGTCTCCTGTCCAAGACCGGTAGCACCCTGTCGCTGCTGACCGGCACCGCCTTCGGCACCGGCCTTCTGTCCCTGGCCAATGCGGCGGCGCTGCGCACCCTGATCGATGCGCCGCAGGCCGCCGACGTGCTGCTGCGCGGCAACAACCTGTCCGATCTGGCCAGCCCGGCCGCTGCCCGCGCCAATCTGGGCCTGGGCGCCGCGGCCACCCTGGGCACCAGCGGCCCCGGCCAGGTGGTGGTGCGCGATGCCGGCGGCAAGATCCCGGTCGGCGATCTGCCCGCCCTTGCCATCACCTCGGTGTTCGAAGCCGGCAGCGAGGCGGCCATGCTGGCCCTGACCGCCGAGGCGGGGGACCTGTGTCTGCGCACCGATACCGGCGAACGGTTTGTGCTGGCGGCCAGCCCGGCCTCCACCCTCAGCAACTGGAAGCTGCTGACGGCACCGTCGACGGGCGCAGTCTCCAGCGTGTTCGGCCAGACCGGAACGGTGACCGTGCCGGGCCTGACCAGCACCGCCGATGCCCAGGATGCCGATGAGCTGCCGGTGTTCGACGCCTCTGCCAACGCGCATCGCCGCATGACGCGCGGCACATTGCTGACTGGCGTTCTGCGCGACAGCAACCTTGCCACCAGCACCCCCAGCGCCCTTGGCACCGCCGCCCCCGGCACCGCCACCAGCCCCGCCCGCGCCGACCATGTTCACGCCCATGGCGATCAGGCAGGCGGCACCCTCCACGCCGTCGCCACCCCAACCCTGCCCGGCTTCATGAGCGCCGCCGACAAAGCCAAGCTGGACGCTATCCCGACGGGGGGCGCAGGGGTGACGAGCATCCAGCGATCACCGGGGATTTGGTTCAGCAACCAGCCGGTCAATAGTCCGGGCAACGCAAGTGGCGTTCCACAATCTGGAGCGGTGACCCTCGGTTTTTCTCCTCATGATCTGGAGGAGGTAAATACTGTAAATCCGTCAAGTAACTATTTGGTTATTGGTGAAACATCGATAGGGTCTGCAAGAAAAATTACACCTAATGACTTCTTTTCAAGGTTGAGCCCGGCCTCTCACAATAACGGGGATCTGAGGGTGATTATAACCCGAAACGGGTCTCTTATGAATATGATCCCGGAAGACCTATTGAAAAACAGGCTGCTGTGGCAGGGGCGGTTCGCTGAGGTAAGGGAGGCGTGTGGATCTGTTGATGTAAACGGAAACTATGTTCTACCGACCGTTCCTCTTCTAAACCTGAATAAGATGAGGTTGATCGGCAACTCAAATATTATTCTTCCATCAATTTCGGTCGCATCAAACGGGTTCTCTTTCTCGATGATCCTCATCATCGATCAGGATCCTGTTGGCGATCGAACTCTGTCCCTAACCGCTTCGGCAGGCGAGACCATCATCCCATCTGAAGGTCAGGGGGCGCCGGGAAATACGATCTCAAATGTCGCAATCGCCACCGGTGCCGGTAAGCGCACCCGCATTGTCTTGTCCTGCAATAGCGGCGAGGCCCGCTGGGACATGGCCATTGTCTATAAGGAGGCATGATCATGCTGCAGGCACACAAGTGGATGCGGCCGGTCGAGGCGGCTCCGCCCCCTCCGCTGCACCCCAACATTTCTCTATTGTCGTTTAATGTCGATGGGCTAAATGTCGGCTTCGGCCCGGAGTATGATCTTGCGAACATTCAACGCGAATGGCACTTCAGTGTAGGAACTATAGAGCTCGGCCAGGGGCGCTTTGGCTCCGGTGCTTTTAATCTAACAATTGGCCTCGGTCCCCAGGCAGTAAACTCTTCTCCGCATTCATCGCTGTTGGCTAACACAGATACCGATTTTACAATCGAGACTTGGGTTAAGCCGACTGGATTTTACTTTGCAGACAGCTATTTCTGGCACAATCGTACTCATGCGCTCTTTTGTGATCAGAGTGGACGTTTGCATCTATTGGATGTTTATAGCCCCCGGTTGGCTGTCGGTTCGCATATCCTTCCACTCGATGAGTGGGTTCATATCGCCATGACACGAAAATCGGTCTCGAACCAATGGCGTGTATTTGTGAATGGCGAACTATCGATCTTTGATCAGAGCCTCCAGCCTTACGCCAGACAAGGAGAAATAGACTATTTTGGATTCGGCGGTGGACATATTGGTACCGAAGTATTGTGGCAAAGAATGGTCGGCTTCGTTGACGAAGCCGTGATTTACATCGGTAAATGCCTCTACACCGAAGATTTCACACCGCGCCAGGCTCCCTGGACAGTTGAAGATCTGCTGGCGGCGCCGGCGCTGTAGGGATGAACACCATGCCAACAGACCAACATCAGATTGATCTGATCCGCGATGTGGCGGATTTGAAGGCGCGGGTTGAGATCATGGAAACCCAACTGATCGAAATCCGGGCCGATATGAAGCGGCTGCTTGATCTTGCCAATCGGGGCAAGGGTGGGATTGCCGTCATGCTGGCCATGGGCGGCGTGCTGGGCGCGCTGGGCAGTGCCCTGGGCCGCAAGCTGGGACTGATGCCTTAACCGTCCTGTTTTCTGCTGTTCGCCATCAACCGCCGCCGTTCCAGGCGGCTTTTTTATGTGAGAGGAGTATCCCCATGTCGTGGGTTATCGACCGTGCGCGGGAGCGCAGCACCTGGATCGGCCTGACCGGCCTGGTGTCGGCTATAGGCCTCAACCTGCAGCCGGAGGTGAGCGAGGCCATCGTGTCAACCGGTCTGGCGGTCGCCAGCCTCATCTCGATCCTCACCGCCGATCGCCGGCGCTGAGGCGCAGTACAAGAAACAGGACAGGCGGCTTCTGGGCCGCCTGTCCTTATTTAACTTAGCTACCCCGCCAAAACCATGGCGCGCATATTTGAAAGATTTTCTCGTCAATTTGACCATTGCGCGCGACGAGCATTGCTATAGCTTTATTTCAGTGATTGATACCTTTAGGAGGCGCAGATGGTTCGAAGCTTGAGCGGTCGCTTGCGGCGCGCTGTCTTAGCCCCTGTCGTTGCCGGCGTGGTGGCGACCCTGGCGCCGATCGCAGGGGGCAACGCCAGCCAACCACCAGCCAGCCAATCGACAACCAACCAGCCGGGCGTCAACCGGTTCGAGTTGGGGTACGAGGTCTATATGGGCGGCTTGAACGGCATGGCCTTCACCACCCAGATCGATCTGAACCCGGATCGCTATCGCATGACGATTACCGGTGCCACCAAGGGCATGCTGGACTGGCTGCTGGAATGGCGGATGAATGTGGTCAGCGAAGGGGCGGCCGACGCGAAGGGGATCATGCCGCAACGGCATGAATCGGCCAACCGGATCCGTGGCAAGGATCGGTCGGTCAATATGCGGTTCGCCAGCGGCGGGGTGATCGACTGGTCGGTCGAACCAGTCAACCAGGATGATGACCGCGATCCGGTCTTGCCGGATCAGGTGATCGGCGCGGTCGATCCGATGAGCGGGCTGCTGAGTGCGGTGCTGCGCTTGGCCGCCGGCGACACCTGTGACCAGACCGTGCCGATTTTCGATGGCCGCCGCCGCTTTGATGGCATCGGCGCCGATAAGGGGCCGATCCAGGTGACGAAAACCGCCTATGGTCTGTATGAGGGGGCGGCGCGTGCCTGCGAGTTCCGCATCAAGCGGATCGCCGGGTACCTGAAGCGTGAAACCCAGTGGAACCGCCCGGAAGACCTGGACCGGCCCTATCGCATTTTCATTGCCCGCCCGCAGCCGGGATTGCCGCCGGTGCCGGTCCGCATCGAATCGGATATGACCTTCGGGTCCATCGTGATCCACCTGGTTTCGGCCCGTCAGATATCGGACACGGCGGCCCGATAGGCATTCGACCTGTGGTTTGAAAGTCGGCAACGTTTGATAATGCTGCGCAGGAGCCCCGCGCAGGGCGGGGCTTCCCTTCTGGTCGGTGAGCGGCAATAGTGTCGCCACGGGAGAGTTCTATAAGACCGAAGGGATGGAAGAATGCCGCTCGACACTGCCGCCTTGATGCGCGACCGCTGCTATATCGATGGGGCCTGGATTGCCGCCGATAGCGGCGCGACGATGGAGATCGACAATCCGGCCACCGGGGCGATCATCGGGCGCGTGCCCCTGATGGGCGCAGCCGAAACCAAGCGCGCAATCGATGCCGCCAAGCGGGCCTTCCCGGCCTGGTCGGCCCGTCCGGCCAAGGAACGCGCCGATATTCTGCGCCGTTGGGCCGCCTTGATTGTTGATAATGTCGATCTGCTGGCGCGGATCATGACCACCGAACAGGGCAAGCCCCTGGCCGAAGCGCGCGGCGAGATCCTGTCCGGCGCGGCGCTGGTTGACTGGTTTGCCGAAGAATGCCGCCGTGTCTATGGCGATACCGTGCCGCAGCCGAAGCCGGGCCAGCGGATTCTGGTGATCAAGCAGCCGGTCGGCGTTTGCGCGGCGATCACGCCGTGGAATTTCCCGTCTTCCATGATCACGCGCAAAGTGTCCCCCGCCATGGCGGTGGGCTGCACGATCGTGCTGAAGCCCGCCCCGCAGACCCCCTATTCGGCGCTGGCGCTGGCCGTGCTGGCCGAACAGGCCGGTATTCCGGCCGGGGTGTTCAACATCGTCACCGGCGATGCGGAACAGATCGGCACTGAGATGCTGTCGAACCCAACCGTGCGCAAGATCAGCTTCACCGGCTCCACCCCTGTCGGCAAGATGCTGATGGCCAAGGCGGCGCAGACCGTCAAGCGCGTCAGCCTGGAGCTGGGCGGCAACGCGCCGTTCATCGTGTTCGACGATGCCGATATCGATGCGGCGGTGGCCGGGGCGATGCTGTCCAAGTTCCGCAATGCCGGCCAGACCTGCGTGTGCGCCAACCGGATCTTCGTGCAGGACAAGGTTTACGATGCTTTTGCCGCCAAGCTGGCCGATGCCGTGAAGGCGCTGAAGGTCGGCAACGGCCTGGAAGACGGCACCACCACCGGCCCGCTGATCGACGATCGCGCGGTGACCAAGGTGGAAGCGCTGTTGCAGGATGCTGTCGGCAAGGGGGCGAAAACCCTGGTCGGTGGCGGGCGTCATGGCCTTGGCCCGCGCTTCTTCGAGCCGACGGTGATTACCGAGGTGGTCCCGGGCATGCGGGTGATGACCGAAGAAATCTTCGGCCCGGTTGCCCCGCTGGTCCGCTTCAAGGACGAGGATGAGGTGATCCGCCTGGCCAACGATACCCAGTACGGCCTGGCCGCCTATTTCTACGCCCGCGATCTGGGCCGGGTGTGGCGCGTGGCGGAAGCCCTGGAATACGGCATGGTCGGTGTCAATGAAGGCATGATGACGACCGAGGTTGCGCCGTTCGGCGGGGTCAAGGAATCCGGCCTTGGCCGCGAAGGGTCCAAATACGGGGTCGAGGAATATCTGGACCTCAAATACATCTGCATGGGCGGTATCGGCCGCTAAGGCCGCCACGCCATACCAGAGGCATAAGGGAACGCTGCTGCAATGACACGCTATGATTATGACCTGTTGACCATCGGCGCCGGATCGGGCGGGGTGGCGGGCAGCCGCCGCGCCGCTTCCTATGGCGCACGGGTCGGGATCATCGAAGGCACCCGCGTTGGCGGGACCTGCGTGCTGCGCGGCTGCGTTCCCAAAAAGCTGCTGGTCTATGGCGTGGAATTTGCCGATGCGTTCGAGGATGCGGCCGGGTTCGGCTGGACGGTCGGCCCGGTACAGCTTGACTGGGGTAAGCTGATTGCCGCCAAGGATGCCGAACTGGACCGGCTGAACGGTATCTACATCACCATGCTGCAAAAGGCGGGGGTGGAGATTATCGAAGGCCGTGGCGTGCTGGTCGATCCGCACACGGTTGATGTCGGCGGAAAGCGGCTGACGGCAGAGCGCATCATGATCGCCACCGGCGGCTGGCCGGTCTTGCCAGAGATTCCGGGGCGCGATCTGGCGATCACCTCCAACGAGGCGCTGGATCTGCCATCCCTCCCGCAGCGGGTGATCATTCAGGGCGGCGGTTATATTGCGGTCGAATTTGCCGGAATTTTCCGCACCGCCGGGGCCGAGGTGGATTTGGTGATCCGCAGCGACAAAATCCTGCGCGGCTTTGACGAGGACATCCGCGACCACCTGACCGAGGCTATGCTGGCCCGCGGCATCCGCATCCATTCCCGCGTGTCGATCGCGGCCCTGGCGGGCGATGCAAACGGGGCGAAGACGGCCACCCTGTCCGATGGGCGCACGCTGGTGGCCGACCAGGTGCTGATGGCGACCGGCCGGGCACCGAACACGCGGGGGCTGGGGTTGGATGTCGTCGGCGTTGCAACCGATGCCAAGGGGGCGATCCGGGTCGATGAATGGTCGCGCACCAGCGTGCCCAGCATTTATGCGGTGGGCGATGTAACCGACCGGCTGAACCTGACCCCGGTTGCGATTGCCGAAGCGCGCGCCTTCGCCGAAACCACCTATAACAACCGGCCCATGACGGTCAGCCACGACAATGTGCCGACGGCGGTGTTCAGCCAGCCGGAAGTCGGGACCGTCGGCCTGGGCGAACAGCAGGCGCTGGCCCAGGGCTATAGCCTGGATATCTATACCACCCGGTTCCGCCCCATGCGCAACACCCTGTCGGGCCGGGCGGAACGCACCTTCATGAAGCTGGTGGTCGATGCGAAAACCGACCGGGTGCTGGGCTGCCACATGGTTGGCCCGGCGGCGGCGGAAATTACGCAAGGTCTGGCGATTGCCATTAC
>CAYRWZ010000084.1:0-10225 GCA_964428065.1 uncultured Comamonadaceae bacterium | reverse complement strand
CACATCGGACCCGGCCCCCGGTTCCGACATGGCCAGCGCGCCGACATGCTCGCCAGAGATCAGCTTGGGCAGATAGCGGCGCTTCTGATCCTCGCTGCCGTTCAGCTTGATCTGGTTGACGCACAGGTTGGAATGGGCACCGTAGCTAAGCCCGACCGAGGCAGAGGCGCGGCTGATTTCCTCCATCGCCACCACATGGGCCAGGTAGCCGAGGCCCGCGCCGCCATACTCCTCGGGCACAGTGATGCCCAGCACGCCCAATTCGCCCATTTCGCGCCACAGATGGTGGGGGAAATCGTTGCTGCGGTCGGTTTCTTCCGCCAGCGGGGCGATGCGGTCGGCGGCGAAGGACTGCACCGACTGGCGCAGCATATCGATGTCTTCGCCCAGGTCGAAATTCAGCGCCGGATAGCTGTTCTTCATCGCCCGTATCCTTCTTGCGTGTCTGGTTTTAGGCTTTAGGCTTTACTTTTCTGGCTTTACTTTTCTGGCCGGTACTCCACCGCCATGGTGGTTTGCAGCGCCGCCGCGCACAGCTTATCCATGCCGTCGGCATCGCGGGCGGAAATGTGGATTTCGCTGGTCATCAGGGTGCGGCCCCGGCGCAGCACGCGCCCTTCGGCCAGCAGCATCACCCCCTTGGCCGGGGCGATGAAATTGATCTTGTATTCGACGGTCAGCATCGCCTGGTCCGGCCCGGCATAGGTGCCCGCCGAAAACCCGCCCGCCAGATCGGAAATCGCGCCAATCGCGCCGCCGTGGAAAAACCCGTTATGCTGGCCGACATGGGGGCCGTAGGGCAGCTCGACCCGGCAATAGCCATCGTCCAGCGCGGCAATGCGCGCGCCCATCAGGGTGATGATGCCCTGGCGTTCCACCATGGCGCGGATATGCGGATAGCGCGCAAAGGGATCGTCTGCATCGGCAGTCGCTGGGTCCATGACCGGCACCTCCCTCTCCCCTGGTTGCGCCCCTTATTGCGCGGGCTGGCCCCGATGCGGTGCGCCGCATCCGTAAATTTCCGTGAACGTCAATTTATCGCCAGCGCGGGCGAGTCTCAAGCCCAGAATTCGCGGTTACTTACCACCCGGCTACTTACCACCCAGGGCGACCAGCGCCTCGGTACAATCGGCCTCCAGCCCGTCCATCTGTTCCAGCAGGGTATCGATATCCTGGCGCTGGGCCAGCAGCACCCGGCGGCGCTGGCGGATCTTGTCGATCAGCAGTTGCAGTTGCCCTGCCTCGCCCCGGTCGCTGTCGTACAGGTCGATGATCTCGCGGATGTCCTCCAGCGAGAAGCCCAGCCGCTTGCCGCGCAGAATCAGCCGCAGCCGCACCCGGTCGCGCGGGGAATAGACCCGGCGGTTGCCCCGGCGGCCCGGCGCGATCAGGCCCTTATCCTCATAAAAGCGGATCGCCCGATGGGTGATGCCGAATTCCGTTGCCAACTGGGCTATGGTGAAGCTGTCGGTCATGCGATCCAGCCTGACACAAGTTTCCCTATACGTAAAGTTCCGCTACAGCAGCAGCCAAGTGGCAAGGCCCAGGAAGGCCAGGAAGCCGATGCAATCGGTCAGCGTGGTCAGGAACACGCCCGATGCCACCGCCGGGTCCACCCCCGCCTTGTCCAGCAGTACCGGGATCGACACCCCGGCCAGCGCGGCGACGGTCAGGTTCACCAGCATGGCCAGCGCAATCACCCCGCCGATGCGCGGATCGGCGAACCAGATGCCCGCCACCGCCCCCACCAGCACGGCGAACAGCAGGCCGTTGAACGCGCCGACCATTGCCTCCTTGCCCAGGAAGCGCGCGGCGTTGAGGGTGGAGAGTTCCCCCGTCGCCAGGCCGCGCACGGCCACCGTCAGCGTCTGGGTGCCGGCATTGCCGCCCATGGAGGCAACAATCGGCATCAGGATCGCCAGCGCGGTGATCGACTGGATCGACCCTTCGAACGCCGAAATGACCGAGGACGCCAGGAACGCCGTCGCCAGATTGACGAACAGCCAGGTGAAGCGGCTGCGCACGGTGCCCCAGGCGGCCTGATAGATATCGTCCTGGCTGACGCCGCCCAGGTTCATGATGGTTTCTTCGGCTTCTTCCTCGATCACCTCCACCACGTCATCGACGGTGATGACGCCGACCAGCCGGCCATCGCTTTCTGTCACCGGCAGCGATACCAGCCGGTATTTACGGAACAGGCGGGCCACTTCTTCCGCCGGTTCGGTGGCTTCCACCTTGCGGAAATCGGTTTCCATCAGCTCGGCCACCGGCACCGGCCGCCCGGCCTGCAACAGCCGCGACAGGGGCAGCGCGCCCAGCGGCAGATGACGCGGATCGACAATGAACAGATCGTAGAAATCGGTCGGCAGGTCGGTGGCAGCACGCAGGAAATCGATGGTCTGGCCCACTGTCCAATGGTGCGGAATCGCCACCAGTTCCCGCTGCATCAGGCGGCCGGCGGTATCTTCCGGATAGGTCAGGCTTTGTTCCAGAATGACCCGATCTTCCGGCGCCACCGCATCCAGCACCTGGCGGCGCTGATCTTCCGGCAGGTCTTCCAGCACATAGACCGCATCGTCGGAATCAAGATCGGAAACCGCCGCCGCCAGGCCAACCGGCCCCAGCACCTCCACCACCTCGTCGCGGACTTCGGTTTCCAGTTCGGCCAGGATTTCGGGGTCGAAATCGCTGCCCAGCGCCTGCACCACCGCCCGGCGCTGATCGCGGGCGAAGCCGTGCAGCAATTCGGCCACTTCGGCCGGATGCAGCGGCAACAGCAGGTCGCGCAGCCGCCCTGCATCCTCGGCCTCGATGGCTTCCAGACTGGCCTCGATCACCGCCGAATCCAGTTCCGCCTGCCCGGGGGCCGGGGCGGTTTTTGTCCGGTCGGTCAACGGATCGGCGGGATCGGGCGTCATGGGCCACTCACCTTGGGGTTAGGGGCGTTCTGGAGACACTGGGGTGCGGTTGGCATGCAGCTGTGCGTCCACCGCCGCCACCGCCGTCATGTTGACGATGCCGCGCACCGTCACCGACGGGGTCAGCACATGGGCCGGCTTTGCCACCCCCATCAGGATCGGCCCGACCGACAGCCCGTCGCCCAGCACCTTCAGCATGTTGAAGGCGATATTGGCGGCGTCCACCGTGGGCATGATCATCAGGTTGGCCTGCCCCTTCAGCCGGGAATTGGGGAAAATGCGCTGGCGGATTTCTTCCGACAGGGCGGAATCGCCGTGCATTTCGCCTTCCACTTCCAGGTCGGGCGCGCGGTCGACAATCATCTGCACCGCCTGGCGCATCTTGACCGCCGAGGGCGCATCCGACCCGCCGAAATTCGAATGGCTCAGCAGCGCCACCTTGGGCGCAATGCCGAAGCGGCGGATTTCCTCGGCCGCCAGCAGGGTCATTTCCGCCACCTGTTCGGCGCTGGGGTCGCGCTGGACATGGGTATCGCACAGGAAGAAGGTGCCGCGCGGCAGGATCAGCGCATTCAGCGCATAGGCGCCGCTGACGCCGGGGGCCAGGCCCAGCACGTCCTTGATATGCTCCAGATTGCGGTGGAACCGCCCGATAGTGCCGCAGATCAGCGCATCGGCCTCGCCCCGCCGCACCATCAGCGCCGCGATCACCGTGTTGCGGGTGCGGACGATGGTGCGGGCATTGTCGGGGGAAACGCCGCGCCGTTCCATCAGCGCATGGTACAGCGTCCAGTATTCGTGGAAGCGCGGGTCCGATTGCGGGTTGACCAGATCGTAGTCCCGGTCCTGTTGCAGGCGCAGGCCCAGCCGTTCGATCCGCATCTGCACCACATCCGGGCGGCCGACCAGGATGGGCTTGGCCAGCTTTTCATCGACCACGGCCTGCACGGCGCGCAGCACCCGCTCGTCCTCGCCCTCGGCATAGACGATGCGGCGCAGGTCCTGCTTCGCCCGCTCGAACATCGGGCGCATCATCTGGCCCGAGCGGAACACGAACTGAGTCAATTGCTGGCGATAGGCATCGAAATCGGCAATCGGCCGGGTGGCGACGCCGCTGTCCATCGCCGCCTTGGCGACCGCCGGGGCGATTTCGACAATCAGGCGCGGATCGAACGGCTTGGGAATCAGGAAGTCCGGCCCGAAGGTCAGCGGCTGGTCGCCATAGGCCTTGGCCACCACTTCGGACGGCTCGGCCAGCGCCAGATCGGCAATCGCCCGGACGCAGGCCACCTTCATCGCCTCATTGATCGTGGTCGCGCCGACATCCAGCGCGCCGCGGAAAATGAAGGGGAAGCACAGCACATTGTTGACCTGATTGGGATAATCCGACCGGCCGGTGGCGATCACCGCATCGTCGCGCACTGCCTTCACCTGTTCCGGCATGATTTCCGGCGTCGGGTTGGCCAGTGCCAGAATCAGCGGGCGCGGGGCCATTTTCGCCACCATATCGGGCTTCAGCACGCCGGGGGCCGACAGGCCCAGGAAGATATCCGCATCGGCGATGATATCGCCCAGGCTGCGGCTGTTGGTCTCCCGCGCATAGCGGTCCTTGCGCGGATCCATCAATTCGGTCCGGCCCTGATAGACCACACCCTTGATATCGGTGACCCAGATATTCTCCAGCGGCAGGCCCAGATCGACCAGCAGGTCCAGGCAAGCCAGCGCCGCCGCGCCAGCGCCGGATGTTACCAGCTTGACCTGCCGGATATCCTTGCCCACCACACGCAACCCGTTGAGGATCGCTGCGCTGACAATGATCGCCGTGCCGTGCTGATCGTCGTGGAACACCGGAATTTTCATGCGCTGGCGCAGCTTCGCCTCGATCTCGAAGCATTCGGGCGCCTTGATGTCTTCCAGATTGACGCCGCCGAAGGTCGGCTCCAGCGCGGCGATCACCTCGACCAGCTTGTCGGGGTCTTTCTCGTTGACCTCGATATCGAACACGTCGATCCCGGCGAATTTCTTGAACAGAACCGCCTTGCCTTCCATCACCGGCTTGGCCGCCAGCGGGCCGATATCGCCCAGGCCCAGCACCGCCGTGCCGTTGGTGATCACCGCCACCAGATTGCCGCGCGCGGTATAGCGGAACGCATCGGCCGGATCGTCAACGATCGCCGTGCAGGCATGGGCAACGCCGGGCGAATAGGCCAGCGCCAGATCGCGCTGGGTGACCAGCGGCTTGGTAGGCGTGACGGTCAGTTTGCCCGGCTGCGGCAGGCGGTGATATTCAAGCGCGGCTTCGCGGAAATCGTCGGCCAAGATGCGGTCCTCCCCCCAATGAGACCTTGCCGGTTGTCCCGGCACTGGGGATAGGGGGTACCCGATGCGCGGCCCCGACGCAAGCGCCGCCCCTGCGCACAGAACCTGCGAAAATGGCACGGCAGCACGGCCCTGCCGGCCATGAGCGTGTCACACTGCACTGCTATGCTGATCGGGATTTTGGTGCGGTCGAGAAGACTCGAACTTCCACGGGAGTTACCCCACAAGCACCTCAAGCTTGCGCGTCTACCATTCCGCCACGACCGCATCGAAGCGAAGCCGCTGATAAAAGATCAGCGACGGCAGCTGGACTTAGCAAATCTCTGGACAGGGAACAAGCGGCATCTTATCTCGCTGGAACTCAGCGCGGCAAAATTCCGCCGCAGATCCGGGGATAAGGCAGGGCATCAGCATGGTCGAATGGCGCATCAGCACAGGGCCGGTCGATTACCCGACCGCGATTGCCGAAATGGAAGCGCGCGCGCAGGCCATTCACGATGGCACAGCGGACGAACTGGTGTGGCTGCTGGAACATCCGCCGCTCTATACGGCTGGCACCTCGGCCAAGGCGGATGATCTGTTGGCGCCGGACCGCTTCCCGGTCTATCCCAGCGGGCGCGGTGGGCAATACACCTATCACGGGCCGGGGCAGCGCGTGGTTTATCTGATGCTGGACCTGCGCCAGCGGGAAAAGGATGTGCGCGCCTATGTCTGCCATCTGGAAGACTGGATCATCCGCACCCTGGCGCAGTTCGGCGTGACCGGCGAACGGCGGACCGGACGGGTGGGCATCTGGGTTCCGCGCGGCCCGCTGAAGGAAGACAAGATCGCCGCCATCGGCGTCCGCATCCGCCGCTGGGTCACGCTGCACGGGCTGGCGATCAATGTGAACCCGGATCTCGGCCATTTCGGCGGGATCGTGCCGTGCGGCATCAGCCAGCACGGCGTTACCTCCCTGCACGATCTGGGCAAGCGGGTCAGCATGGCAGAGGTGGATGCCGCCCTGCGCAGCACCTTCGACGCCGCACTCGGCCCGCACCGCAGCGCCGCGCCCGGTTCTGGGCCCGGTTCTGCGCCGGGCACCTGCGCCATCGCGGGGTAAGGGGAAAGCGGGCCGTTAGGCCTTGCGGATGAACTCCGCAATCCGCGGCACGATCTGTTCGCGGAACTTGCGGCCGTTGAACACGCCGTAATGGCCGACGCCCTGCTGGACATAGTCGGTTTGCCGGGATGCCGGGATACCGGTGCACAGGGCATGGGCCGCCTGGGTCTGGCCGGGGCCGCAGATATCGTCCTCTGCCCCTTCCACAGTCATCAGCGCGGTCTTGGTGATCGCCGCCGGTTCGATCAGGCGGCCATAATGCTTGAACCGGCCCTGCGGTAGATCATAGCGCTGGAACACGGTTTCCAGCGTTTGCAGATAGAATTCCGCCGGCATGTCCATGACGGTCAGATATTCCTTATAGAACCGCTTGGTGGCGGCGGCGCTTTCGCCATCGCCCTTCACCAGATTGCGGAACATGTCCATATGGGCGCGCACATGGCGGCCGATATTCATGCTGACGAAGCCGCTGAGCTGCAGGAAGCCCGGATAGACCGCGCGCATCATGCCGGCATAGGGCGGCGGCACGCGGGTGATGACCATCTGCTTGATCGCTTCGATATTGCCGGACTGGGCGAATTCGTTGACCTTGGTCGGGCTGATGCGGGTGTCGATCGGCCCGCCCATCAACACCATGGAGCGCGGCTGGGCCGGATCATTGTCCATCGCCATTTCCGCAATCGCCGCCAGCAGCGGCACCGCCGGCTGACACACGGCGATGCAATGCACGTCCGGCCCCAGATGGCGGATCATGTCCATCAGATAATCGACGAACACATCGAGGTCGAACCGCCCCTGCCACAGCGGCACATTGCGGGCGTTTTCCCAGTCGGTGATATAAACGTCGTGCTGGGGCAGAAGGGCTTCCACCGTGCCGCGCAGCAAGGTTGCGTAATGGCCGGACAGCGGCGCAACCAGCAGAACGCGGGGCTGGTTTTCCCCACCTTCCTTCTTGAAATGGCGCAGCACGCAGAACGGCTTGGTCAGCTCCGCCGTTTCGGTGACAGGAGCCACCTTGCCATCGACCACGGTGGTGGTGATGCCGAAATCGGGCCGGTCATGCAGCGGCTTGGCATCGGCCAGCACATCGCAGGCGGCGGTGAAGGCATCGACCATCGGATGCTTCATCGACCCGACCCAGCTGCTGCCAGCGAAGGAGCGAACCTCGTTGGCAAACCAGCGCAGCGGTTCCATGGCCGCCTGCTGGGCGTGGTAGGCTTGATACAACAGCATCCTGCATCTCCCGGCATCGGTGGGCCGCATCGCGCCCCACCGCTGTGATTGCCCTGCCTTGTGTGATCCTATTGTGTGATCATTGAGGCAGAAGGGTTAATGAGTCGATAACCCAAGCGGAACGCCCCGATGCCCCCTTCCATATGGATCGGATTGCACCGGGATCAAACCGCTAGATGCTGTATTGGCAAGCATCCGGACCACCAAATCAAGTGGCTTCTTCGAACCCCTTGCCGCTGGCCTGCCGCTTTTGCGCATCGGCGCGAATATCGGCGATGGTGCCGCGCGTGGTGATTTGCTCCGGATCGATGCGCAGTTCGATCACCGCCGGGCGATGCTGCGCCGACAACCGTTCGAAGGCGGCGATGAACTGCTCGGTCGTCTCGACCACCACACCTTCGGCCCCGAAGGCGCGGGCATAGGCGGCGAAATCCGGGTTCACCAGCGCAGTGCCGGAAATCCGCCCCGGAAAGCGCCGTTCCTGATGCATGCGGATGGTGCCGTACATGTTGTTGTTGAACACCAGGACGATTGGACCGACGCCTTCCTGCATGGCGGTTGCCAGCTCCTGGCCGCTCATCAGAAAGCCGCCATCGCCGACGAAGGACAGCACCAGCCGATCAGGATGGGCCAGCTTGGCCGCGACCCCGGCGGGCACGCTATAGCCCATCGCGCCGTTGGTCGGCCCCAGCTGCCGCCCCGGGCGGCGATAGGACAGGAAGCGCTGCGGCCAACCGGCGAAGTTCCCGGCATCGCTGGTGACAATCGCGTCGTCCGGCAGGGTGGCGCGCAGATACTCCATCACCTTGCCCAGTTGCAGCGGCTTGCCGGTTTCGGGATTGGGGATCAGGTTCGCCTCGTAATCGGCGCGGGCAGCGCGGGTCCAGTCCGCCCAGCGGACGCTGGCAACCCGCCGCCCGGCCAGGGCGGCCGCCATTGCTGCCGGATGCGCCTGGATTCCCAGGGTCGGGCGATAGACCCGGCCGATTTCCTCTGCCGAGGCATGGGCGTGGATCAGCGTCTTGCCCGGTTCGGGGATCGAGACGACCGAATAGGATTGAGAGGTCATTTCCCCGACGCGCGCGCCGATCACGAACAGAAGATCGGCCTGCTTCACCCGCTCCACCAGCTTCGGGTTGGCCCCGGTGCCCAGATCGCCGATGAACACCGGCAGGCGGTTATCGACAATGTCCTGACGGCGGAAACTGCAACAGACCGGCAGCTGATTCGCCTCGGCAAAGGCGGCGATCTGCGCTGCGGCGGCATCGGTCCAGCCGGACCCGCCGACCAGCAACACCGGGCGTTCCGCCTGCGCCAGCAGCGCCAGCGCCTGGTCGATATCGGTTGCCGCCGGATGGGCATGAACCGGGCGATAGCCACGCACCTGGGCCGGGGCAGCCACCACATCGCGCAGCATGTCTTCCGGCAGGGCCAGCACCACCGGCCCCGGACGGCCCGAGGTTGCGACATGGAACGCATGGCTCATCAATTCGGGGATACGGTCGGCCCGGTCAATCTGGGCCACCCATTTCGCCATCTGGCCGAACATGCGGCGGTAATCGACTTCCTGAAACGCCTCGCGCTCCAACTGATGGCGCGCCACCTGGCCGACCAGCACCACCATCGGCGTCGAATCCTGGAACGCGGTGTGAATCCCGATCGAACCATTACACGCACCCGGGCCGCGCGTGACCATCAGCACCCCGGGCTTGCCGGTCAGCTTGCCATAGGCTTCGGCCATGAAGGACGCGCCGCCTTCCTGGCGGCAGGTGATGAAGCGCACCTGCGGGGCATCAACCAGGGCATCCAGCACTTCCAGATAGCTTTCGCCCGCCACGCCGAACGCCATCTCCACCCCATGGGCAACCAGCGCATCGACAATCAACTGCCCGCCAGTCCGCTGAGTCTCGGTGCGGCGTAGCACATTGTCCCCCTGGCCCGCTGTCGAATTGCTGCCCATCACACCTGTCCCCCCTGCTGCCTCTGATTATCGCGCGTTTGAGACTTAGTAAAACGCCGACAAAACGCCGTCAATTTGTTATTGACGGCATTGCCGACCTAGGCCAGCCAGACCAATCCGCCGATTGTGGCTTGCAGCAGGGTGAAGCAGATCATCACATAGCGCCAGTTCCACCGATGGGTCAGGGTGCGCGAGGGTTTGCCCAGAATATTGCCCAGAATCAGCGCTGCTGCGGAGAAGGGGGAAGATGGGCCGAACAGGTTCCAGCTACCGATCAGGGTCAGCAGCAGGGCCAAGGGCGGTACCGGCAGCGGGTCCATCCGCGCAATCGCTGTGCCCAGCAGGGTGATCGACACCACGGGGTTGAAGCCGATCTGCGCACTGCCGAGGATGATCAGGGACACGGCCAGCAGCAGCAGATAGGGCGGCAGGCCCGATACCTCCAGCACATGGGCGATGGCGGTCGGCGGGATCAGCGCGGCCAGGCAGCCGCCCATCACCCCGGCTGCGGTCAGCGAGATCATCTCGAACCTGGATTTCGGCAGCCGCTCCACACAATGGCGGATCACCTGCCGCCCGGTGATCAGGGCGGCGATGCGCGGGCCGCGCGCCTTGCCTTGCCAGATCAGCCAGGCGATGGCGAACACCGGCACGGCGGAACAGATCTGCGCCATACTGGTGACCGCCGATTGA
>CAYRWZ010000083.1:1854-10315 GCA_964428065.1 uncultured Comamonadaceae bacterium | reverse complement strand
GCCTTCGCGCGTCAGCAGGCGGGCGGCCAGATTCTCTGGCGGGATCGACCCCAGAATCGGCCGCGCCGCACACAGATAGGTCAGGGTCTTGGACGGCACGGAATAAACCCCGGCATCGGGCTCCAGCAGCACCACCAGCGCATCGCCGCTGCCCACCACGTCCGAAAGCTGGTCATAGGGCTGGAACGGCAGCAGGATCAGATTGTCCAACCCCTCCGCCCGTTTCCGTTCGGCCAGCCAGTCGCCGCCCACCCCTTCGGTGATCACCACCACCCGCACCCGTTCGTCGCCCCGATAGTGCCGGGCCAGCGCGGCCAGCAGGCCGGGATTGTGCTTCAGCCCCAGCGTGCCGGAATAAAGGAACACCAGCTTGTCATCCAGCCCATGGGCGGCCGACCAGGGGTTGCGGCGCGGACGCGGCAGGATTTCCGCCATGTTTGACCAGTTTTCGACCGTGAAGACGCGGTTGCGGTCGATCCCCTCTGCGGTCAGAAGCGGCACGAAATCGTCGGTGATGACGATCAGCGCATCCGATTGCCGCCACAGCCGCTTTTCCAGCGCCTTGAAGCGCCAGCCGACCATCGCGCCCAGCAGCGGAATCTGCCGCCGTAAGATCGAATCGATGGCGACGCCGTACACATCCTGAAGCCAGAAAACAAAGCCCCAGCCATTGCGCCGCGCCAGCGCCTGAAGCGCAGCCTGCGGATCCAGCGGGGCATTACCGCCGAACACGACATCGGGTTTGAACGCGGCAACACGGCGGCACAGGGCGCGGCCATAGCGATATTCCTGCACCACCCGCTGGGGGTAATTGTATTTGGCGAAGGCACCGCCGCCGATATCGATGGTTTCCAGATGCAGGCCGGGGGGATCGTCCGGACGGGGCTTCAGCGGCCCTTTGGGCGACGAAAAGGCATCGAAGGTCAGGTGTAAAACCTCGTGCCCCCGGACCGCCAGGGCGCGGGACAGCTGAACCGGGAAAGAATGGCCAGGAAAATCGTGCAGAACGATGCGCATCGGGTCTGTATCCAGTCTGCGGTTCAAGATCCGGCCCGCATGCGCTTCACCTTGCGCTCATAAAGTTTGGCATCGACCAGGAAGCGGAACCAAAAGGTCTGAAGAACGAAGAAGATCAACCCCGCCTTGCCGTCCAGGAAGCCCAGGCGCACGACATAGCGGTACAAGAACAGCAACAAGGCACGCAGGAACAGCGGCGCGGCGTTGAACCCGGCCCGCAGGGCGCGCTTGCGTTCCACCGGATTGCCGCGCAGATTGGGGGTGACGATCTGGCCTTGTGCGGCGGCCTCGGCGCTGCCCTGTTCCAGTTCCTCGGCCTCGGCGTCGGACCAGCGATTGTGCCGCGCGGTCCATTCGGTCAGCGACATGCGCACATCGTCGATCATTGGTTCGTGGATGCGCGCCGTCGGCCCATCGACCAGGAAATGCTGGTCATAGCGCCGCGCTTCGCACCGCCCGCGCCCACTGCGGAACAGGCGCATATGCCAGATCGGGTACATGCCGCCATGGCGGATCGGGAAGCCCATGAAGTACATCAGGCGCGGGATGAAATAGCCGACCGCTTCGCCCGGAAAGCCCTGCCGGTCCAGCGTCTGAATCGCACGGACCAGCCCATCGCTCAGCCGTTCGTCGGCATCCAGATGCAGCTGCCAGTCATGGCGCAGCGGCAGGGTCTCGATCGCCCAGTTGCGCTGGGCGCCGTAATTCTCGAACGGGTGGTTGACAATCTGTGCGCCCTTGTCCCGGCAGATTTCCAGCGTCCGGTCGGTCGAACCGCTATCGACCACATGGATATCGTCCGACACCAGCCGGGCGGAGTCCAGCGTCGCGCCGATGGTTTCTTCGGCATTGAAGGTCAGAATGACGACAGACAAGGGCATGGCAAGGGCCGATCCGGCAGCAGGGCAATGGGCAAGGGTTTTAGGCTAACGCCCCAAGATTGGCAATTCTCGGGCAAGAGATGCCCCCAGTCATTGTCCCCGGCCATACCCTACGGCACGACCAGCGGTAGGCCGAACCAGCGCCAGCGCCCATCGGCTGCGGGCATGGTGCAGTTCAGCCGGGTGCGGCCGGGGGCCAGCAGATCGGGCGCGCGCAGTTCGATCCGCCGGTTCCCCAGATCGACCAGGGTCATGCGCCCCGCCCCGCTGATGAAACAGGCCAGCTGCGCCACCTCGCCCATCATCGGGTCGATGGTCATGCGGAGGGTGGGGGGATTGTCCTCGATCACGATTTCACTGGGTGTCACGTCCTGCACCAGCAGCGGCAGCGCCTGCGCTGCCAGGCGGAAGCGATCGAGCGAGCCATAGGTGTCGGACATGGCGAATCGCGGCAGGGCCATCGGGTCGGCCCGGCCGTGGGCCACCCCGGATTGCTGGCCGAACGCTGCACGATAGCCCAGCTCTGGCACCAGGGCGCGCAGGTCGCTGTCATATTCGCCGAACGGATAGGCGAACAGGGTGGGGCGGGTGCCGGTCTGCTCGGCGATCCGTTCGGCGGCGCGGGCGATCTGGCCGATCTGGAAGGCCCGGTCCTGCCCCATCAGATGCGGGTGAGAGGCCGAGAGATTGCCGATGGTCACCCCGGCATCGGCCAGGTCGCGGATCTGCCCCCAGGTCATGCTGTCGTTCGATCCGCCGGGCAGTGCAGCGCGGTCAACCGTATCGGAGACGACAAACAGGGTGAATGGCAGGCCCAGGGCCCGCAGGCGCGGCCATGCCTCCCGCCAGACCGAGGCGTGGGTATCGTCGATGGTGATGCCGATGGTGCGGTCCGGCAGCGGGCGCCCGTCGCGCAGGGCGGCGACGATTTCCGGCAGGGGCAGCACCGTGTACCCACCACGGGACAATTCCGACAGATGCTGTTCGAACAGATCGACCGAAATCGAATTGGCGGCGCCATCGTCGCCGAACCGGCCATAGGTGAAAATCACCGCGCGCGGCAGGGTGGCGTCCACCCCGTCCTGCGCCCAGGCCGATAGGCCCGCGCAGCCGAGCATGGCGGCGAGTCCGAGGCGGCGCAGCAAGCGCGCTATCGCGTGCAGGGGTAAGAGCATCATCATCAAGATAGCGCCTGGATCGCGTCTGGGCAGACGATTTCTGCCGGACCTATCGACGCATCAGGCCGGGTGAAACCATACGATCCGACAGCAGCGGATATTGCCGGGCATTGAACAGCTGATAGTGCCACCATTCCTTGGAATAGAAATCCCAGCCGGCCGCCGACATGATGCCCAGCAGAACCGCCCGGTTGCGCTGGGCCGCCAGGCTGACATCGGTCCGCCCATGGTGGGACAGCGGGGTGAAGGCGTCGAAGGGGGTGCCCATATCCAGTTCCTGCCCGGTTTCGCGGTCCAGCAGGGTCAGATCGACGGCAACCCCGCGCCCATGGGGGGAACCGCGCCGCGGATCGGCAATGAAGGTGGGATCCGGCGTATGGTTCCACAGCGCCCATTGCGCCTCGCTTGGACGGAAGGCATCGAGAATCCGGAAGCGATAGCCAAGCGGCCGGGCCAGATCGACCGCGCGGCGCAGTGCTGCGGCTGCCACCGGATGCAGATAGGCATCGCCCCGGCAATAGACCGGCGCGCCGGTGAAATTGTCATGGGTGGCATAGGCCAGCCGGACTTCGACATCGAAATCCTGTTCGGTAATCGGAACCAATACGGTCTGGGTCATTCTGTCTTCTATCCATCCGGGGCGGCAGATCGGTATTTACATCGATGCGCCGGGGCGTCATACGGTCTCCTAGCATGACGGCGCCGGCTATGCCATGGCGAAGCTGGTCTGGTCGGCCATCCCGCGCTGGTCCATCGCCCGTCCTTATTTAAGTGTGTCGCTGTCCTTTCTGTCCGGGAGTCCCGCCTTTCGATGGTTACCGTTACCGGTTCCGGCTTTGCTTCGGCGCAGGGGCCCCATCCCGATCCTGCAACCGCCCTGGTGTTGGCGATCGACAGCAGTGCGGCGGCGGTCGGGCTGGCCTTGGTCCGGGGCGATGCGGTGCTGGCGCGGCTCGATACCCCCATGCGCCATGGCCAGGCCGAGGCGATTCTGCCCTTGCTGAACAGTCTGGCTGCGGGGGCCGGCCTGGCCCTGACCCAGCTTCAGGCGGTGGCGGTGACGGTTGGTCCGGGATCGTTCACCGGTATCCGGGTCGGACTATCCGTTGCCCATGGGCTGGGCCTCGCGACGGGCTGCCCGGTGATCGGGATCGGCAGTTTTGCCGCGGTCGAGGCGCAGGATCGCACGCATACCCCCGCCGGAACCGCCCCCGCCGCCACTGCCCCCGCCGCCACTGCCCCCGCCGCCCGGCTGGTCATCATCGATTCGCGCCGGGCGGATCTGTTCGCGCAGCCCTTCGCGCCCGATGGCACCCCCCTGGTCCCGCCCCAGGTTCTGCCGGTCGAAGCGTTGCCCGGCCTAGCGGGATCCCTGCGCGGTACGGCCGGCCACTTGCGGATCATCGGCGATTCGGCGGACGCGGCGCGCCCGGTTCTGCCCGCAATCGCTGCGGCCACAGGCCTGTCCCCGACGGCGATCGAGATCGCGGCCAGCGGTGCGCCCGATCCGCTGACCGTGGCACGGTTGGCCCAGCGGCAGATGCTGGGAGACCGGCTGACCCCGGCCACACCGCTTTATATCCGCCCGCCCGATGCCATCGCCCCGGCGCATGGCGGACGGCATCAGCGGCTGGTGGAGGAGTAATGCCGGTACGGCCGATCACCTGCCGCGAAGTCGGCCTGGCCTATGCCGACGTGCTGTCGGCGCTGCACGGCCAATGCTTCGAGCAAGGATGGCGGCCCGACACGATGCGCGAGCTGTTGGTACAGCCGGGCACCATCGCCCTGATCGGAACGGATGGCCAGATTGGCACAGATTCGGGTGACGCGCCGGTTGCCCTGGCCATGGGCCGGGTTGTGCTGGGAGAGGCGGAGGTGCTGACTATCGGGGTACTGCCCGATCATCGCCAGGCCGGTTTCGGTCGGCAGATCCTGGCCGCGCTGCTGTTGGCCCTCATGCGTCTGGAGGCGCGGGTGGTGTTTCTGGAGGTGGCCGTCGGCAACAGCGCGGCCCGGGCGCTTTATGTCGCCAGCGGATTTGCGGAGGTTGGCCGGCGCAAAGGCTATTACCGGCACGCCGATGGGCGGGTGGAGGATGCTTTGGTTATGCGCCGCGATTTTGTTGCGTAACTGAATATATTTCTCGTCATTCCGCGTCGGTATGTTCGCAAAGCGTCATTGGCGCCGGTACCGGTTTCGTAACTGTGCAAAAAAAGAAAAAACCAATGTCTTTTGTCAAAGCGTTTTGGTAGAAATCCCACGGATGAATCCTTCGATCTTCCTGCCGCTATCCTGCATAGCGGCATCAAATGGTAAATCATTCTTAATAGGTGGGTAGCCGGATCATCAAAATAACTGCAAAAAGACATTGCAACTTGCGATTCACGCGACTATATCAAGATTATCTAACGCAAAAGGGAATAAACCGATGCCCGACACCAATGACTCGCAGGAACTCACCGCCCTGACCTCGCAGATCATTGCTGCCTATGTGTCCAACAATTCGGTCGCCATGACCGAGTTGCCTGCCTTGATCCGCCAGGTTCACGGTGCCTTGTCCAACGTCAATGCCCCGACCGAAGCCAAGCCCGAGCGCCCGGAACCGGCCGTGCCGATCAAAAAGTCGGTGACGCCGGAATACATCATCTGCCTGGAAGACGGCAAAAAGCTGAAGATGCTGAAGCGCCATCTCAAGACGGCCTTCGACATGACCCCGGAAGAATATCGGGAACGCTGGGGCCTGCCGGCCGACTATCCGATGGTCGCGCCGAACTATGCCAACCAGCGCAGCAAGCTGGCCAAGCAGATCGGTCTTGGCACCCGTGCCCGTCGGCGCGGCGCTGCTTAAGCCTTCGATCCGGCCTTGAAATCCAGGCGGCGGGCCCTTCGGCCCGCCGTTTCTGTTTCCGGGCTGTGGCAGTTTGGTCTATAAGGGGGCCAAACAGGAGAAGGACTCGTGCCGAAAGAGACCGTTGAACCGTCGCGTCTGGAACGTCTTTGCATCGACAAAGGCCTGAAGATGACCGAACAGCGGCGCGTCATCGCCCGCGTTTTGTCCGAGGCGGAGGATCACCCGGATGTCGAGGCGCTGTATCGGCGCGCCACCGAAATCGATCCCCGCATCAGCATCGCTACGGTCTATCGCACGGTCCGCCTGTTCGAGGAGGCGAATATTCTGGAGCGGCACGATTTTGGCGACGGCCGCGCCCGCTATGAAGAATTGCCGGATGAACATCACGATCATCTGATTGATTTGACCAACGGCACCGTCATCGAATTCCAGAACGCGGACATTGAAGCCCTGCAAAAGAAAATCGCCGAAAGCCTGGGCTTCCGGCTGGTCGATCATCGGCTGGAACTCTATGGCGTGCCGCTGGACCGCCCGGTCGAAACCCGCGTGGTGCGCGGGCGGATCATCAAAGGATAAGGACATCGACGCGTGAGTGCGACTGCCGAAACCGCTGCGCTGCTCTCGGGCGAGTTGCGATTCAACACCCTGGAAGTGCGCCTGGCCAAGGATGAAAGCGAAATTCTGGCGGCGCAACGCCTGCGCTATCAGGTGTTCTATGAAGAAATGCACGCCAAGCCGAATGACGAGGTTCTGGCCCTGAAGCGCGATTTCGATGCGTTCGATCCGCTGTGCGACCATTTGCTGGTGCTGGACCATGCACGCGGCGAAGGGGCAGAGGCCGTGGTCGGCACCTATCGGCTGATCCGCAAGCCGGCGGCCGATGCCCATGGCGGGTTCTACACCGCCTCGGAATACGATATCGCGCCGCTGCTGGCGCTGGATGGCAATTTGTTGGAACTGGGCCGGTCCTGCGTGCATGTCGATTACCGCACCCGGCCGACCATGCAGCTGCTGTGGCGCGGCATCGCCGCCTATGTGTTCCACTATGACATTGCCCTGATGTTCGGCTGTGCCAGCCTGCCGGGGGTGGACCCGTCGGCCCTCGCCCTGCCGCTCGCCTATCTGCATCATGCGCATCTGGCGCCGCCGGAGCTGCGCCCGCGCGCCTTGCCGGAACGCTATGTGGCGATGGATCTGCTGCCGAAGGAGGCGATCGACCAGCGCGCGGCGATCGAGGCGCTGCCGCCCCTGATCAAAGGCTATCTGCGTCTGGGCGGTTTTGTCGGTGATGGCGCGGTGATCGACCATCAGTTCAACACCGTCGACGTTTGCGTGATCGTCAAGACCGATCTGGTGACCGACAAATATTATAAGCATTACGCGCGCACCACGCGCGACGCCGGCTAGGCCCGGGGGCGCGGGGTCCATGGGCGGTCTCGGCTCCCCCCAGCTGGCGATTGCGCGCTTGATCGCCTATCTCGCGGTGACACTCTTCGGTCTGCCGTTTCAGATCCTTGCCGTTCTTACTGGCTCCCGCCTTCAAGAACTGATCCCGCTGATCTATCATCGGATCTGCGCCCGTATCCTGGGGCTGGAGATTGTCGTGCTAGGCCAGCAGGCGACCGACCGCCCGGTGCTGTTCGTCGCCAATCATTCCAGCTATCTCGACATCACCATCCTGGGCGGCCTGATCCGGGGGTCGTTTGTCGCCAAGGTGGAGGTTGGCTCCTGGCCGCTGTTCGGTCTGCTGGCCAAGCTGCAACGCAGCGTATTCGTCGATCGGCGGCGGGAAAGCACGGATCGTCAGCGCCGTGACCTGCGCGACCGGCTGGACCGGCACGAAAACCTGATTCTGTTCCCCGAAGGCACCAGCAACGACGGCAATTTCGTCCTGCCGTTCAAATCGGCCCTGTTCACCACGGCGCAGCACCCGGTCGGCGGCAAGCATGTGCTGGTGCAGCCGGTGTCAGTCGCCTTCACCTTGCTGGACGGTATGCCGGTTGGCCGCGCGCTCAGGCCCTTCTATGCTTGGTATGGCGATATGGATCTGGTCAGCCATATCTGGCGGCTGGCCGGGCTTGGCACGGTGCGGGTGGAAGTGCATTTCCATCCGCCGGTGCGGTGGGATGATTTCGCTGATCGCAAGGCGCTGACCCAATATTGTCAGGCAGTGGTTTCCGCCGGAGTCGCCGCCTCGCTGTTCGGCCGCGAACCGCGCGACCTGCTGCCGCCCGCATATCGCGACGGCCCGCCAACCCTTGCCGCCCCATCTGCCGTATCGCCCGATACCGAAGCGGTATCGCAGTGACACGAAACGGTGATCGGCGCGGCGATGGAAAAACGCGCCGCCACCCCCTATCCTTAGCCGGGACACGCGGGTTCCGCCTTGCAAATGCAAGGGGCGACGCATAGGAAAGCGCTTATGAAGAAAAAGCTCTATATCCGCACCTATGGCTGCCAGATGAACGTCTATGATTCCGACCGGATGGCGGATGTTCTGGCACCCCTTGGCTATCAGCCGGTCAATGCCCCGG
>CAYRWZ010000083.1:0-1835 GCA_964428065.1 uncultured Comamonadaceae bacterium | reverse complement strand
GGACGAGGCGGACATGGTCATCGTCAACACCTGCCATATCCGCGAGAAGGCATCGGAAAAGACCTTTTCCGATCTGGGCCGTCTGCGCGAACTGAAGGACGCGCGCGGCGGCGACATGATTTTGGCCGTCACCGGCTGTGTCGCCCAGGCGGAGGGGGAGGAAATCGTCGCCCGCGCCCCTTATGTCGATATCGTCATGGGGCCGCAAACCTATCACCGGCTGGGTGAAATGGTGGCCCGCGCCGAGCGCGGCATGGCGGCGAAGCGCGCCAGCAACCGCCCGCGTCCGGGCATGGGGATTCTGGACACCGATTTCCCGGTCGAACCGAAATTCGACCATATGCCGGAACCGACGCGCCAGCAGGGTGCATCGGCCTTCCTGTCGATTCAGGAAGGGTGCGACAAGTTCTGCACCTTCTGCGTCGTACCCTATACGCGCGGGGCGGAATATTCCCGCCCGGTGACGCAGATCCTCGACGAAGCGCGCCGCCTGATTGACCTGGGCGCGCGGGAGCTGACCCTGCTGGGCCAGAACGTCAACGCCTATCATGGGGAAGGCCCCGATGGCGCGGCCTGGTCGCTGGCCCGGCTGGCGGAAGCGCTGGCCGAACTGGATGGGCTGTACCGCATCCGCTACACCACCTCCCACCCGCGCGATATGTCGGATGATCTGATCGCGGCGCACCGGGACAATCCGAAGCTGATGCCGTTCCTGCATCTGCCGGTGCAATCGGGGTCGGACCGTATTCTGAAGCTGATGAACCGCCAGCACAGCGCCGACGATTACCGGCGGATCATCGACAAGCTGCGCGCCGCCCGGCCGGACATTTTGCTGTCCTCTGACTTCATTGTCGGGTTCCCCGGTGAAACCGATGCCGATTTCGCGGCGACCATGCAGCTGGTGCGCGACATTGTGTTTCCCCAGGCCTTTTCCTTCAAATATTCGCCGCGCCCTGGCACTCCGGCCTCGGCCGCCGAAACCCAGGTGGACGAAGCGGTCAAGGATGCCCGCCTGGCCGAACTGAATGCCCTGCTGGGCGAGCAGCTGCGCCAGTTCAACAAGGCCACGGTGGGCCGGACCCTGCCGGTGCTGTTCGAAAAGCCGGGGCGGCATTCGGGCCAGGTGGTCGGCAAAACGCCCTATTTGCAGCCTTTGCACGTCGAAGGGCCGGAAAGTCTGATCGGGCAGGTTGCACAAGTGCGCGTAGTATCGGATCATTCCTATAGTCTGGGCGGGGAGGTGATCGACCCGCCGTTGCGCGCAACGGCATGACGCAGCGCATCGGGCTATAGCGGGGGGAGGCAAGCGAGCTTACGTGAAAACCACGGCGGAACCTGTCCATCTGACCTTCGACGACAACAGCCTGTTGCCGCTGCTGTTCGGCGAACATGATCGCAATCTGGCGCGCATCGAACAGTTGCTGGGGGTGGCGATCGTGCCGCGCGGCAATCATGTCACCATCACCGGCGCACCCGGCCCGTCCGGCACCGCCAAGGATGCGCTGATGGCCCTGCATGGCCGGGTCAAATCCGGTCGCCCGGTCGATATGGGCGAAGTGGATGCCGCCGTGCGGATGGCCGAATACGCCGCGACCGGCGGCGATGTCGGCGATACCGGGGCCAGCGCGGTCCGCACCCGCCGCCGCATGGTGGAACCCCGCTCCCCCGTGCAGAAAGCCTATCTCCAGGCAATGCGCGACCATGAACTGGTGTTTGGCATCGGCCCGGCCGGTACCGGCAAGACCTATCTGGCGGTGGCGATTGCCGTCGCCGCGCTGATCGAAGGCAAGGTCGACCGCATCATCCTGTCGCGCCCGGCGGTGGAGGCGGGGGAA
>CAYRWZ010000082.1:0-10353 GCA_964428065.1 uncultured Comamonadaceae bacterium | reverse complement strand
GCTACCAGTCGGCCCGATCAGCAGAATGTTGGATTTCGCCAGTTCGACATCGTTATTCTTGGTCGCGTGGGCCAGCCGCTTATAGTGATTGTGGACCGCGACCGACAGAACCCGCTTGGCCTGGTCCTGGCCGATCACATAATCGTCCAGCACCGACCGGATTTCCTTCGGGCTTGGCACCCCCTCGCGGCTTTTCACCAGCGTGGTCTTGTGCTCTTCCCGGATGATGTCCATGCACAGCTCGACGCATTCGTCGCAGATGAACACGGTCGGCCCGGCGATGAGCTTGCGCACCTCATGCTGGCTCTTTCCGCAGAAAGAGCAGTAGAGGGTGTTCTTGGAATCGCCGCTGCTAGACTTTGTCATGCCTCACTCACTTTCGCCCAACCGCCTGGCTCTCGGCTGCTGTGCCTATGCCCCAAACATCGGGCGAAGGCCGCTATAAGGGGCTGCAATCGGGCAACCGGAACCAAGCCGTTCGGCAATGCCGCGGACGGGATCATCCGGTCTGTCAGAACCCCGGAGCCACTGTCACCGAAATGACCGGGCGGGGGCAATGACGGCGTCGGAACCCATGCCGCAACCGTCAAACATCGCCTTATTCAATAACACCTGGGTTCGCCGTGGCAATCGACAACTGCCGACACTGCCAAAACCATCCCCAGGTTTTTTTGCGTCACCGCCCCCAAACCGGGCGTCATGCCGCCTGTTCTTCCCCGCCGGATCCCGCGCCCGGACGGGTGGTGACCACATGGTCGATCAACCCGAATGCCTTGGCTTCCTCCGGCGACATGAAATTGTCGCGCTCCATCGCCGCCTCGATCGCCGTCACCGGCTGGCCGGTATGCTTGGCGTACACTTCGTTGAGGCGCGAGCGCATTTTCAGAATCTCGCGCGCATGAATCTCGATATCGGTCGCCGGGCCTTGCGAGCCGCCGGACGGCTGATGGATCATCACCCGCGCGTTGGGCAGGGCATAGCGCTTGCCCGGCGCACCCGACGCCAGCAGCAGCGAACCCATGCTGGATGCCTGACCGAGACACATGGTCGCAACCGGCGGGCGGACATACTGCATCGTGTCGTAAATCGACATGCCGGCCGTGACATAGCCGCCCGGCGAGTTGATGTAGAACGAGATTTCCTTGGTCGGGTTTTCCGCTTCCAGGAACAGAAGCTGGGCGCAGACCAGGCTGGCCACCTGATCGTTGACCGGGCCGACCAGGAAAATGATGCGCTCCTTCAACAGGCGCGAATAGATGTCGAACGCCCGTTCCCCGCGTGCGGTTTGTTCAACCACCATCGGCACCAGGGAATTCATCGTGAAATCAAAGGGGTCCCGCATTCTTCCCGCTCTCCTGTTGGGATGATGGGGCGGGCCGGCCCAATCCGGCAACCCGCCCCACGCATCAGGCATCAGCCTGGATCAGCCCGGGTCAGCCTTAGGCCGCCATGTCCGCGAACAGTTCGTCCGGGGTCACGGCCTTATCGGCAACCTTGGCCACTTCCAGGATGTAGTCCACAACCTTGTCTTCGAAAATAGGCGCGCGCAAAGATGCCAGCGCATTCTGGTTCTTCATGTAGAATTCCAGGACCTGGCGTTCCTGGCCCGGATACCGGCGGGCGACATCGAACACGGCCGCGCGCAGTTCCTGTTCCTGCACTTCGATATTGTTGACGCGGCCAACTTCCGACAGCAGCAGACCCAGGCGGACCCGGCGGTTGGCGATGCGCTGATATTCCGCCTTCACCTCGTCTTCCGACTTGCCTTCCAGCAGCGGATCGCTTTCCCCCGCCTTCTTGGCCTGTTCGTACTGCGACCAGATGGCGTTGAATTCGGCATCCACCAGCGACGGCGGCACATCGAAGCCGTGCTTTTCGTCCAGCACGTCCAGCAGGCTGCGCTTCACCTTCATGCGCGAAGCCTGGGCGAATTCCCGCTCCACCTGCTGGCGCACGGCGTCCTTCAGCTTGTCCAGCGCGTCGAAGCCGAACTTCTTGGCAAATTCGTCGTTCAGTTCCGGCTCCGCCTTTTCGCGGATTTCCTTCACGGTCACATCGAAGGTGGCTTCCTTGCCGGCCAGATTGGCGGCGCCGTAATTTTCCGGGAAGGTGACCTTGATTTCGCGCTTTTCACCGGTCTTGGCGCCGATCACCTGATCCTCGAAGCCCGGGATGAACATGCCGGAGCCGAGTTCCAGATTGAAATCCTCGCCCTTGCCGCCGGGGAATTCCACCCCGTCCAGCTTGCCGACGAAATCGATCACGGTCACATCGCCCGCCTTGGCGCCGCGCTTGCCGGTGATCGCCTTGAAGTCGGGGTTCTGTTCGGCCAGCTTCTTCAGGCCCTTTTCGACATCGGCGTCGGTCACATCGGCCTTCGGGCGTTCCAGCGACAGGGTGGCGAAATCGACCGGGGTGATTTCCGGCAGGATTTCCAGATCCATCGTGTATTCCAGGCCCTTGTCTTCGGCAAAGGCGGTCACTTCGATCTTGGGCTGCAGGGCGGGCTTCAGGCCGCGTTCCGTCAACAGCTGTTCCGAGCTGTCCTGCACGGCGGCTTCCAGCACCTCGCCCATCACCGAGCCGAGATAGCGCTGCTTCAACAGCGCCTTCGGGGCCTTGCCCTTGCGGAAGCCCGGCAGCTGCACGGTCTTGGCCAGGTCGGCCAGACGCGCATCGATCTTGGTTTCGACATCGGCCTGGCTGATCGCCACCTTGAACTGGCGCTTCAGACCTTCAGAGACGGTTTCGGTGACCTGCATGAAATCGATCCACTCATCGCGATGACGGCGCGCCTGTTCCGCTGCCGTCGCAACCATGGCACAGCCACAGGCAAATTGCGAACAGAAACAGAACACGGGCAACGCCCGAATTGGTACGGAGTGCGGAGTTAAAGGGTTTCTGTGCAGGCGTCAAGCATCAGCGCACAAGATTGGTGCGGATGAAGGGACTCGAACCCCCACGGCTTGCGCCACTGGAACCTAAATCCAGCGTGTCTACCAGTTCCACCACATCCGCAATGCGTTCCGGCCTCGGCCTAAGTGGCCGGTCTCCGGGCAGCGGGGGTTGCTATAGCATCCCGGACACCCAAGCGCCAGTTTGGAAAATGTTGTCCGGTATCAATCTTGATAACCGGCCCTGATATCCAGCCCTGATATCCGGCCTGCTTCAGGCCGGCTGGCAGAATTCGTACTCGAAACTCTGCAAGGCCAGCACCCGCCGCTCCCGCCGCTGATTGGCGCCGGACGGCAGGCCGACTTCCAGCTCGAAATGCACATGGGGAATGCCCCGCGCATCCGGCTGCACCGACAAGACCTCGGCCACCCCGATCGTCATTCCGTATTGATGACGGAACCGGGCACCGGGGACGATTTCTTTATGTTTTGACCGTCGGAACAACATAGAGCAAGCCTCCCGCCCCTCATTTTCTGGGTTATTCCTGGCGTGTTCAGTCAGGTCACAGACACCCCTGCGTCAACGATATGTTAAAAATCTGCTTTCGCAAAATGAAGTATTTATATGTAAAGTTTATACATTTTTCGGATCGACACAAAGCAATCCTAATCCGCGACAAACCCAACCAAGTCCTCAACCGTTAAGGATTGCCTCCCGCAACGGCGGGCGGCATCACCGTGCAGCCAGACGGCGGCGCTGGCTGCCTCGAATCCCGGCATGCCGCGCGCCAGCAGACCCGCCAGCAGCCCGGCCAGCACATCGCCGCTGCCGGCAGTAGCCAGGGCGGTCAGGGCAAGGCTGGGCGGTGCATTCTCGGCGATACTGGCCCGGCCATCGGGCGCAGCCACCACCGTATCCGGCCCTTTCAGGACCAGTACCGCGCCCAGATGGGCTGCCAAGGCCCGCGCCGCCGCCAGACGATCCCCCACGCCATTCAGTGCCAACTTTGAGGCAAAGTCGGGACTGCCATCGACCAGGCGCTGAAATTCCCCGGCATGGGGGGTCAGAACGACCGGGGCGGAACGGTTGCACAGGGCTTTCGCCAAAGCATCCGCCTGCCCGGCAAAGGCGGTGATGGCCCCGGCATCCAGCACCAGCGCCACGGGCGCGGCGGCAGCAGCCAGAACCGCCGCGCGCGTGTCCTGATCGGGTGTGGCGCCGGGGCCGATCAGCGCTGCGGTCAGGCGGCGATCGTCCAGCCGGGCGCGCCAATCGGCCAGCCGGTTGCCGTGCAGGACGATCACGCCCGGTTGCCGCGACAATGCTGCGGCCACCTGATGATCGTCGTCGGTGATCAGGGTCAGATGGCCAAGGCCGATGCGGCGCGCCGCCGCCGCCGCCAGAATCGCTGCCCCGCCCATCTGGCCGCCCAGAATCGCCAGCACGCCGCGGGTATATTTATGATCGTCGATCCGGTCCCGGGGCAGCAGCGACCGCCAGAGCGGCGGCTGATTGCGAAAGGCCGGCCCGGTGCCATCGCCGATAACCGCACGGGTTGCCGCCCAGGACAGGCCGATATCCGCCACCACCAGATCGCCCAACGCCACCCGGCCCGGCATCAGCAGATGGCCCGGCTTGGCGGCATGAAACGTGACAGTCAGATCGGCCGGGCACAGGCGCACCCCGCCAAGGGCCAGGCCGCTGGCCCCGTCCAGGCCACTGGGCACGTCCACTGCGACAATAGCAGCCCCAGCCTGCCGGGCCTGATGCAGCCGATCCAGCGCCTCCTGTGCGACCGGGCGGTTCAGTCCTGCGCCGAACACGGCATCGACCACCAGCCAGCCCGTCCCGGCCGGTGTCGTGCCAAAATCAGCGATGCGTCCCTGCCACAGCGCAGAGGCGCGCCCCGCATCGGATGTGGCGGTCGGCGGCGGGCCGAACGGCGCCTCCACCACCACCTGCCAGCCGCGTGCAGCCAGATCGGCGGCAATGCAATAGCCATCGCCGCCATTATTGCCCGGCCCGCACAGGACCAGAACCGGGCGGCGTTCCCACCGGGCGCGGATCGCCTGAACCACCGCCGCCGCAGCGCGCTGCATCAGGGTGAAGCCGTCCGTGCCATCGGCAATGGTGCGCCGGTCAATCTCTGCCATTTCAGCCGGGGTCGGCAGCAGCAGACGGTCCAGCGGGGATGGCATCGGGTCGCCCTACCCGGCCAGCAGCCGCGCCAGCAGCCGCGCCACCTGGGCGGCCTGAACGCGAATATCGGGGATCGCCGTGATTTCCCAAAAGCGCGGCTTGGTCAGCGGCCCCAGGGCGAACAGGTGATCCCACACCTGGCCCGACCGGGCAATCACGCGGCTGTCGGCATCGACCAGCAGACCCAGTCCCAGCGCATCGGCCTGGGCCACGCCATCATCCAGCAGACCGCGAAACAGCGGGTCATCTACGCGGGTCAGATCGCTGGTCGGCCCGGTGCAATCGACCACATGATCGGCGATAATGCGCCCGGTACCACCCCGCCGCTCCCGGAAGGTCACCGTCACGCCGGCGGGATCGGGCCGAACGCCCAGCACCCGCCCGGCCAGCACCGTGACCCCATCCCCGGCCAGTTCTGCGGCCAGCCCCGCCCCGATGCGCGGGGCGACGCGATGGCGATGCACTTCCCAATAGGCGCGCGGATGGCGCAGAAACTGGCGCTTTTGCGCATCGGTCCAGGCGGCCCAGATCGCCTGGGTATGGGGGCGCAAACCATCGATCACCTGGCGCCAGTCGGCCCCGCCCTCGGCAATCCGGCGGCGCAGGAAGCGCAGCAGGGCGCGCGGCCCGCCGGTGAACAGGACGCCATCGGGAAAATCGGTCATCGGCGGCGCCGGCGGATCGGCATGGACCAGCGGCAACAGGCCGTGGCGCGACAGGGCCGTGATCGGCCCGCGATGGCCCTGCGCCCGCAGGGACAGGACGACATCGACCATGGTCAGGCCGGTACCGATCAGCAGCACCCGGTCCTCTGCCCCCACCGCCGCCAGGGCCGCACCGTCCCACGGATCGCCGATCAGGCGCGGATCGGCCGTCACCGCGGGATCGGCCAGAAACGGCACCGGCCAGGACGGGGCGTGATGGCCCGTCGCCAGCACCACCCGGGCGACATCGATCCGCCCGCCCGGATGCTCAAGTGCCCAGCCATCGCCCGCCGGCGTTACCCGCTGGACGGCCTGCGGCTGGATATCGACCCGGCTGCGGCCGGCAACGGCGGCCACGGCCTGGGTGAAACGATCGCGGAGATAGCGGCCATACCATTGGCGCGGCGCATAATCGGTCGGCCCCAGCGGGCGCCCATCCAGCAGCAGGCCCATCTCAGCCGCCCAGGCGACAAAATCGCCCGGCTGTTCGGGCCACAGGCTCATCCGTCCGGCGGGGACGTTCAGCAAATGGCCGTCGAACGCGGTTCCATAGGCAATCCCCTGCCCCAGCGCCTGCCCCTGTGCGGGACGGGGATCCAGCAGCACCAGATGCGCAGGCGGGTTAGGCGCGGACAATAGTCTGGTTGCGAGGATCAGGCCACTGGCCCCACCCCCGACAACGGCAAGCGTTTCGTTTGGCATCATCACCAAGTCAGCAGCGGCCCCCGAACCTGATCGAGGAGAACCTGATCGAGGAGAACCTGATCGAGGTGAACCTGATCGAGGCGAACCTGATCGACGCAATCCGGGCGGCCCATTTGGCGCGATCATGCACGCAAGCGGCCGATCAGCGCAAGCATCGCGGCCCGGCGCGTGCATCAGGGCGGGGATTGCAGGCCAGGATAGCGGCGCATACTCTGGCGCGATCCCAAGGACAGACCGATAGGCACGATAAAAGGGGCGCATGCGGATGCAGACCGGATACCAGAACCTGATTGGCGGCACCTGGCGCGCCGCCCAGGACGGGCAGACCCTGCCGGTGATCGACCCCGGCACCGGTACGGCCTTTGCCGAAATTGCGGCCGGAACGCCGGGCGATATCGACGCGGCGGTATCGGCGGCACGCGGCGCGCTGGAGGGCGATTGGGGCCGGATCGATGCCGCCGGGCGGGGCCGCCTGCTGGCCCGGCTGGCGCTGCTGGTGGAGCGGGATGCCGAGCAGCTGGCCCAGCTTGAATCGCGCGACACCGGCAAGCCGATCAGCCAGGCGCGCACCGATGCGGCGGTCACCGCGCGCTATTTCGAATTCTATGCCGGGGCGGCCGACAAGCTGCACGGCGAAACCATCCCGGTGCGGCCGGGGTTTCTGGCCCTGACCCTGCGCGAACCCCATGGCGTGACCGGGCATATCATTCCCTGGAACTATCCGATGCAGATGGTCGGGCGCACGCTGGGCGCGGCGCTGGCGGTCGGCAATGCCGCCGTGCTGAAACCGGCGGAAGATGCCTGCCTGTCGGCCCTGCATATCGGCGGGCTGATGCTGGAGGCCGGGTTCCCGCCCGGCGCAGCCAATATCGTGACCGGCCTGGGAGAGACCGCAGGGGATGCCCTGGCCGCCCATCCCGGCATCGACCATTTGAGCTTCACCGGCTCGCCCGAGATCGGCACGCTGGTCCAGCAGCGCGCGGCCCGCAACACCATCGGCTGCACGCTGGAACTGGGCGGGAAATCGGCCCAGATCCTGTTCGCCGACGCGGACCTGGACGCGGCCTTGCCGGTCATTGTCAGCGCGATCATCCAGAATGCCGGGCAGACCTGTTCGGCCGGCAGCCGCCTGCTGGTGGAACGCAGCCGATATCACGATGTGATCGACCGTCTGTCCGCCCGTTTCGCCGCGCTAACGGTCGGCCCGGCCCTAAGCGACCCAGATTGCGGCCCGCTGATTTCCGCCCGCCAGCGCGACCGGGTGCTGGGCTTCGCCGCACGCGCCGCGCAGGACGGCATTCCCCTGCTGGCGGAAGGGCGGATCGCCGCCGATGCCCCGGCGGGCGGCTTTTATGTCGCGCCGCGCCTGTTCGGCCCGGTGCCTGCCGGCAATGCGCTTGGCCAGCAAGAGGTGTTCGGCCCCTATCTGGCGGTCATGCCCTTCGATGACGAGGCCGAGGCGGTCCGGCTGGCCAACGGCACCGAATACGGCCTTGTCGCCGGGGTCTGGACCCGCGATGGCGCGCGGCAGATGCGCCTTGCCCGTCGGCTGCGCGTCGGTCAGGTGTTCGTCAACGGCTATGGCGCGGGGGGCGGTGTCGAATTGCCGTTCGGCGGGGTGAAACGGTCCGGCCATGGCCGGGAAAAGGGGTTTGAGGCGCTCTACACCCTGTCCTGCCTCAAAACCGTCATCTTCAAGCACGATTAATCCGCCAGTCATAAGGATCGTTTGATGACCCAGATACCCCGTCTTGCAGGAAAAATCGCCATTGTCACCGGCGCCGGATCGGGCTTCGGCGAAGGCATCGCCCGCCGGTTTGCCGCTGAAGGCGCCGCCGTGATTTTGGCCGATATCAATGCCGAAGCCGGGACCAGAGTGGCGGAGGATATCGAGACGCTGGGCGGGCGGGCGCGCTTCATCCGGGCCGATGTGGCCAGCGCGGCCGATATGCGCACACTGGTCGGCAGCGCCGAAGCGCTGTTCGGCGGGCTGGACATTCTGGTCAACAATGCCGGTGTCACCCATCGCAGCAAGCCGGTATTCGAGGTGACAGAGGCCGAATTCGACCGGATCTATGCAGTCAATGTGAAGGCCATTTACCTGTCGGCGCTGGCGGCGGTGCCAGCGCTGCGCAAGCGCGGCGGCGGATCGCTGATCACGATTGCCTCCACCGCCGGGTTGCGGCCCCGCCCCGGCCTGTCGGTCTATAACGGCAGCAAGGGGGCCGCGATCATCCTGTCGAAAAGCCTGGCGCTGGAATTGGCGGGCGACAATATCCGCGTCAACAGCCTGTGCCCGGTGCTGGGCCAGACCGGGCTAACCCACGAATTCACCGGCACCGACGATCCGGCGCGGATAGCCTCCTTCATTGCCACCATTCCGCTGGGCCGGATGAGCCGCCCGTCGGATATCGCCGCCGCCGCCGTGTTTCTGGCATCGGATGAAGCCGCGTTCCTGACCGGCGTGGCGCTGGAAGTGGATGGCGGGCGATGCGTCTAACCCGACGCAGGTTTTTGGCCGGGGTGGCCGCCACGGGCGTTGGCCTTGGCGCTCTGACCGGATCACGGGCGTCCCGAAGCGCCGGGGTTGAGGTGGATACTGCGCTGGTTCTGGCGGTCGACAGTTCCACCAGCGTCGATCTGGACGAATTCACGTTGCAAATGAACGGCCTGGCCGCCGCCTTCCGGGACGAAGCCGTGGTGGCGGCCGCCTTGGGCGGCAGCACCGGCAAGACGGCCGTCCTGCTGCTGGAATGGTCGAACGCCAATTGGCAGCGGGTCAATATTCCCTGGACGCTACTGGCCAGCCCGGCCGATTGCGCCGCACTGGCAACGGAAATGGAGAACGCCCCCCGGCTGATCTATGGCGGCGGCACCGCCATCGGCAGCGCCATCGATTTTGCCCTGCGCCAGTTTCGCAACGCCCCGGCGGCCGGGCGCAAGGTGATCGACGTTTCGGGCGACGGGCGGGCCAATCTGGGGCGCAAGCCCGCGCTGGCGCGCGATGCCGCCGTGCGCGCAGGCGTCACGGTCAACGGCCTTGCCATTGTCAACGAGGAAGCGGATCTGGTCGCCCATTTCGAGGCAGAGGTGATCGGCGGCCCTGGCGCTTTTGTCATCGAAGCCAAGGATTACGACGATTTCCGCCGCGCGATCCGGGAAAAACTGCTGCAAGAGCTGGCCGCGCCGATTGCGTGACCGTCCCTTTCCTTGCGATCAGCGACGATCGGCCCAGCGCAGCAGGCGGGCGGCATAATCATCGACCCGGCGGGACCGGGGCAGCAGGGGTAGATCGTCAAGGGTGAACCAGCGCGCGTCCAGGGCATCGTCGGCCGCAACGGGTTCGCCCGCCCGCCAGCGCCCGGCCACCGCCGCCAGCAGAAAATGATGGTCGGGCTGACCGTCGGCCGTATGGGTGATCACCTCGAAACTGCCGATTATTTCGGCATCGCCCGCCGGTGTCGGGGCGAAATCGGCAAGGACGCCGGTTTCTTCCTGCAATTCGCGGGCGGCGGCGGCCATCAGGGGCTCGCCGAATTCCACCTTGCCACCGGGGAAGCCCCATAATCCCGCATCGGGCGGGTTGCGCCGCTGCACCAACAGAAAGTGCGGGCCACGCACCACCAGCGCCAGCACACCCAGACGGGGAAGCCTGGCACCGCCGGACCGGATCGCCTGAGGATCAAAGGATTGGGCGGCCATGATCCCATCCCCGCCCGCGCAGACACTACTGTCTCGGGCGTCAAGATATCGCGTTTTCAGGATAAGCAATGTTCAGGAAAATCCTGGGGCGAGTGACCGGTCTCGAACCGGCGACCTCCAGAGCCACAATCTGGCGCTCTAACCAACT
>CAYRWZ010000081.1:0-10822 GCA_964428065.1 uncultured Comamonadaceae bacterium | reverse complement strand
CGGGCAGCCTGTCCGGGCGGCGGCTGGACGGGCAACGGCCGGACGGGCAACGGCTGGACGGCACCGCGAGCACCCTGGCGCGGCGCGAGATGGGGTATGAGATTGGGCGGGACATCAGCCGGGGCGCCGAACGCGACGTGGTGGTGCTGTTCGCCGATCTGCGCGGCTTCACCACCCTGGCCGAAACCATGCTGCCCTATGATCTGGTATTTCTGCTCAACCGCTATGGCGCGGCCATGGGCCAGGCGATCGAGGCGGCGGGCGGACATCCCAACCAGTTCACCGGCGACGGCGTGATGGCCCTGTTCGGGCTGGACGCCCCGGCGGCCGAGGCGCTGGAAACCGGCGCCCGCCACGCGATCGATGCCGCCTGCCGGATGGTGGCCGCGCTGGATACCCTGAGCCGCGAGCTGCGGCACGATCTGCCGCACCCGCTGCGCCTTGGCATCGGCATCCATGCCGGCCCGGCGATCATCGGCGAAATGGGCTATGGCATCGGGCGGCAGCTGACCGCCGTGGGCGATACGGTCAACACTGCCAGCCGCCTGGAAGGGCTGACCAAAACCTATGGCTGCACCCTGGTCCTGTCGGACCGCGCCGCCAGCGCCGCCGGCATACCCGCCGAAGGCCTGCGCCGCGATACCATCATCCCGCGCGGACGGACCGAGCCGATGGGAATTCTGCTGATCGACAGACTGCCGCTGTTTTCCCCCTTGGCAAACCCGAAGCAGCTGTGATAGACACCCGCCGCAGTCGCAAGACGCCTGCTGTCCGAACGATGTACCGCACGCGGTATATCACGCCGATGGCCCTGCTGGGGGATCGTCTAATGGTAGGACAACGGATTCTGACTCCGTCAATCCAGGTTCGAGTCCTGGTCCCCCAGCCAAATCTTTAATCTTAAAATAATAAATTGGGGCGGCCCTTCGACCGCCCCCTGCCTGCACGTTCGGCCTAGAACCGGTAGCCGACGGTCAGGCCGAAGAAGGCCTGATGTTCTGTCCCGCGGTCTTGCACCACCGGGCTGTCGGCTGCGTCGCCCAGCAGATGCTTGTAGGACAGGATGCCGGTCACCATCACGCGATCCGTGACCTGATAGCTGGCGACCGTCGAAAGGCCGACATCCTTGATGCCCGCGCCTGCGTCATAGCGGGCAAGGCCGCTGGCCGCAGCGCCGCGCGCATCGATGCCGAAGAAGTTTTCCATGTAATCGTCGGACGCCCAGGTGGTGGAGGCGCCCAGCGACAGCCGCAGCGCCTGGCCGACCGGGGTGGACCAGCCGATAGAGGGCGTCACCAGCATGCCGCCATGGCCGCCCGCCACTTCCTGCACCAGTTCCAGGCCCAGCCGCAGCCCGGCGCGCGGCCCGCCGACCCCTTCGAAAACATAGCCGGCCTGCAACCCGGCTTCGAGGCCGGCATCAACCTCCGGCAGGCGGTCAACGCGCTCATCCTCCACATCCTGGCGCCCACCCTCATAGCGCAGGATCGGCCCCAGGATGATCGCGCGCGACGGCACCAGATCGGCCTTCACGCCCCGCCGGTCGGTTTCAACCGTATAGCCGCGATCACCGGCCCGCAGCGCCAGCAAAGGCAGCAGGCGATAGTCGTCCGACCCTTCATAATCGGGCGCCACCCCCACCCCGGCACCGATGGTGACCGACAGCGGGGATTGCTGCGCGGATGACGCGGCACCCGGCTGGCCCTGGGCGGCCGCGCCCTTCGGCATGGCACTCATCCCGCCGACTATCCCGGTGGTAAAAACGGTCACCATGACAGCCAGGGTAGAAACGCCCGACCGGGCCTGCGAAAACGGCATCATTCTTCGTTCCTTGTTAGTGTTGCGGCGTGCGGGTTTTAACATCCTTGCTGTTTACGCGCGCAAACCCGATTCGGTTCAATCGGCGCAAAGCCTGCTGACGGCCAGAACCGGCAGCCGCCCGCGCCGACCGGCAAAATTATCCCTGCCCCGGGTAAACGCTGCCACCAATTCCTCCGACAACACTTTCAAAAAGTCATACAGGGCACTGATAAATTTCGTATTTTATTTTGGCCTGCGATTTGCTTATGATCGGTCGCTGAAGAAGGAGCGTCCCGATGACCGCCAAGGCCGTTGATCTGAGTGCCGTTGCCGCATTGACCAAGCCGCGCCCCGCCAAGGGGCCCGAGGCGCAGGATGGTGCCGCCGATGCGTTCGGCGCCCTGCTTCAATCGCGCGACGCCTCGGCCACCGATGCCGGCGCCAAACGGCGGTCCCGGGCAGCAGAAAACCGGGCAGCGGACAGCCGGGGGACGGACAGCCGGGGGACGGAAGGCCGGTCCCAGGCCAAGCGGGCCGCCGATGACCGCACCGACAGCACTGCAAGCAGGAACGAGGCCACGGCCGCCCAGCGCAAATCCCGGCGGGATGATCTGGAGCGGGCCGACGAGAAGGATCAGGCATCGGCGGAGCCGGCCAGCGACAGCAGCGGCGCGGATCAGGCCGATACGGCATCCAATGGCGCGGCCGACGCCGGCAACGGTTCCACCGCCGGCGATAACGGGTCCGATACCGCCGCAGATTCGGCAGCGGATCAGGCGGCGGACCAGGCCGCACAGCCGGGCGATCAGCCCGAAATCGCCGTGAATGGCACGGCGGCCGCCGCCGGGGCAAGCGGCGGGCAAGGGGCCGCTGCAATGTCAGGCGCATCGGCGGGCGATACCGCAACTGCCCCGGTCGCGGCATCGGCCAGCAGCGCACCGGCGGATGGCGGGGCCAATGCGGCCGCCGGGAAAGGCGCTGCTGCTCAAGCGAATGGGCAAGCCAACGGTCAGGCGAATGGTGCGGCGGCCCAGTCCGGCGCTATCGGGG
Source organism: uncultured Comamonadaceae bacterium (assembly GCA_964428065.1). Classification (GTDB taxonomy): domain Bacteria; phylum Pseudomonadota; class Alphaproteobacteria; order Elsterales; family Elsteraceae; genus CAYRWZ01. The sequence goes on along the minus strand of CAYRWZ010000081.1, from coordinate 7,972 downwards.
CCGATATGGCCGGGGCTGTTGCCGGAGATGCAGCGGGAGATGCAGCGGGGGATGACGCGGCCGCCATCGCACGCGCGTCCGGCGGCGCCGATCTGACCGACGCAGCCACCCCTGCAAAGACGGCCGGCACCAGTGCCAATGCCGCACCCGGCACCGTGACAGGCGCAACCACCGCCGCAACCGGTGGTGCTGCCGCCCCAAACGCGACGGCCGGACAGGCGCTGGCCGCCGCCCAAGGCGCGTCCCCGGAAACCGCCGCTGATGGCGCTGCGGCGGCGCAGGCCGCCCGCGCGGCCCAGGAGGCCGCCGCCCGCGCATCGGAGCAGGCGGCGGGCGAAAATAGTGACAGCAGTTCCGCATCCGACAGCGCCGAAACCGCGCCGGCGAAGCAGGCCACACCGGCAACCGCAGCCGCCAAGGCTGAAGCCGGGGCCAAAGACGGGGCCAAAAACGGGGACAGCGGTACGAACGCCGCCCAGACCCTGGCCGCACTGTCGCGCCTGGCGGGCGATACCGCAACGGTGCAAGGCGGCAAGACCGAAGCCAAGGGCGCAGCAACGGCGGCAGCCGGCGATTCTGCCGCCAGCGCGGACCAGCCGGCCGCCGATGCGGAAACTGCCAACGGCGATGGCGCCGGCGATGGCAGCCGGGCCAGCGAACGCCAGACCACGGCAGACCGCGCGCCCAGGGGTGAACGCGCCGGGGGTGAACGCGCCGGGGGTGAACGGACGGTGTGGGACGTGCTGGCCAAGTTCAACGAGGCCCAGGCCGATGCCGGCCGCCTGCCCAACCCGCTGGATGCGGAAGACGGCATCAGCCCGATTCTGAAGGAACTGGGGATTCTGGGCAAGGCGGCCGCCGCCGGGGGCGATCCGGTTAACCCGCTGCTTGCGTCGAAGCCGATGAGCATCGATGGTGCCGCCAGCTTCGGAACAGCCCTGAACGGTATTGCCGATACCCCGGCAAATGATGCCGCCCAGCAAGCGGCGCGCAGCCAGCCTGCCCGCGTTCCGGTTGCCGTACATCAGGTGGCGAACAAACTGGTCGAAGTGGCCGAAGGCGGCGGTGGCCGCATCATTATGGAACTGAAGCCGGAACATCTGGGCACGGTCAGTGTCGATGTCTCGGTGGACGAGGATGGCAAGGTCACCGCCACGATTTCCGCCGACCGGCCCGAGGCGCTGGACGCACTGCGGCGCGATTCCAGTGATCTGCAGCAGGCGCTGAAAGATGCCGGGCTGAAGTCGGACTCCAATTCGCTGAACTTCCAGTTGCGGGATGGCAATCAGGCCGGATCGGATACGGAAGGTGGAAAGAACAGCCGCCAGAATGGCTTGGCACGGGAAATGCATGGACGGGATCAGGATGATCAGCCCGTGGATCGGGACCTGCGCGTGATACCGGGTCTTGGGATCGTCGATATCACGGTCTAGTCGCAAGAAGGATCGGCAGCTATGTCAACATCGCCCATCAGCAGCTTCACGGACGCAAACAGCGCCCTGAACGGTGCGAATGCGAACACGAAGGACCAGGCGAACCAAATCGCCAAGACCTTCGACAATTTTCTGAAGCTGCTGACCACGCAGCTGAAGAACCAGGACCCGCTGGACCCGATGAAGTCGGCAGAATTTACCAATCAGCTGGTCCAGTTCAGCCAGGTCGAACAGCAGATCAACCTGAACGCCAAGTTCGACAAGCTGCTGGCGATGCAGGAATCGAACGCGGTTCTGGGCGCCGCCGGCTATATCGGCCGCGAGCTGGAAGTGCAGACCGACGTTCTGGTCAAGGAATCGGCCTTCCCGGTCCAGGCATATTTTGCCGACAAGGCGACGACGGCGACGATCGAAATCCGCGATGCCAGCACCAATGCGCTGGTGCGGACCATCACCAAAAACAATGTCGGCGCCGGAATGCAGACCTTCCATTGGGATGGCCGGAACGCTGGTGGCGATTTGATGCCGACTGGCAACTATCGGGTCGCCGTTGCGGCGGTCGATTTCAACAACAACCCGGTCAAGGTTGATGTGCCGACCACCACAGTCGCGCTGAACACGGTCAACCTGCCGCGCTTTGCCTATGCCTTCGGTGAAAAGCCGGCCAAGGCGGAAGCGGAAATTTTGGATAAGAACGGCTCGGTGGTCCGCAAGATCGGCCTCGAAGTCTCTAACGGCCGCAAGGAAGTGGTGTGGGATGGCCGCACGTTTAATGAAGCGACCAAGACCTATGCCGCCGCCGAACCCGGCGAATACAAGGTTCGTATCAAATCTTACGACGACAAGGGCAACCTGGCGAAGGGCAAAGACGGCAAGCCGTTGGAGCCCGCGCTGGCGACCGTCGTCAAGGTCCGCGACGTGCGGACCGCAGGAGGGGGCGCCCAGCTGCTGGTTGGCGCTGACACTTACATTTCGATGGAACAAGTTGTCGCAGTCCGCAGCTGAGCGACGGTGAAGTAGGAGAAAAGCAATGAGCATTTACGGTGCACTTTACTCCGGCGTGTCGGGCCTGAAGGCCCAAAGCACCGGCATGGGCGTCATCTCGGACAATATCGCCAACGCCAACACGATTGGCTATAAGGGTAACAAGGCGGCGTTCCAGAACCTGGTGACCTCCGCCCCCACCCGCCGCAGCTATTCGCCCGGCGGCGTCCTGGCCAATATCCGCACCCAGATCGACAAGCAGGGCCTGCTGGCGGCGTCGTCCTCGGCCTCCTCGCTGGGGATTTCCGGCCGCGGCTTCTTTGCCACGGCTGGTGCGCTGAACGCCAACGGCACCGTGCCGCTGGGCGTGGAGCGGCTGTACACCCGCGCCGGCGACTTCCAGGTCGATAACACCGGCAACCTGATCAACAGCGCCGGCGGCTATCTGCTGGGCGTGCCGGTCGGTCCAACCCAGAACCCGGATAATGTCAACATTCTGCCGGTCAGCCAGCTTTCGGCGGTCAATGTCGGCTCCATCACCGGCAGTGCGCGCGGCACCCAGAACATCCAGATCGGCGCCAACCTACCGGCGACGGATGCGACGAATGGTTACCCGGCCAACACCGGCTATTTCGGTGGCACTCTCGGCTTTACGGACCAGGTGTTCGAACTGGATACCACCACGCCTGGCGAACAAGCCGCCCGCAAATCCTCGTTCCTGATCTATGACAGCCTGGGCGTCGGCCATAATATGGAACTGGCTTTCGTCAAAACAGGTGCTAACCAGTGGCGCGTTGTTATGACGGCGTTGAATATTGCTGGACGTCAGTCGGCTGCAGGGCGCCCGATCGACTCCATCAATGGGAACGATACCCGCGATCCCGGTTTTCCTCGCGATCTGGGTCAATTGACCTTCAATACCGATGGCTCGCTGGCAACCTCAACGGTCGCCATCCCGGCCGCGATCAACCTGTCGACCGGGGCGGCGGCCATCACCAATGCCAACTTCACCTTCAACATGGGTTCGGCCAACACCACCAACGGCATGACCCAGTTCTCCGATGCCTATGCCGTCTCTTTCGTCAACCAGGACGGTATCAAGTTCGGCTATCGCACTGGCGTTGCGATTGACGATGATGGTGTGGTGCGGGCGGTGTTCGATAATGGCCAGCGCCTGGCCGTGGCGAAGATCCCGCTGGTCACCTTCGCCGATCCGAACGCGCTGCAGCAGCGGTCGAACAACGTCTATGCGGAAACCGACCGGTCGGGTTCGCCGACCAGCAACTACGCCAATACCGGCGGTGCGGGGTCGATTGCCTCCAACGTGCTGGAAAACTCCACGGTCGACCTGGCGGAAGAATTCTCCGACATGATCGTGACCCAGCGCAACTACAGCGCCAATGCCCGGACGATCACGACCTCGGACGAAATGCTCCAGGAACTGATCAACATCAAGCGGTAAGCGTAAACTGACCTGAAGGGGGCGGCACGCCCGCCCCCTTTCTTGACGGATCTGGGCCTTCGGGCAGCGTAACTGTAGGGAATCGGGCGATGAGCAGCACCCTGAACGGTATCTTCATTACCGGCGTGACCGGGCTGAACGCGCAAAGCGTGGCCATGGGCACGATTTCCGACAATATCGCCAATTCCCGCAGCATCGGTTACAAGCGCGTCGATACCGAATTCGCCACGCTGGTCGGCGCCCAGACCTCTATCCCCAATTATGCCTGGGGCGGGGTTGCCCCGGTCAACCTGAAGCGGATCGACAGCCAGGGGCTTCTTCTGGCCTCGAACGAATCGACCCATATGGCCGTCAGCGGCAAGGGCCTGTTCGCAGTGGCAGAGGCGGTGGACACCGCATCCGGTACCGTTGCGGCGACGTCCGACCGGCTGGTCACCCGCGCCGGCGATTTCAAGATCGACAAGGACGGTTACTTCGTCAACAGCGCGGGCTTTTATCTGCTGGGGGTGAACTATACCAACGGGCAGCCGACCGGCGGCGCGGCAACCGATTTCGAAGGGTTGCAGCCCCTGCGGCTGACCAGCGGCAACACCCTGGCCGGTTCGGCGACGACCGAAGTGCGGGTTTCGGCCAATCTGCCGGCCCAGGCAGAGGTGGGCGATACCCATTCGGCGGCGACCTCGGTCTATGATGCCCAGGGCCGCAGCTATGCCCTGTCCTATACCTTTACCAAGACCGGAACCAACGCATGGTCGGTTGCTTTGACCGATGTGGTGCCGGCTTTCGAATCCGATCCGCCGGTGACGGCAACCTTCAACAGCCCCGGCTCCCCCCTGACCTTCGGCAGCGATGGCGCGCTGACCAGCCCGACCGCGCCGGTCAATATCGGATCAGCCGTGTTGAGCAATGGGGTAACCCTGTCGCCCAGCTTCGTATTCAACCAGGTAACGGGTTCGGGCGGCCTGACCCAATACAGCGACACTTTTGCCCAGGTCAGCAGCACCTCTGACGGGCAAGAGGAAGGCTATATCACCGGTATCGAGATTGCCGAGGATGGCACCGCATCTGTGCTCGGCTCCAACGGCGGCAGCCTTGCCATCGGCCGGATTCCGCTGGTGTCCTTCGCCAATATCAACGGGCTTGAACCGCGCAGCGGCACCGCCTTCGCCCTGACCCAGGACGCGGGCGAAGCAATCGTCAGCTTCTCGGGCGACGATAACAACCAGGGCGGCGTTGGGGAAATCTCCGGCGGGTTGATCGAACAGTCGAACGTGGACCTGGCCGATGAATTCTCCAATATGATCGTCACGCAGCAGGCCTATAGCGCGGCGTCCAAAATCGTCACCACGGCCGACGACATGTATAAAACCGTCGGACAACTTGCGCGCTAAGCGCGGGATTGCAGGCTGAGGTACGGTGAACCGCCCCGTTTCAACGGGGCGGTTGCCGTTGCCGACGAATTAAAAGAAAAACAACACACTTTCGATATGGTCGGCCCGTTGCAAGTGAAGCAGGGCCATGACGACAGGGCAGATATCCACAGATCACAGCGCCACGGACGAAGATCGGTTCGACCCGGACTTGCTGCAGATCGCCGACGAACTGCCCCCGCCCGGCGAGACCCGGTGGGTCACGCGCCGCAAGGCGGCCGTGGTGGCCGCCGTTTTGACGGGGCGGATGACAGTGGATGCCGTGTGCGCCCGGTATGGATTGTCGCCGGACGAATTCGCCTCGTGGCAGGCGCTATTTGCCGCCCATGGCCAGGCCGGGCTGCGCGCGACCCGCCTGAAACAGTATCGTGATCCGGAACAAACGCCCAAGCGCAGCAAAATCCGTCCCCGCCGGCTGACATTGTCACAGAAAGTTTAGCGCGACTGGAAGCCTCTGTCGGCCATGCACCCTAGCCCCAGCACTTGAAGCAATACCGTCACAACACCCCCTAACTCCCCGTTGTTAGGCAAATTTTTCCGTTCGGGGAGCAAAAATTTCATCGCCCCCGCCAAAAAATCGTGTACAAAGTATGAGAGACCGGTGCAGCCCCTCTTTGCCCGGCATGTTGAAACGGGGTCGCGAACGTGAACGCCTATATTCAGCAGATCCGCAACCTGGGTCCCACTCGATTGGCCATCGCCGGCGGTATCGGCGTGGCGCTGATCGCCTTTCTGATCTACATGGCGACCCGTATGGGTGGGCCGGACATGGCGCTGCTGTACAGCGACCTGAACGCCCAGGATGCCGGAAAGATCACCCAGCGCCTCGATCAGCTCAACGTGCCGTATCAGCTGCGCGGCGATGGCACCACAGTTCTGGTGCCGGTCGATCAGGTGGCGCGCACCCGCATCACCCTGGCCAGCGAAGGCATTCCCTCCGGCGGCTCTATCGGGTACGAGATTTTCGACAAGTCGCAGGGGATGACCTCCTCCTCCTTCGTGCAGAACATCAATCAGCTGCGCGCGGTTGAAGGGGAATTGTCGCGCACGATTGCCGGCATCGAAGGCGTCCGCCAGGCGCGGGTGCATCTGGTGCTGCCGCAGCGCGAACTGTTCAGCCGCGAACGGCAGGAACCATCGGCCTCGGTCGTCGTGCACATGCGCGGCCCGCAGCGCCTGGAAAAGCCGCAGGTGGTGGCGATCCAGAACATCGTCGCCGCGTCTGTGCCGGGCCTGAAGGCAGAACGCATCGCCATCATGGACGAGCGCGGCACGCTGCTGGCCCGCTCGATCACCGACGGGCAATCGTCGATTGTCGCCTTGCAGACGGCGGAAGAATTACGCGTCGGTTACGAGACCCGGCTGGCGCGCGCTGTGGAAAGCATGCTGGAACGCTCGCTCGGCTTCGGCAAGGTGCGGGCGGAGGTGAATGCGCAGATCGATTATGCGCGCACCAACCAGAACGAGGAAATTTTCAACCCGGACCAGCAGGTGCTGCGGTCGAGCCAGACGGTCAACGACTCGTCGGAGCAGAACGAGACCGACGGCAACCCGTCGGTGACGATTGCGAATAACCTGCCGCAGGGCCAGGGCAATCAGGCGGGCATGGCCTCGTCCAACAGCCGCACGGCCCGGACCGAGGAAACCCTGAATTATGAAATCAGCCGCGTGGTGCGCAATTCGGTGATCGAACCGGGCGGCATCAAGCGCGTGTCGGTGGCGGTGATGGTGGATAACATCACCAGCTTCGACGAAAACGGCAACCGCGTGTCCCGCGCCCGGACCCAGCAGGAACTGGACAAGCTGTCCGACCTGGTGAAATCGGCCGTCGGGTTCGATGCCGGTCGCGGCGACTCCGTTGAAGTGGTCAATCTGCCCTTCGCCAGCCTGGACGACGACAAGCCGCCCGCACCCAAGCTGTTCGGCATGGACCGGGACGAACTGGTCAAGCTGGCGGAAATCTTCGTGCTGGGTCTGGTGGTGTTGCTGGTGGTGCGCCCGCTGCTGGCCCGCCTGTTCGAAGCGGTCCCGGCGGCTGCTTCGGCCGGTGCTGGCGCGGCCCTGCTGGGCGGCGGCGCCGTCGCCGGTCAGCTGACCGGCCCGGGCGGCTCGGGCATGTTGCCGGCAATCGAAGTGGGCGATTCGATCGAAGAAATGATCGATCTCAGCCGGATTGAAGGCCGGGTGAAGGCATCCAGCCTGCGCAAGATCGGCGAGATCATCGAAAAGCATCCGGAGGACGTGGTCGCCATCCTCCGCAACTGGCTCTATCAGGAATCTGGCGCTTAAGGGGCGTAGCACACCATGCGTGTTCGCGAAGATTATCGATCGCTGACCGGGCCTGAAAAGGCGGCCATCCTGATGCTGTCTATCGGCGATGAGCATGCCGCGCGCCTGTTCGAGCTGATGGACGACGAGGAGATCAAGGAAATCTCCCAGACGATGGCCAATCTGGGCACGGTGAGCGCCAATATCGTCGAACGGCTGTTCGTCGAATTTGCCGAACAGTTCAGCCAGACCGGCTCTCTGGTCGGCTCGTTCGAAAGCACCGAACGGTTGCTGTCTAAGGTGCTCGACCGCGATCGCGTCGATGCGATCATGGAAGAAATCCGCGGCCCGGCCGGCCGCACCATGTGGGACAAGCTCGGCAATGTGAACGAGCA
>CAYRWZ010000080.1:0-10875 GCA_964428065.1 uncultured Comamonadaceae bacterium | reverse complement strand
AACAGACCGGGCTGGATTATGTCTCCTGCTCCCCCTACCGGGTGCCGATTGCCCGGCTGGCGGCGGCGCAGGCGGCGCTGGAATCCGCCTTCAACAAGGAAAACCTGTGAGCGACGCGCCGTTTCAGGCGGCTGTTGGTGGCTGGACCGTGGCAGAGGACCTCGAGTCCCTGCTGCGGCAGGCGGTTGCCGCTGGCCTGGACGCGGTCGGCCTGGCGGCAGAGGCACCCAATGTCTCTGCCGCCCTGGTTGATTTCGGGGACGAAACGATAGCGCAGACACCCACCGGAACACCGGTCGGCGCCAGCCTGAACGGCATGGTGCCGCGCTATACCGCCAGTGTGGTCAAGCTGTTCCACATGGCCGCGCTCTATTCGCGGGTCGATCACGACCGGCTGGCGCTGGATGCGGAGGATCACCGCGCCCTGGAGGCGATGATCCGCCGGTCCAGCAACAACGCCACCTCCCACGTGGTGGACCGGATCACCGATACGCTGCACGGCCCGATGCCGGCTGATGCGGCGGACTACGATGCCTGGTGCCAGCAGCGGCTGGCACTGGACCGCTGGCTGGACCGGTTCGGCTGGCCGGAGAGCGCCGGGTGCCGCATCTGCCACAAAACCTATGACGACAGCCCCTATGGCCGCGAACAGCTTTTCCGCGTGGCGATCGGCGGCAACCGGCTGACCAGCGATTGTGTGGCGCGCATGCTGCTGGCCGTGGCGCGCGATGGCCATTGGTCCGCCCCGTCGCGCGTAGCGATGCTGGATCTGCTGGACCGCGCCTGGGCGCGCGCGCTGCCCGATCTGGGTGGGGAGGAAGGCCAGGTGGCCGAATTCATTGGCGAAGCCGTACCGCCAACCTGCCGGGTATGGTCCAAGGCGGGCTGGACCAGCACCACGCGCCACGATGCCGCGCTGCTCGGGCCGCAGGGCGGGGCACCGCGCTATGCCCTGGTCATTCTGGGCGAAAGCCGGGCGCTGGCCCAATCGCTCACCTATATCCCGGCCATTGCCGGGGCGGTGGTTCGGCAATTGATCCCGGCGTAAGCCTCGGTTACCACTATCGGCACCCTGTTCTTGTGTCGATAAGGTTGACCCATGCGCCTGTTGGTGATTGAGGACGATCCCGAAACCGCCGCCTTCCTGACCCGGGGGCTGCGCGAAAGTGGCTATGTGGTCGATCATGCCCCCGATGGCAAGGATGGGCTGTTCCACGCCATGTCCAGCGATTACGACGCCATGGTGGTGGACCGGATGTTGCCCGGCATGGACGGGCTGGCGATTGTGCAGACCATGCGCGCGGCGGGCAAGAAAACCCCGGTGCTGGTGCTGTCGGCCCTGTCCGGCGTCGATGACCGGGTCAAGGGGTTGAAGGCGGGCGGGGACGATTACCTGACCAAACCCTATGCCTTTTCCGAACTGCTGGCGCGGGTGGAGGCGCTGCTGCGCCGCGGATCTTCGGCCGATGGGGTGCCAACCCGGCTGAAGGTGGGCGATCTGGAAATGGACCTGCTGTCCCGCGTGGTGCGCCGGGGGGCAGAGGAGATCGACCTGCAACCGCGCGAATTCATGCTGCTGGAATATCTGATGCGCAATGCGGGCCATGTCGTCACCCGCACCATGCTGCTGGAAAATGTCTGGGATTATCATTTCGATCCCCAAACGAACGTGATCGACGTTCATATCAGCCGGTTGCGCCAGAAGATCGACCGCAATTTCCCCCGGCCGCTGCTGCACACGATCCGGGGCGCGGGCTATTGCCTGCGCGCGCCGGATTAAGCGGCCGGAACCGGCAGGCCAGGGGCGATGCGCCAGCGTCTGATCAGGAATTGGACCGTCCGCGTTGTGGTGGTCTATGCCACGCTGTTCGGCCTGTCGGTCTTTGCCTTGCTGGGCTTCGTCTATGGCGTGACCATCAGCCTGATCGACCGGCAGATCGACGCCACCATCGTGACCGAAATCAACGGCCTGTCCGACGGCTATCGGGAGCGCGGGCTGGATGGGCTGATCGAGTTGATCGAGGAACGGGTGCTGGCCGACCGCACCGGCCAGGCGATCTATCTCCTCACCGATCCCGACTATACCCGGATCACCGGCAATCTGGCCGCCTGGCCCGATGAGGCCCTGCGCGAGGGGCGCTGGCTGAATTTCACCATCCAGCCGATCCGCGAGGGCGATGAACTGGCGGACGAACCGCTGACCAGCGGGGCGCAGGCGCGGGCCATGTCGTTCCTGCTGTCCGAGGGGCACCATCTGCTGGTCGGCCGCGATCTGGCGGAACGCGAACGCTTTGGCCAGGTGATCGTGCAGGCGTCGCTCTGGTCGCTGGCGGTGGTCGCCCTGCTGGCCCTGGTCGGCGGGATCATCATGAGCCGCGATACCCAGCGGCGGCTGGAGGCGATCAACCAGACCACCCGGCAGATCATGCTGGGCGATTTGAAGCGGCGCGTGCCGCTGGTCGGCAGCGACGATGTGTTCGACCGGCTGTCGGTCAACCTCAATGACATGCTGGGCCAGATCGACCGGCTGATGGATGCCAGCCGGGAAGTGGCCGATAACATCGCCCACGATCTGCGCCGCCCCTTGACCCGGCTGAAGGCGCGGCTGGAGCTGATCCTGATGGGGAAGGCAGTGCCGCCCGATACCCGGCAGGCGGTGGAACAGGCGATCCAGGAAACCGATCATCTGCTGGGCACCTTCGCTGCCATCCTGTCCATCGCCCAGGCCGAGGCCGGTGCGGGCCGCAAGGACATGGTGGTCTTCGACCTGGTCCCCCTGGTCGCCGATGCCGCCGATTTGTACGAGGCAGTGGCCGAGGAGAAGGACATCGCCCTGACCGTGACCCTGCCCGACACCCCGGCGCCGGTTTTCGGCAACCGGCACCTGCTGTTCCAGGCCATCGCCAATCTGGCCGACAATGCGGTGAAATACACCCCGGCGGGCGGGACGGTGGCGATTGGCCTGGTCTTCCAGGATGGCGAAGCGCTGGTCACCGTGGCCGATTCCGGCCCCGGCATTCCGGCAGAGGCGCGGCAGCGAGTCCTCAACCGCTTCGTCCGGCTGGACGAGGCGCGCACCTCCCCCGGCAACGGGCTGGGCCTGTCGCTGGTCGATGCGGTGGCGCGGCTGCATCAGGCGAAATTAGTGCTGGACGACAATCACCCCGGCTTGAAAGTATCGCTGGGTCTTGCGCTGGCCCGGTCCACACCCGCAGCCGCACCCGAAGGCGAATTGTAAGGGAAAAAGGAAGCCGCCATGTCCTGGCTCGACCGATTGCACGATCTGCTGGAAACCCTGCATCTGACCGAAGACGACCGGCTGGATGAGGATGCCTATTATCTGGAAAAATACCCGCATATCGGCGAGCTGACCGACGACGATATCGACGATATCGCCCGGCAATATCTGTCGCGCTTCGATTATGAGGAAAGCGATTATCACCGGGTGAAGCAGCACCTGACCCGCCTGCGCGACGCCCGGCGCGGGTGATTCCGCGCCATTGGCCCGTGGACAGAACTTTCCCCTAACGGAAATTTCTCCCGGCCGAATAACCGGGTATTCCGGCCCATCGGCCTACCTGTGCGGCAGGCCCATCCGACGCTACTGCATCTGCGGGAATCCCGCCCCTATGGGACCATTCCTGTGCGACACGCGGTCGCAATCGCCCAATCCCGATAATCAGACGAATTGGGAAACTTTGGCGCAAGGCGCAGGAACCTTGATCTTTGTGCGCTGCACCCAGTGCGTGACCGTTTTGGCCGCGCCGGACTCACTCTCTCCCCCGGCTTGACAGATCGCCGCCGCTCCACCGACAGTTTCATTGTTGCAAGCGAAACAGACCGAACCAAACCAAGACTCGGCGGCGTTTGCGACCATAGGGGGAGGAGACGCGGGTGGCAGAGTCCGTAACTGGTTCCGTCGCAGACCCAATGCTGGCCGTGCACGGCGTATCGCTGCGCTTCGGCGGCATCCGCGCCCTGACGGATGTCAGCTTTTCCGTCAACAAGGGCGAGATTTTCTCGATCATCGGGCCGAATGGCGCGGGCAAGACCTCGATGCTCAACTGCATCTCGGGCCGCTATACGCCGTCGGAGGGCGAGATCCGCTACAAGGGGCGGAACATTGTTGGCCTTGGCCCCAATACCCGCGCTGACCTTGGCATCGGGCGCACGTTCCAGAACCTGGCGCTGTTCGGCCATATGTCGGTGCTGGACAATATCATGGTCGGCCGCCACCACCTGCTGAAGTCGAACTTCCTGACCGGGGCGCTGTACTGGTTGACCGGCGCGCGCCAGGAAGAGTTGCGCCACCGGCAGGAGATCGAGCAGATCATCGATTTTCTGGAAATCCAGCATGTGCGGCGGGCGATGGCGGGCACCCTGTCCTATGGCCTGCGCAAGCGGGTGGAATTGGCGCGCGCGATTGCGCTGCGGCCCGATCTGATCCTGCTGGACGAACCGATGGCGGGCATGAACCCGGAAGAGAAGGAGGGTATGGCCCGCTACATCGTCGACCTCAACGAGGAATGGGGCATGACGGTGATCATGATCGAACACGATATGGGCGTGGTCATGGATATCTCGCACCGGGTGATGGTGCTGGATTTCGGCAAGAAGATCGCCGAGGGGCTGCCCGACGAGGTGCTGGCAAACGAGCATGTCAAGCGCGCCTATCTGGGCGAGGTTGAGACCGACCCAGCCGGAGAACAGGGGGCTGCGGAATGACTACGCCGATGACAGAGGGTTTCGGCCGCAGCGCCGATCTCGACACTTTCCCCAAGGTTTTGCGCCACAATGCGCGGACCTGGCCGGGCGAGATTGCGATGCGCGAAAAGCAGTTCGGAATCTGGGTCGAATTCACCTGGGCGCAGGTCTATGAGCGGACGCGGCTGCTGGCCGCCGGGCTGGCGGAACTGGGGATCGGCGCCGGGCAGGTGCTGGGCCTGATCGGCGATAACCGGCCCGATTGGGTGATGGGCGAATTGGCGGCGCATACGCTGGGCGCGTTGAGCCTTGGCATCTATCGTGACGCGCTAGATACCGAGGTCGCCTATCTTATCACCTATGCCGATGTCCATGTCATCCTGGCCGAGGATGAGGAGCAGGTGGACAAGCTGCTGGGCCTGGGCGACCAGATTCCGACCGTGCGCAGGATCATCTATTGCGACCCGCGCGGGATGCGCAAATACAGCGACCCCCGGCTGATCCATCTGGAGGAGGTGTTGGCGCAGGGCGCCGCCCGCCTGGCCCGGCAGCCACAGGATATCGACCAGGCCATCGACCGCACGGACGGGGAGGCTGTGTCGATCCTGTGCACCACGTCCGGCACCACGTCCCATCCCAAGCTGGCGATGCTGACCAGCGCATCCATGCTGCGCCATGCGGTCGCCTATCTGGCGGTCGATCCCAAGGGGCCGGCCGACGAATATGTCTCGGTCCTGCCGCTGCCCTGGATCATGGAACAGATCTATGCGCTGGCAAAGTGGCTGGTCTGCCGGATGCGGGTCAATTTCGTCGAAGAACCCGAGACGATGATGGCCGATATGCGCGAAATCGGCCCGACCTTCGTGCTGCTGGCCCCGCGCATGTGGGAAGCCATTGCCGGCGATGTCCGCGCGCGGATGATGGATGCCTCGCCGCTGAAACGGGCGATGTTCGATCTCGGCCTCAAGCTCGGCATGGCGGCGCTGAAACGGGATGGCAAACCGTCGCCCCTGGCCCATGGCCTGCTGTTCCGTGCCCTGCGCGACCGGCTGGGCTTTTCCCGCCTGCGGTCCGCCGCCACCGGCGGGGCGGCGCTGGGGCCCGATACGTTCAAGTTCTTCCAGGCGATGGGGGTGCCGCTGCGCCAGCTTTACGGCCAGACCGAACTGGCCGGGGCCTACACCATCCACAAGGCGGGGGATGTGGATTTCGATACGGTCGGCGTCGGGTTCGATGCCTCCGTCCAGATCCGCATCGACCAGCCAGACCAGAACGGGGTGGGGGAAATCGTCACCCGGCACGAAAACATGTTCCGCGGCTATTACAAGAACCCGGAAGCATCAGTGGCCGATATGGACGATGGCTGGATGCGCACCGGCGATGCCGGGTTCTTCAACCAGCGCGGCCATCTGGTGGTGATCGACCGGATCAAGGATATCGCCACCATGGCGACGGGGAACCGGTTCTCCCCCCAGTTCATCGAAAACAAGCTGAAATTCTCGCCCTATATCGCCGAGGCGGTGATCCTGGGCGACAAGCGCGACTATCTGGCGGCGATGCTGTGCATTCGTTATCCCGTCGTCTCCAAATGGGCGGAAAAGAAGCGGATCGCCTTCACCACCTATTCCGACCTGTCGGCCAAGCCAGAGATTTACGAGCTGCTGCGGCGGGAGGTGGAAACGGTCAACGCCTCGCTGCCCGCGTTCCAGCGGATCGGCAAATTCCTGCTGCTCTATAAGGAACTGGATGCCGATGACGGGGAACTGACCCGCACGCGCAAGGTGCGGCGCGGCGTCATCAACGAAAAATATGCCGACATCATCGACGCCATCTATGGCGACCGGCCGACCGTGCCGATCGACACCATGATCACGTTCCAGGACGGCACCAAGCAACGCATCCGCACCACGCTGGCGGTGGTGGATCTGCGGGCCGACGCCCATGGCGGGGGGGCGGCATCGCCGTCACGCGCGGCCTGACCATGGGTGGAGTGGGACAGAGCGCCGGATAAAGGCCGACGATACGGCCAAGAGAGGGGAGGGGCGTGATGGATTGGAGCCTGCTGGGCCAATTGCTGCTGAACGGCCTGATCGTCGGCACGCTGTATGGCGTGGTCGCCATGTGTTTCGTGCTGATCTACAAGGCGAGCCAGGTGGTCAATTTCGCACAAGGGGAATTTCTGCTGGTCGGCGCCTGGGTGTGCTGGTGGCTGCTGACCAAGTTTCAGGTGCCCTTCGTGTTCGGCTTCTTCATCACCCTGGGGTTCATGGCCCTGTTCGGCATTTTGATCCAGGTGGTGGTGCTGCGCCCCCTGATTGGGGAGCCGATCATCAGCCTGATCATGGTTACCATTGGCCTGTCGATCGTGTTCCAGGCGGGCATGAAATGGGCGTTCGGCGTCTATGCCCAGCCGTTCCCGCAGATTTTTGAAACCCAGTCGATCAATGTCCTCGGGTTACAGGTGAAAACCGCTTACGGCCTGTCGATCCTGGTGTCGGTCATCATCATGGCCGGGTTCTGGTACTTCTTCAAATTCACCCGCATGGGTCTTGCGATGCGGGCGACGGCGTTCAACCAGCAGGTGGCCCAGTCGCTCGGCATTTCGGTCAAGCAGGTGTTTGCCCTGTCCTGGGCGATCTCTGCCATGGTCTCCACGGTGGCCGGGGTGGTGATCGGGCTGGTCAACGGGGTCAGCTCCTCCCTCTCCGCGTTCGGGATCAAGGTGTTTCCGGCGGTGATCCTGGGCGGCCTCGATTCGATTGTCGGCGGGGTGCTGGGCGGCATCATCATCGGCCTGCTGGAAAACTTCGCCCATTTCCTCGACAGCCAGTTCCTGGGCATCGGCAATATGATCGAGGTGGCGCCGTTCTATGTGCTGATCCTGATCCTGATGCTGAAGCCCTATGGGCTGTTCGGCACAAAAGATATCGAGCGGGTGTAACATGGCCGGATTGTCCCTGCGCCCCAGCGGCGATTTCCGCACCAGCTATGCGGCGGATACCACGATCTTCGAAACCCGCAACAGCCGGATCGCCGTGCTGCTGGCCATCGTGATCGCGGCCCTGGTGCCGCTGGTGGTCAGCGACAAATATGCGCTGAACCTGATGATCCAGATCGGCTATCTGGCGATTGCCGCGCTGGGGCTGAACATTGTGGTCGGCTTCACCGGGCAGATTTCCATCGGCCATGCGGCGTTTTTCGGCTTCGGCGCCTTTGCTTCGGCCTGGATCAACAACAGCCTTCATATACCGGTTGCGCTGGCGATCCCGCTGGCCGGGCTGGCGACCACCATGGTCGGCCTGCTGTTCGGTCTGCCCGCCGCGCGGTTGAAGGGCCTGTATCTGGCGATAGCCACCCTGGCGGCGCAGATCATCCTGCAGGATTTCTATGGTCGCGCCGAATGGTTCACCGGCGGGGTGGCCGGGGCGCCGGCCGAGCCGTTTTCGCTGTTCGGCATCGTCTTCGATACCGACGAGCGGTATTTCTATGTCGTGCTGTTCTATCTGGTGGTGTGCTTCGGGCTGGTCGCCAACCTGATGCGCACCCGCGATGGGCGGGCGCTGGTGGCGGTGCGCGACCATTATCTCTCGGCCGAGATGATGGGCATCAACCTGACCAAATACCGCACCCTGTCCTTCGGCCTATCGGCCTTTTTCGCCGGGATCGGCGGCGCGCTCTATGCCCACTATATCCAGTTCGTGTCGATCGAGGGCTTCACCATCCTGTTCTCGATCCAGTTCCTGGGCATGATCATCATCGGCGGCCTTGGGTCGATCATGGGCACGCTGCTGGGCACCGCCTTCATGGTGCTGCTGCCGGAGGCGATGGATTTCCTGACCGGCCTGCTGTCCGGGACGGAGATCGCCGCCACCCTGAAGCTGAAAGACAATATCTCATACCTGCGCGAGATCGCGATCGGGGCGGTCATCATCCTGTTTCTGATTTTCGAACCCGACGGGCTTGCGCACCGGTGGCGCCAGATCAAGGCCTACTGGAAACTCTACCCCTTCTCCTACTGACGGAAGAGCAGAGGGCAAGGCGGATCAACCCAAGGGCTTAACCCAGAGCGACGATAAGAGGAGGAAACCATGACGTCACTCAAAACGCTGCTGACCTTGACCGCAACCACTGCCTTGGTGGCTGCCGCCGGGCCGGCCCTGGCGCAGATCAAGATCGGCCATCTGGCGGATTACACCGGCGGCACGTCGGATATCGGCAAGCCGTTCGGCGAAGGGGTGGCCGACGCCATCGCCTTCATCAACAAAAATGGCGGCATCAACGGCAAGCGCATCGATATCGATACGGTCGATTACGGCTATCAGGTGCCGCGCGCGCTGGCGACCTATAAGCGCTGGACCAGCGGCAACGATAAGGTGGTGGCGATTTTCGGCTGGGGCACCGCCGATACCGAAGCGCTGATCAACTTTGTCACCAAGGATCAGGTGCCGTATCTGTCCGGGTCCTATGCCGGGCAGTTGACCGACCCCGAAGGCAAGGGGGAGAAGACGGAAAAGCCCGCGCCGTACAATTTCTTCTACGGCCCGTCCTATTCCGATGCGGCCCGCGCCATGGTGCAGTGGGCGGCCAATGACTGGAAGGCCAAGGGCGGCCAGGGTGCGCCGAAATATGTCCATATGGGCGCGAACCACCCCTATCCGAACGCGCCCAAGGCAGCGGCGGAGGAGATGGCGAAATCCCTCGGCTTCGAGGTGCTGCAACCGATTCAATTCCCCCTCGCCCCCGGCGATTTCACCGCCCAGTGCCTGACGCTGAAGCAATCGGGCGCGCATTATGCCTATCTGGGCAATACTGCGGCGTCCAACGTGGCGGTGATGCGGGCCTGCAAGACGGCGGGCGTTTCCGTCCAGTTCCTGGGCAATGTCTGGGGCGTCGATGAAAACGCGCTGAAGGCGGCGGGCGATGCGGGCGATGGCGTCGTCTATCCGATGCGCACCAACGTGCTGTGGGGCGGCACTGCGCCGGGGATGGCGCTGGTGACCGATATCGCCAAGCAGACCGATCCGGCTGGCAATTACCGCTCGCTCCACTATGTCGCCGGGATCTGCACCGCCTATTACATGAAGGAAGCGCTGGATTGGGCCGACAAGAATGGCGGCATCACCGGCATCAATCTGAAAAAGGCCTTCTATCACAAGAAGGATTGGGTGCCTGCCGGTCTGGATGGCGTCTGCCGCCCGACCACCTGGTCGCCGGAAGACCATCGCCCGACCACCGATGTCCTGCTGTTCAAGACCAGCGTCAAGGGGTCAACCGAACCGCCACTGGCCGATCTGATGAAATCCGGCGCGATCAAGCTGGACCGGCTGGACGAGGTGAAGCTGGGCCGCAAACCGGAATGGCTCGGCTGGTAAGGCTGGGCCGCTAACGCTGCGCACCCCCACCCCTGCATCCGGCGGGGGTGGGCGGTGGCAAGGATCTGTCCGTGAAGGGGCCTCATGCCATGACTGCTGCACCGATCGCCGTGGAAAGCCGGGAAAGCCAGGGAACCGCATCAGCCACCCAGCCGATGCTGTCGGTCAACAATATCGAAGTGGTCTATAACGATGTGATCCTGGTGCTGCGCGGCCTGTCGTTGCAGGTGCCGCCGGGCCAGATCGTCGCGCTGCTGGGGGCGAATGGCGCGGGCAAGTCCACCACGCTGAAGGCGATTTCCGGCCTGCTGAAAACCGAGGATGGGGCGATCACCCGCGGTGATGTCCGCTTCCAGGGCGAGGTGATCAGCGGCCTCGACCCCGGCCTGATCGTGCGGCGCGGGGTGTTTCAGGTGATGGAAGGCCGCCGCATCGTGGCCGATATGACCCCGCTGGAAAACCTGAAGCTGGGGGCCTTTACCCGCAAGGATCGCGGCGCCATCGCCGACGATATCGATATGGTCTATCGCTATTTCCCGCGCCTGAAGGAACGGACCGGGCTGGCCGGATACCTTTCGGGCGGCGAACAGCAGATGCTGGCGATCGGGCGGGCGCTGATGGCACGACCCAAGCTGATCCTGATGGACGAGCCGTCGATGGGCCTGTCGCCGCTGCTGGTCAAGGAAGTGTTTTCGATCATCCGCCAGATCAACCGCGATCTGGGGGTGACGATCCTGCTGGTGGAGCAGAACGCCTGCATGGCCCTGTCGGTTGCCTCCTACGGCTATATCATGGAGCA
>CAYRWZ010000079.1:0-11096 GCA_964428065.1 uncultured Comamonadaceae bacterium | reverse complement strand
GGTTCGACAGGGGTTCGTCGAACAGGAACACCTTGGGGTCGCGCACCAGCGCCCGGCCCATGGCAACGCGCTGGCGCTGACCGCCCGACAGTTGCGACGGTTTGCGCTCCAGCAGATGTTCCATCTGTAGCAGGGCCGCCACCTTGCGCACCGCCTGGTCGCGCTCATCCTTGCCGATGCCGCGCATTTCCAGACCGAAGGCGATGTTCCGCGCCACCGTCATGTTCGGGTACAGCGCATAGGACTGGAACACCATGGCGATGTCGCGGTCTTTCGGGTGAACCTCGTTGATCACCCGGCCATCGATGGTGATCTGGCCTTCGCTGATGGTATCCAGCCCGGCGATCATGTTCAGAAGGGTGGATTTGCCGCAGCCAGACGGCCCAAGCAGCACCAGAAACTCCCCATCCTCCAGGCGCAGATCGATGCCCTTCAGCACTTCCAGCTTGCCGTAACGCTTTTTGACATTGTTGATGGACAGCGTTGCCATTGGATTACCCTTTCACCGAACCGGCCGTCAGACCGCGGACGAAGTATTTACCGGCCAGAATGTAAACAATCAATGTCGGGGCCGCTGCAATAATGGCGGCAGCCATATCGACGTTATAGTTCTTTACACCCGTGGTTGTGTTCACCAGGTTGTTCAGGGCCACCGTGATCGGCTGCGCGCCGCCGGCCGCGAAGGATGCCCCGAACAGGAAGTCATTCCAGATCTGCGTGAACTGCCAGATGATCGTCACCACAATGATCGGGGTGGACAGCGGCAGCATGATCTTGAAGAAAATCTGGAAAAACGTTGCGCCGTCAATGGTTGCGGCCTTCACCAGATCATCCGGGATCGAGACGTAATAGTTGCGGAAGAACAGGGTGGTGAAGGCCAGGCCATAGACGATATGGACGAAGATGAGCCCCGTCGTCGTCCCGGCCAGTCCCAGGTTGCCCAGCGTCTGCGCCATGGGCAGCAAAATCAACTGGAACGGGATAAAGCTGCCAAACAGGATCAGTCCGAAAATCAGATTGGCCCCTGGAAACCGCCATTTGGTTAACGCATAGCCGTTCAGTGCCCCGATGATGGTGGAAATCAGCACCGCCGGCACTGCCATCTTCATCGAATTGAGGAAATAGGGCGCAAGGCCGGTGCATTGCACGCCGATGCAGGCGCTGTTCCAGGCCTGGTCCCACGCCTCGAAGCTGATTTCGCGCGGCAGGGAGAGCAGCGAGCCGGTCCGGATCTCGGCCGAACTTTTCAGCGAGGTCGCCACCATCACCAGCAGCGGGAACAGATAGTACAGCGCGAAGGCAATCAGGATGGCATAGATGAAGACGCGGCCGAAGATGGCATAGCGCCCGCGCGCGCCGGGAAGATCTTGCAGGCTAGACACGCTTGCCTCCCCTCAGTTCGGAATAAAGATAGGGCACGATGATCGCCATCACGGTCGCCAGCATCATCATGGCGCTGGCCGCGCCGACATTCATCGAATTGCGCCGGAAGGTCATCTCGTACATGAACGTGGCCGGCAGGTCCGAAGCAAAGCCGGGCCCGCCCCCGGTCAGCGCCACCACCAGGTCGAAACTTTTCACCGCCAGATGAGCGAGAATGACGATGGCCGACAGGAAAACGGGCCGGATCGACGGCAGGATGATGCCGAAATAGATGCGCGGCAGGCTGGCGCCGTCCAGATAGGCGGCCTTGATGATTTCCTGATCCACCCCGCGCAGCGCCGCCAGAAACAGCGCCATGACGAAGCCGCTGGATTGCCACACCCCGGCGATCACCAGGGTATAGACCGCTGTCTGTTCCTGGATGATCCAGTCGAACACAAAGGTTTCGAACCCCAGATCGCGGACGAATTGCTGGATGCCGGTGCCCGGGTTCAAAATCCATTTCCAGGCGGTCCCGGTAACCACGAAGGACAGGGCCATGGGATACAGGTAGATGGTGCGCAGCGCCCCTTCCGCCCGGATCTTCTGGTCCAGCATCACGGCAATCACGATCCCGATCACCAGGCTGATGCCGATGAACATGGCGCCGAAGGTGAACAGGTTGCCGATGGCCACATGCCAGCGTGGCATCTGCCACAGCCGGAAATAGGCATCCAGGCCGACAAATTCATAGGATGGCAGCATCCGCGACGGCGTCATGCTGACATAGGTCGTCCACAGGATGAACCCATAGACGAACAGCAGCACGATGGCCAGGCTGGGTGCGACCACCACTTTGGAAAGGCTGGATCTCAGCGCGTCCCGCATTGGATCACCCGAAGACTGAAATTGGAAAAACCCGCATCGGTTCTGTTTACCAATTCTCGGTAAACACGGCCTGATGGTGCCGCATATGAAAGCAGGGCGGGGCGGGCTTGGGGACGGCGGACCGTTGCCGCCCCCAAACCCGATACCAGAGGTAACGCCTTACTTTGGCGGGGCGAGGATTACTTCGCCTGCTTCACGGCGGTGACCAGCTTGGCGACCGCGTCTTTCGACGACATTTCGCTGTTGAAGTGCTGGGTCACCACGTCCAGGATCGCACCGCGCACGGCGCCGCTGGTGGCCATTTCATGGGCCATCGACGGAACCAGGGTGTTGCCCTTGATCGCGGCGTTCAGATCGTCCATCGACTTGACGGCGCAGCTGTCGAACTTGTCCTTCGGCACGCCCAGACGGGCCGGGATCGACCCCTTGAAGACGTTGAAGGTTTCCTGGAACTTCTCGCCAACCAGCAGCTTGGCCAGCAGCAGCTGACCGGCCAGCTTGTCGTCGCCCTTGACCTTGAACATGGCGAAGCTGTCGCTGTTCAGGATATAGCCGCCGGCGCTCGGCGTCGGGGCGCACAGGAAGTCCTTGCCCGGCTGCTTGCCGGCGGCCAGGAATTCGCCCTTGGCCCAGTCGCCCATGATCTGCATCGCGGCCTGGCCGTTCATCACCATGGCGGTGGCGCGGTTCCAGTCGCGGTTCGGGAAATCCTTATCCACGAAGCCGCGCATCTTGCGCATCTGGTCGAACACCTTGACCATGGTGTCGCCGCCCAGGGCCTTTTCGTCATGCTTCACGAAGGCGTCCTGATAGAACTGTGCGCCGCCGATGCCCAGCACGACCGCCTCGAAGATGGTGCCGTCCTGCCAGGGCTGACCGCCATGAGCCAGCGGAATGATGCCGGCGGCCTTCAGCTTTTCTGCAGTGGCGTTGAATTCATCCCAGCTGGTCGGAACCTTGGCGCCCACCTTGTTCAGCGCTTCCGGGTTCGCCCAGATCCAGTCCACGCGGTGGATATTGACCGGGGCGGCCACATACTTGCCCTTGTACTTCATGATCGACTGGATCTGCGGCGGCAGAACCTTGTCCCAGTTTTCCGCCTTGGCCACGGTATCCAGATCGCCCAGCACGCCCAGCGCGGCCCATTCCTGAATATTCGGGCCCTTGATCTGCGCGGCGGCCGGCGGGTCGCCCGCAACGGCGCGGCTGCGCAGCACGGTCATCGCCGCGTCGCCACCGCCGCCGGCCACGGCATTGTCGATCCACTTGCCGCCATTGGCTTCGAAATCGGCCTTCAGGGCCGCAACGGGCTTGGCTTCGCCGCCCGAGGTCCAGTAATGCAGAACTTCCGCCGTCGGCTGCGCGGCCGCCGAACCGGCCACGGCCAGCGAAAACACCGAACCCAGAACCGCCGCTTTCAGGCTGGCACGATAATACGTCATGGAACTTGCTCCTCCCGGATGGATGGGTCTCCGGCACGCCCCGCGCAAAAAGGGGGGAAGGCGAAGCGGCCGGAGTCACCAGTGATTGGACCCGTGCCAACACACAGCACGAACCACCCTCATGCTACCGCCACCCCGCGCCCCTGTCCCCACCCAGGGTGTAACAACTCGGTAACTCTGCGCCGGGCTGTTACAGAGTGTTACAAACGCAACCGATACGTCTTTCGAAGGACCGTGCGTTCCCCTTTCTTTCTTCTGTTCACGGGCGCCCGCTGCTATAACCGCCGGCGTATGACGCGGGAGATGGCGGGATATGGTGGCGGAAATCGGGTCGCGGGAATGGCAGGGCACGGGCGTGATGGGGCAGGATGAGCCGGCACAGGTCCCTGTCGCTGGGGCCTTGCGCGGGGTGCCGGATCTGCGCAGCGCCGAAGGGTTCAACCGCTGGTCGGTGACGGAGGGGCAGGCCCTGCGTCTGGTCCTGTTGCCCGATGCCGCCGGCGCACTGCGCTGGGTGCTGACCGAAGCGCCGAAGGACAATGCCCTGGTGGGGAACGTGCTGCTGGATACCGGCACCGGCGAGGAAGCGCTGGCAACCGCGCTGGCGGTTGGGTTCGGCCTCGGCTATGGCCTCGGTTATGGAACAGGGCTGGATAAAGGCCGGACCGAGGCGCCATCGGCCGCCGCAGCCGGTTCCGCAGCCGGTTCCGCAGCCCCCAGCCTGCCCGTGCCAGTAGCCCTGCCTGCCGTTCCGAGCATCAACCCGGCCGAGCCGATTGTTGAGGAG
Source organism: uncultured Comamonadaceae bacterium (assembly GCA_964428065.1). Taxonomy (GTDB): domain Bacteria; phylum Pseudomonadota; class Alphaproteobacteria; order Elsterales; family Elsteraceae; genus CAYRWZ01. Next base: position 6,617 of record CAYRWZ010000079.1, on the reverse strand, counting down.
CTGCTGGAAAAACTATCGCTGCTGGAAGCGATCATCGACGAAAGCGCGCGTGTCCGGGTGGCGCAACTGCCGGCCCCCTCACCCGTCACCATAGCTGCCCCCATATCCGAGCCCGATCCCGATCCGGCAGTTGATGAGGATACGCCCGACCTGCGGGCCGATACCATCGGCGAACATTTCATCCCGCCCGCCCCAATCCGGGTGGCGTGGACGCCCACCCCCGTTTCGGGCGATGATGTCGATGAGGTGCTTGGCGACGGGGGGGACTATCGCGCCGACGATGATGACGCAGCCCCAATCTCCAGCCCGGCTCCAATGCCGCAGCCTGCCTGGGCGGCGGAGTCTGTGACGGTCGAGGCCCTGGCTGCCCCGCCGCCGACACCATCCGCGCCTGCTTCGTCAGCAACCGCCCCCTCAACACCCGGATCAGACCGGATCATCAAGTTGCCGGCGATTGCCCCCGATCAGCCTTTCACCCTGCCGGGTGTGGCCCTGCTGGCCGATCCCGCGCCGCGCGCCGAAGCGGCGATTGAGGATGAGGCGCTGGATACCAATGCGCGCCTGCTGGAATCGGTGTTGCAGGATTTCAACGTCAAGGGCGAGATTGTCGATGTCCGCCCCGGTCCGGTCGTCACCCTGTATGAATTTGAACCCGCGCCGGGCACCAAATCGTCCCGCATCATCGGTCTGGCCGACGATATCGCGCGCTCCATGTCGGCGATTGCCGTCCGCATCGCGGTGGTGCCGGGCCGCAGCGTGATCGGCATCGAATTGCCCAACCCGCAGCGCGAGATGGTCTATCTGTCGGAAATGCTGCGGTCCGACGATTATTCCGGGGCGGAGGCACGCCTGCCCCTGATCCTGGGCAAGGATATCGGCGGCGTTCCCGTGGTGGCCGATCTGGCGCGGATGCCCCATCTGTTGATCGCCGGCACCACCGGGTCGGGTAAGTCGGTTGGCATCAACACCTTCATCCTGTCGCTGTTGTTCCGCCATGGGCCACGCGATTGCCGCCTGATCATGATCGACCCCAAAATGCTGGAACTGTCGGTCTATGATGGGATTCCTCACCTGCTCACCCCGGTTGTGACTGATCCGAAAAAGGCGGTGGTCGCGCTGAAATGGGCGGTGCGGGAAATGGAGGATCGCTATCGCGCCATGGCCCAGCTGGGCGTGCGCAATATCGAAGGCTATAACGCCAAGGTGGCGGAGGTGGAGCGCAGCGGGCAAAAGCCGGTGCGCCGCGTGCCGATCGGGTTCGACAAGGAAGCCGGGCAGACCCTGTTCGAAGAACAGGAGATCGATCTGACCCATCTGCCCTATATCGTCATCGTGGTCGATGAAATGGCCGATCTGATGCTGGTGGCCGGCAAGGAGATCGAAGCGACGATCCAGCGCCTGGCCCAAATGGCGCGCGCGGCCGGGATTCATCTGATCATGGCGACCCAGCGCCCGTCGGTCGATGTCATCACCGGCACCATCAAGGCCAATTTCCCGACCCGGATCAGCTTCCAGGTCACGTCCAAGATCGACAGCCGCACCATTCTGGGCGATGGCGGGGCGGAACAGCTGCTCGGTCAGGGCGATATGCTTTACATGGCGGCGGGCGGGCGCCTGACCCGCGTGCATGGCCCCTTCGTCTCCGATGGCGAGGTGGAGCATGTGGTCACCTTCCTCAAATCCCAGGGCGCGCCGGCCTATGTCGAAGGGGTGACGCTGGACGAGGAGGAAGATGGCGAGGAGCGCGGGCCGGGCAGCGGCCCCGGCGGCGCGGGCTTTTCGGGCGACGATGCCGGCGGCGACGAGCTGTACGACGAAGCGGTGGCCGTGGTCCTGCGCGAGCGCAAAGCCTCCACCAGCTTCATCCAGCGCCATTTGCAGATCGGCTATAACCGCGCCGCCCGGCTGGTGGAAAAGATGGAGGCCGACGGCGTGGTCGGCCCGCCCAACCATGTCGGCAAGCGGGAGATTCTGGTTCGCGGCCGGATGAGCTAGGGGGCTAGCCGGTCACGAATTCCTCTTTGCGATAGCCCTGGAGGTACAGCAGCGCGGTCAGATCGCCATGGGTGATGCGGGCATCGGCGGCAGCGGCCAGAATCGGCTTTGCCCGGAAGGCGACGCCCAGCCCCGCCGTTTCGATCAGCGACAGATCATTGGCCCCGTCACCGACGCCCAGGGTTTCATCCGGCCAGACACCGCGCAGCTGGGCCAGGCGCAGCAGGGTCTGCTTTTTGCCGTCGCGGTCCAGGATTGGTTCCTCCAGCGTGCCCGACAGCCGCTCGCCATCGAAGCGCAGCACATTGGCGACATCCCGGTCGAAGCCCAGCATCTGGCTGACGATCTCGCTGAAATAGGTGAAGCCGCCCGATGCGATCACCGTATAGGCGCCATGGGCGCGCATGGTGCGGGCCAGCGCATGGGCACCCGGCATGGGGCGGATACGGGCGGCGCAGCGATCCAGCACCGATTTCGGCATCCCCTTCAGCTTGGCGACCCGTTCCTTGACCGAGGTGGTGAAATCAATCTCCCCCCGCATTGAGCGGGCGGTGATGGCGGCAATCTGTTCGCCGATGCCGATTTCGGCGGCCAGATCGTCCAGCATTTCATTTTCAATCAATGTTGATTCCATATCGGCAACCAGCAGCTTTTTGCGCCGGTCTGCGCCCTTGACCAGGGCAATATCGAACGGCTTGCCGGCCGCCCAGTCCTCCAGCGCCTGGCGCAGGGATCCCGCTGCCTCTGCCGGGATCGACACCGGCAGGTCGGCCGCTTCGCCCGCACCCAGCCAGCGCGGCGTGCCGACCGTCGCACCGGCCGCCGGCATGCCGGGTCCCGCGCGCAACACCTGCCCCAGCGCGGCAAGCGTGCTATCGTCCAGCGCGCCCTCACCGGAAGCGTTGGGGGCGGCGATCAGGACGGCGAAATAGGACTCAACAGACATGTCGGCGGTATCCACAGCGGGTGATGCAAAAACGGCCCTCATCCTTGCGGGGCCGACGGCTTCTGGCAAGTCGGCATTGGCGCTGGAGATTGCAAGGCAGATCGGCGGTGTTGTCATCAATGCCGATTCGATGCAGCTCTATCGGGATCTTTCGGTCGTCACCGCCCGCCCCAGCCCGGAGGAGGAGGCGCAGGCACCCCATCGCCTATATGGTGTTTTGACCGGGGTTGGCCCGGCGGCAGAAACCTGCACGGCACAGCGCTGGCGCGTGATGGCGATTGCCGAAATCGCCGCCGCCCATGCCGCCGGGGCCGTGCCGATTCTGGTCGGCGGAACCGGGCTGTATCTGAAGGCGCTGGTCGAGGGGCTGTCGGAGATTCCTGCTATTCCGGCGGAGGTGCGGGCAGAGGCGGTGGCCCGTCATACCGAACTGGGGGCGGAGGCGTTTCATGCCGAACTGGCCCGCATGGACCCGGCGACGGCCGCGCGCCTGCCGCCCAGCGATACCCAGCGCCTGACCCGCGCGTGGGAAGTGTGCCGGGCCACCGGACGGCCGTTTTCCGACTGGATCGCCGCGCCGCGTTCCGGCCCGCCGCCGGGGGTGGCGTTCCGCACCTATATCCTGATGCCGGATCGCGCCTGGCTGCATCAGCGCATCGATGCCCGCCTGTGGCAGATGATCGAGCAAGGCGCGCTGGAGGAACTGGCACCGCTGGCGGACCTGCTGCCCGAAAGCCCATTGGGCAAGGCTGTCGGTGTGCCGGAATTGCTGGCATATAGTCAGGGCCGGGTCGATCTGCCCCAGGCGGTCGCGCTGGCCCAGGCGGCAACCCGGCAGTATGCTAAGCGCCAATGCACCTTTTTCCGCCGCCAGCTGCCCGCTGCGCGCATAGGGGGTGCGCAAGAATATTCCAATTTCAGGGATGAAATTTTTTCGATTATTTGCAAAAACGGTTGACCGGTACGGTGAATCCCCGTAACCGTGCAAGCCTTGCACAGGCGAGATAGCGCAGAAACGCTGACCTTTCGGTCCAAACTTGCGCCGATCATGCTATAGCAAGTCCATTCACCCAGGATAGTCACCAACCGAAGAGTGTACCCATGTCTGACCAGCAGCCCATGATGACAGGAGCCGAAATCGTTCTGCGCGCGCTGAAGGACCAGGGTGTAGACGTTATTTTCGGCTATCCGGGTGGCGCGGTTCTGCCGATTTACGATGCCTTGTTCCAGCAGAACGCGATCCGCCACATTCTGGTGCGCCATGAACAGGCGGCGGTCCATGCGGCGGAAGGCTATGCCCGGTCCACCGGCAAGGTCGGCGTTGTACTGGTCACCTCCGGCCCCGGCGCAACCAATGCCGTGACTGGCCTGACCGATGCGCTGATGGATTCGATCCCGCTGGTCTGCCTGACCGGCCAGGTGCCGACCCACCTGATCGGTAACGATGCTTTCCAGGAATGCGATACCGTCGGCATCACCCGCCCGTGCACCAAGCACAATTACCTGGTCAAGGACATCAATGACTTGTCGCGCGTGGTGCATGAGGCGTTCTATGTCGCCCGCACCGGCCGCCCCGGCCCGGTTGTGGTCGATCTGCCCAAGGATATCCAGTTCGCCACCGGCCCCTATGGCGGGCCGGAGAAAGTGGCGCACAAGACCTATCGCCCCCGGATCGAAGGCGACAGCGATGCGATCGATACCGCGCTGAACCTGCTGGTCAATGCCAAGCGCCCGGTGATCTATGCCGGGGGCGGGGTGATCAATTCCGGGGCCGAAGCTTCGGCCCTGCTGACCGAATTTACCCGGCTGACCGGGGTGCCGATCACCCTGACCCTAATGGGCCTGGGCGCCTATCCGGCGTCGGATTCCCAGTTCCTGGGCATGCTGGGCATGCACGGCACCTACGAGGCCAATTTGGCCATGCACGGGTGTGACGTGATGCTGAACATCGGCGCGCGGTTCGACGACCGGGTGACTGGGCGGCTCAACGCCTTCTCCCCCAATTCCAAGAAGATCCACATCGATATCGATCCGTCCTCGATCAACAAGACCGTGCGGGTCGATGTGCCGATCGTCGGCGATGTCGCCACGGTGCTGCGGGTGATGATCCAACGCTGGAAGCAGCGGAGCCTGACCATCGATGCCCCCGCCCTGAAACTGTGGTGGGGCCAGATCGAGGAATGGCGGCGGCGTCAGTCCCTGCGCTTCGATCAGCGGGGCGAGGTGATCAAGCCGCAGCATGCCATCCGCCGCCTGTATGAGCTGTCCAAGGGCCGCGATACCTTCATCACCACCGAAGTGGGCCAGCATCAGATGTGGGCGGCCCAGCATTTCGGCTTCGACAAGCCCAATCACTGGATGACATCCGGTGGCCTGGGCACCATGGGCTATGGCCTGCCCGCCGCCATGGGCGTGCAGATCGCCCATCCCGATGCGCTGGTGGTCGATATCGCGGGCGAGGCATCGATCCTGATGAACATTCAGGAAATGTCCACCCTGTGCCAGTACCGCCTGCCGGTAAAGGTGTTCATCCTGAACAACGAATATATGGGCATGGTGCGCCAGTGGCAGGAACTGCTGCATGGCGGTCGCTATTCGGAAAGCTATTCCGCCGCCCTGCCCGATTTCGTCAAGCTGGCCGAAGCCTTTGGCGCGGTCGGCCTGCGCGCGACCAAAGCGAGCGAGCTGGACGATGTGATCAAGGCGATGATCGAAACGCCGCACCCGGTGATTGCCGATATCTGCGTCGATCAGAAGGAAAACTGCTTCCCGATGATCCCGTCGGGCGCGGCGCATAATGAAATGCTGTTGGGGCCGGAAGACCGGGCCGATCCCAAGGCGACAGAGGAGGGGATGGTGCTGGTCTAACCGGCCGCGCCATTCCCGACAGTCGCCCCCAAACGTTGATAAAGACCAGGAAAGGATGCCCGACGTGGATCCGGTGAAACGACACACCATGGCCGTGCTGGTGGATAACGAGCCCGGCGTGCTTGCCCGCGTGATCGGCCTGTTTTCCGGCCGCGGCTATAACATCGAAAGCCTGACGGTGGCCGAGGTGAACGACGCCCGCCACCTGTCGCGCATCACTATCGTCACCAGTGGCACGGCCATGGTGGTGGAACAGATCAAGGCGCAGTTGGGCCGGCTGGTGCCGGTCCATGCCGTGCGCGACTTGACCCTGGAAGGCCCGCATGTGGAGCGCGAGCTGGCGCTGATCAAAGTACGCGGCACCGGGGAAAAGCGCGTGGAATCGCTGCGCATTGCCGATATTTTCCGCGCCCATGTCATCGATTCGACCATCGAAAGTTTCGTGTTCGAGGTGACCGGCAGCCCGGAAAAGATCGACGCCTTCGTCAATCTGATGGTGCCGCTGGGGCTGATCGAGGTCAGCCGGACCGGGATCGTCGCCATTGCCCGGGGGACCGATGGGCTGAACGGCACTTCGCTGTAGCCTTCCACCCCCTTCAGTTTTCAAACGCCCAAACGACCAACAAAGGGACCGACTTCCATGCGTGTGTATTATGAACGGGACGCCGACGTTAACCTGGTGAAGGACAAGAAGATCGCCATTGTCGGCTATGGCAGCCAGGGCCATGCCCATGCGCAGAACCTGCGTGACAGCGGCGTCAAGGATGTCGCGATCGCGCTTCGTCCCGGCAGCGCCACCGCCACCAAG
>CAYRWZ010000078.1:8416-11239 GCA_964428065.1 uncultured Comamonadaceae bacterium | reverse complement strand
ATCAAGGAAGTGCTGTCGCAGATGGGCTTGCATCTGGGCATGGAAGTCGCGGGCTGGCCGCCGGAGAATATCGAAGATCTGGCCAAACGCCTCGAAGAGCCTTATTGATCGCCCTTAGATCGTCAGATACGGCCCACCGCGGCCCTGTAGGAGAGTGAAACATGCGTCACGGAGTTAGCGGTCGTAAGCTGAACCGCACCACCAGCCACCGCAAGGCGATGTTCAACAACATGGCCGTTGCCCTGATCCAGCACGAGCAGATCACCACCACCCTGCCCAAGGCAAAGGATCTGCGTCCGATCGTGGAAAAGCTGATCACCCTGGGCAAGCGTGGCGATCTGCATGCCCGTCGCCAGGCCTTCGCGCTGCTGCGCGATGAAGCCGTGACGGCCAAGCTGTTCGATGCCATTGCCAAGCGCTATGCCGACCGCGCCGGCGGCTATACCCGCGTCCTGAAGGCCGGGTTCCGCTATGGCGATGCCGCGCCGATGGCCGTGATCGAGCTGGTGGACCGCGATGTGGCCGCCAAGGGCGCCGGCGACAAGGCCCGCGCTGCCGAGCTGGAGCAGGCCGCCGCTGCGGCTGCCTAACCGGGCGGTTCGGTTGACTATCAGGGGCTTCCCGCTTGGGAGGCCCCTTTTTCTTTGACCAAAATCCGCCATAGGATTGGTGTCATCTGACTGGGCAGCGATAAACCGTTGGTTGGTGCGCAAACAGAATGGGGCAGGTAATGAAACGGCACTGGATATTGGGCGCGGCGGTGAGTGTGGCGCTGGCGGGGTATGCCTTGGCCCCGGCTGTGGCGCAAACCCGTGCGGTGCCAGACAGCCGCGATCAGGTACTGCTATCCTTCTCCCCCGTGGTTAAGCGGGCGGCCCCGGCGGTGGTGAATATCTATACCAAACGGGTGGTCCGGCAGCAGGTTGGCTCGGCCCTGCTGAACGATCCTCTGTTCCGGCAGTTTTTTGGCGATCGGGTGCCCCAGGGCCTCAGCCGGGAACGGGTGCAGAATTCGCTGGGGTCGGGCGTCATCCTCCAGGCCGATGGCTTGATCGTCACCAACAATCATGTGATCGAAGGGGCGGACGAGATCACGGTGGTGATGTCCGACCGGCGCGAATTCGCCGCCCAGGTGGTGCGCCGGGACGAGCGGACCGATCTGGCCGTGCTGAAGGTGGATACCGGTGCGGAGCGTCTGCCGGTGCTGGAACTGCGCGATTCCGATTCGGTGGAGGTCGGCGATTTGGTCCTGGCCATCGGCAACCCCTTCGGTGTCGGCCAAACTGTGACCAGCGGCATTGTCTCCGCCGTGGCGCGCACCAATACCGGCATCAGCGATTATTCCTTCTTCATCCAGACCGATGCGGCGATCAATCCGGGCAATAGCGGCGGCGCGCTGGTCGGCATGGATGGGCGGCTGCTGGGCATCAATACGGCGATCTTCTCCCGCTCCGGCGGGTCCATCGGCATCGGCTTTGCCATTCCCGCCAATATGGTGCGCACTGTGCTGCAAGGCGGTGCCAACCCGAATACCCGGGTGGTGCGGGCCTGGTTCGGTGCGGGCACCCAGCCGGTGACGGCGGAACTGGCTTCGTCGCTTGGGCTGGCGCGGCCCGGCGGGGCCTTGATCACCGATCTCTATCCCGGCGGCCCGGCCGAACGCGCGGGGCTGCGCAGCGGCGACGTGGTGACGGCGATTGACGGCCGCCCGGTCGAAGACCCGGAAGCGCTGCGTTATCGCATTGCCACCTTGCCCATCGGCTCCACCGCCCGGTTGCAGGTGCAGCGGCGCGGGGCCGTCACCGATGCCAGCCTGACGGCGGTGGCGCCGCCGGAAGTCCCCGCGCGGGAGACGACGCAGCTACGCGGCAACCATCCGATGGCGGGGGCGACGGTCGCCAATCTATCGCCCGCGCTGGCGGATGAGCTGGGCCTGCCGGTCACCGCACGCGGCGTGATCGTGACCGACGTGCCGCGCGGCAGCAATGCGGCCCGGCTGCGGCTGCAACCGGGCGATATCGTGGTCGATATCAACCGGCAGGAGATCGATTCGGTGCGCGGGCTGCGCACGGCGCTGGAGGCCGGCGGGCAGCGCTGGCGCATTTCCATCCGTCGGGGCACCGAAACCCTGACCACCGTCATCACCCCCTAGGCGGCGGCAGGCAAAGCGCCATGTCCAGCCTGTTCGCCAGCGATGCCCCCCGCCCGTTAGCGGACCGGCTGCGCCCGAAAACGGTGGCAGAGATTGCCGGGCAGGATCATCTGCTGGGTCCGGACGGGCCGATTGGCCGGATGATTGCGGCGCGGCGCCTGACCTCCATGATCCTGTGGGGGCCACCCGGCTGCGGCAAGACGACCCTGGCCCGGCTGCTGGCCGATCATTGCGATCTGGAGTTCGCGCCGCTGTCGGCGGTGCTGTCCGGGGTGGCCGACCTGCGCAAGGTGTTCGATGCCGCGCGCGACCGGCGCGCCATGGGGCGTGGCACCCTGCTGTTCATCGACGAAATCCACCGGTTCAACCGCGCCCAGCAGGATGGCTTTCTGCCCTATGTCGAAGATGGCACCGTGGTGCTGATCGGCGCGACGACCGAAAATCCGTCCTTCTCGCTCAACGCCGCCGTCCTCAGCCGTGCGCCGGTTTTCGTGCTGCGGCGGCTGGATGCGGCCGCGCTGGAGGCGATCCTGCAACGGGCGGAGGCTGCGCTGGGCCAGGCCTTGCCCTTGACGTCGGATGCCCGGCAGGCGCTGATTGCTATGGCCGATGGCGATGGCCGCTATATCCTCAACCTGGTCGAGGCGATCGACGCCGCCCGCTCGACATTG
>CAYRWZ010000078.1:5460-8322 GCA_964428065.1 uncultured Comamonadaceae bacterium | reverse complement strand
CCGCCCTGCATAAATCCCTGCGCGGGTCGGACGCGGATGCCGCGCTGTACTGGTTTCAGCGGATGTTGCTGGGTGGGGAGGACCCCCATTTCATCGCCCGCCGCCTGACCCGGTTTGCGGTGGAGGATATCGGCCTGGCCGATCCGCAGGCATTGACCCATGCGATTGCCGCGTGGGAGGCGTATGACCGGCTCGGCTCCCCCGAAGGCGAACTGGCGCTGGCCAATGCGGTGCTGTACCTCGCCACCGCGCCCAAATCCAATGCCGCCTATGTGGCGACCAAGGCGGCGGCGCGCATGGCGCGGGAGACCGGATCGCTGATGCCGCCCGCCCATATCCTGAACGCGCCGACCAAGCTGATGAAGACCCTGGGCTATGGTCAGGGCTATCAGTACGACCATGACACGGCGGACGGGTTTTCCGGCCAGTCCTATTTCCCCGATGGGGTGGACCGGCCCCTGTTCTACGATCCGCCCGAACGCGGGTTCGAGCGCGAGGTGCGCAAGCGCCTGGATTACTGGGCGCGGCTGCGGGACCGCAAAGCGGGCGATTAGGAGGGGGGCGCAGCACGGCCGCCTGCAATCCCTCACTGGTCTTGGGCGGCGGGGGGCGTTAGCCTCAGTCTATCCAGAGGGGGCTGGCCATAGCGGGCCGGTCTAAATGCCCAAGGGGGATGTCATGCGCTTGAAGCCGATATTGCTGGGCCTGGTGGGGGTGGTGGTGCTGGCCGGGATTGGCCTTGCCGCCGTGATCCTGACCATCGATCCCAATGCCTATCGTGACCGGATCGCCGGGGCCATCCGCGATGCCACCGGGCGGGATGTGCAGCTTGGCCCCTTGTCGATCTCGCTGTCGCTTTCCCCCGGTCTGGTGGCGCAGGATGTGGTGCTGGCCAATCCGGGCGGCTTCAGCCGGGCAGAGATGGCCAAGGTCGGCCGACTGGAAGTGCAAGTGGCGCTGCTGCCGCTGCTGCGCGACCGGCAGCTGGTGGTCGAACGGCTGATCCTGGGCAAGGCCGATCTGGTGCTGGAACGGGATGCGCGCGGGCGGGCCAACTGGCAGTTCGGCCCGGCTCAGGCTCCAGGGTCAACCTCGGCGTCAACGTCGCCGTCAACGTCGCCGTCAACGTCGCCGTCAACTCCGGCCACCCCGGCTGCCGATCAGCCGGGTGCGGTGCCGGTGCTGCGCGATGTGCGTGTGCTGGACGGGCGGCTGGTCTATGCCGATGCACGCAGCAAGGCGCGCCAGACGATCGAGGTGAAAGAGGCGCGGTTTTCCCTTGCCCCGATGGACGGGGGCGGCGATGCCGCGGCGCCCTTTGCCTTGACCGGGGCGCTGGATGGCGTGCCAGTCGATGTCAAGGGAACGCTGGGCGGTCTGGCCGGTTTGCTGGGCGGGGCGGAGACCGTTGAACTGCCGCTTGCCATGGCCGGGTCGGTTGCCGGTGTGAAGCTGGAGGTCAAAGGCCAAATCGGGGCGGGAACGGCGGCCGGTACGGCCGATCTGGCGCTGACCGCCAGTGCCGACCGGCTGGATGGCCTGGCCGGCCTGTTGAAGCAGCCGATGCTGGCGGGGTTGCCCAAGGCCAGTGCGGCGGGCGGCCTGTCCGTCACCCCGGCCCGACTGACCCTGAAGGATATGACCATCACGCTGGGCAGTTCCAAGGCCAGCGCATCGGGCACGGTTGGCCTGCAAGGCGCGGAAAGCGTGACCCTGGCGATGGCGCTGGACGCGCCGAAGCCGGAAGAACTGGCCGCCGCCTTCGGCCAGACCATCGCCAATCCGCAGCCGCTGACCTTCCGGGGCACCCTGTCCGGGACCGCAGCCAATGCCAGCGTGCGGGATATGGAGCTGCGCTGGGGCCAGACCGATATCAAAGGGCGGATCGCCCTGGCGCTCAACGGCGCCGTGCCGCGCATCGACGCCGATCTGACCAGCCCGGCCATCGACCTGACCGCCCTGTTGCCCGCACCGGCGGCCAAGCCGGATCAGGCATCGGCCCAGCCCGCCACGCAGCGCGGCGCCCGGCGCGATACGACCGTATTTCCGCGCGAACCGCTGGATCTTGCGGCGCTGACGCTGGTCGATGGCGAGGCAAAACTGTCCACCGGCCTGCTGCGCCTGCCCGATGGGCAGGAAATGCGGGATCTGACGCTGGCGGCTGCCCTGCGCGGCGGGGCCCTGACCCTGCGGCCCAGCCGCTTCGGTTTTGCCGGGGGCGCGATTGCCGTCGAAGGATCCATCGACGGCAAGGCGGCGGCGCTGGTGCTGGATGCCAAGGCGGTGGAGTTCGGCACCCTGTTCAAGGCGCTGGGGCAGGAGCCGCCGTTCGAGGGCAAGGGCGATGTGGTCGCCCGGCTTCAGGGCAAGGGGGCCAGCCCGCATGATCTGGCCGCCAGCCTGTCCGGGCAGACGCAGGTGATTGTCGGCCAGGGCACGCTCAGCACCCGTTATGTCGATCTACTGGCGGCGGATCTGCTGAAATTCCTGCTGCCGGGCAGCTCGGTCGGCGCCAATGCGCAGCTGCGCTGCCTGGTCTCCCGGTTCGACATTGCCGGTGGGGTGGCGACATCGCGCACCTTGCTGCTGGAAACCGGCAATGTGACGGTGCAGGGCACCGGGACGATCAATCTGGGGCAGGAAACACTGGATATGCTGTTGGACCCCAAACCGACCGAGGCCAGCCTGATCAGTCTGGCGACGCCGTTCCGGGTGACCGGGCGGCTGGCCGATCCGTCGGTTGCCCCCGATGCCCTTGGGGTGGCGAAAACAGCGGGCGGGTTGGCGCTGGGCCTGATCAATCCGGGTGCGATTGTCGGGGCGCTGGCCATCGTTCTCGCCGGGTGTTGCCCGATGGTGCTG
>CAYRWZ010000078.1:0-5450 GCA_964428065.1 uncultured Comamonadaceae bacterium | reverse complement strand
CCAATACCGGGTCAGGCTCGCTGTGTGCCCAGGCGATCAGCGGCCGGCCCGCACAACCCACCCAACAACAGCCGGCCCAGCCCCAGCCGGGCCAGATTCAGCCCAATCAAACCCAGCCAACCCAAACCCAGCCAACCCAAACCCAGCCGGCCAAACCGTCAACCGGCGGCGGGATTCAGAATTTCTTCGACGGTCTGACCAAGGGCCTGCCGCGCCCTTAGGCGCTGAACCGGGGCTTAGCCCGGTACCACCTGATCGTTCCGCCAGTCCCAGCGCCAGGCGGGCGGGTTGGTCAGGTGGATACCGCCGACCCAGCGGTCGCGCGGGTTCAGCACCTGATTGTCCGCCTGTCCCATCAACACCATGGCCCCGGCGGGGGTGACGGTCCAGCGCCCGCCCTCTTGCGCCAACAGGGGGCGCATCCCGCCCGCCAGATCGCGTAGAACCGGAAAGAACATTATATCCCCTAGCCAGGCTGCGGGTTCCATCTGGCTGACCTTGGTAAAGACCTGGCCATCCGTCACTGCGCCATCGGCAACCGCGCGCAGGGCCAGCCGTTCGGTCATCGACAGCCCGTCGTCCACCCCCGGCAGGTTGGCCAGATGACGGCGGATGGCGCTGGCCAGATGTGGCAGGGCAAGATCCACCCGCCCGGCCAGCATGGCAAGGCGCGTCGGATCCGGCGCCCGCCAGGCGCTGACCGCCGTGCGGGCCAGCGTGATCTGTGCCTCGCTCACCGGCTGGCGCCGCCGATACAGGCCGCGCAATTCCCGCCGGGTCATCGGCGCCAGAAAGCGATCGGCCTGTACCAGGGTGACGGCCGGATGGGCGGGCAGCCGGGTCAGCAGATCGATCAGCACCGACTGGTCGAACAGATCATGCTCGAACCACAGCACGACCTCCTCATATGACGCGAGGCGGCCCAGCATCTCCTGCTGATGGGCATAGTGACCCAGGATGGAGGCGAGAATTTCCCCATAGCGGTCGGCCAGCCACAGGGCGCGTTCCCGCGTCCAGTCGTCGCCCTGCCAATGGTCCGGCGTCGGCCCGTCGCACAGCGGCTCCAGATAGGTCAGGTAATCCCCCGGCAAATCGGCCCCAGCCAGGGGCGCACGCAGGTCGTCCCCGCAGCGGATATGGAGGGTTTTGGCGGTCATGGCGCCCTCTGCAATCACGAACGCCCTGATCAAACCGGGATTGGCAAGCCATGTCAAAGCCGATAGCGTGACCGGCATCATGAGTGTCGCTGCTTCTCCCATCCCCTCCGGCTCAATTCCAACCAGTCGGCGCGGCCGGATTGCCTGGTACCTGTACGACTGGGGCAATTCCGCCTTCCCCACGGTCGTGCTGACCTTCGTGTTCGCCACCTATTTCACGCAAGGCGTGGTGGGCGATCCGGTCAGGGGCACCACTGCCTGGGGCAATGCCATGGCGCTGGCCGCCCTGATCATTGCCATCGCCAGCCCGCTGCTGGGTGCGGTGGTCGATGCCAGCGGGCGGGTCAAGCCGTGGCTGGCGCTGCTGACGGTGGTGACCGCCTTGTGTACCGCGGCGCTGTGGTTCGTGCGGCCCGATCCGGCCTATATCCCGTTGGCCCTGGTGCTGGTCGCCCTTGGCACGATTGCCTTCGAACTGGGCATGACCCTCTATAATGCGTTGCTGCCGCGCGTCTCTCCCCCCGATCGGATCGGCCGCACCTCCGGCATCGGCTGGGGGGTGGGCTACGCCGGCGGGCTGGTCTGTCTGGTGGCGATTCTGTACGGCCTGGTGCTGGCCGATCCGGCCCCCTTCGGGCTGGACAAGGCAGCGGCGGAGCCGGTGCGGGCCGCCTTTGTTGCGGCGGGCCTGTGGTTTTTTGCCTTCACCTGGCCGATCCTGCGCTTTGCGCCCCCAGATCGCGGGGCGGATAGGCCGGGCGGCATGCCGCTTCGGCACTCCCTGCGGGCCGTGTGGCGCAATCTGGCCGATTTGTGGCGCGAAGTGCGCGGCCATCCCCGGGTCCTGTGGTTCCTGGTCGCCAATACCCTTTACATCGACGCGCTGAACACGGTGTTCGGCTTCGGCGGGATCTATGCCGCCGGGCAGTTCGGCATGACGACGGAAGAAGTGCTGCAATTCGGCATCGCCCTCAACGTGACCGCCGGTCTGGGCGCGGTCGGCTTCGCGCTGATCGAGGACCGGGTCGGTGCCCGGCGGGTGCTGATCGTCAGCCTGCTGGCGATCCTGGCGCTGGGGGCTGGGCTGTTGCTGGTGGACCGGAAAGACCAGTTCTGGGCCCTGGGCCTTGCGCTGGGGGCGTTTTTCGGCCCGGTGCAATCGGCCAGCCGCACCTATATCGCCACGGTCGCACCGCCCGAGATGACAGCGCGGCTTTATGGCCTGCTGACCCTGGCGGGGCGGGCGACATCGTTCCTTGGCCCGGTGATGGTGGCAACGGCGACGGCCCTGGCCGATAGTCAGCGGGCCGGCATGGCGTCGATCCTGCTGCTGTTTGCGCTGGCCTTGCCGATCCTGATCTTCGGAACCGGGCGGCTCCCCTCAAAGACTCGCGCATGATCGGGGCGCAAACCCTTACTTCCTCTTTCCGATAGGGGCATTTCTTGTTATGAAGACAAGAAAGAATTAAGGAGTCCGCGGGCGCATGGCCGTCGAAGTGACTTTTTGGGGGGTCAGGGGAAGTTTTCCGTGCGCCACACCAAACCATATCGTTTACGGCGGCAACACCTCGTGCGTCAGCGTTGAGGCGGGCGATCAGTTTTTCATTCTCGATGCCGGCACCGGCATCTGGCAGCTGGGCAAGCACATCCTGAAACGGGGCATCAAGGCGGCCACGCTGCTGATGTCGCACACCCATACCGATCATATTGTCGGCTTTCCCTTTTTCGCGCCGGCCTGGGTTGGCCAGTTTCATCTGGATGTCATGGCCGGCCATCTGGCCGATAATGGCGGCATTGCCTCTATCTTCGCCCATGCCATGCGCGACCCGGTATTTCCGGTCCAGCTGGACCAGATGGGCGGCAAGATCAGCTTTGCCGATTTCCGGTCGGGCGAAACCCTGAAATTCGGCGACATCACGGTGCGCACGGCACCGTTGAACCATCCCAATGGCGCGACCGGTTACCGGATCGAACATGGCGGCGCGTCGGTCTGCTACATCACCGATACCGAGCATAAACCCGGCACCCTGGACCAGACGATCGTCGATCTGTGCCGGGGCGCCGATGCGATGATCTATGACGCCACCTATACCGACGAGATGTTCCACACTAAAATCGGCTGGGGCCATTCCACCTGGCAGGAAGCGCTGCGGGTGGCGGCGGCGGCCGGGGTGAAGACGCCGGTAATCTTCCACCATGAGCCGGACCATACCGACGATATCATGGCGGGGATCGAAGAACAGGTGCGCGCCGCCAATCCCCAGGCGGTGGTGGCCCGCGAGGGCATGAAGCTGTCGCTGTAACCGATGAAACGTTTCTATCAATCGGCATCCTGCACAGAGGAGGCGGGCGGGTTTAGCATCCGTCTCGATGGCCGCCCGGTGAAAACCCCGGCGGGGCAGCCGCTGGTGCTGTCCAGCCGCGCCCTGGCCGAAGCGGTGGCCGCCGAATGGGCCGCGCAGGGCGATACCATCCAGCCCGACACCATGCCGATGATGCGGCTGGCCGCCACCATGCTGGACCGGATCGGCCCCAACCGCGCGGCGATCGAAGGCGAACTGGCCCGCTTCATCGAAACCGATCTGCTGTGCTATCGCGCCGGGGACGATCAGCCCGACCTGGCCGCGCGCCAGGCGGCGCTGTGGCAGCCGGTGCTGGACTGGCTGTCGGCCCGCCACGGGCTGACCCTCACCATCACCAGCGGTCTGATGCCGGTGGCGCAGGATGTCGGGGCGGTTGACCGGATTGCAGCCGTGCTGGCAGACCTGCCGGTGCATGGTCTGACGGTCGCGGCGGTTGCGGTTCCGGCCACCGGATCGCTGGCCCTGGGGCTGGCGCTGGTTGATGGGCGGATTTCAGCGGCAGAGGCCTATGCCCTGTCGCAGGTGGACGAGACCTTTCAGGCCGAAGCCTGGGGCGAGGACTGGGAAGCGGCCGACCGCCGCGCCGCCCTGAAGGCGGAGATTGAGGACGCCGCCCGCTTCCTTTCCCTCTGTGACGGCTGAAACCCTCTCGACAGCGTTTCGGCGCGGCAACCCGCCGCTTGTTCCGCTTCGGCTGGAATGCTACTCCCAAAGCAAATGACTGGTTTTCCGGGGGAGGGGGACGCGCGGATGCAGGATATTCTGCGGCAACTGGAAGAAAAGCGGGCGGGCGCACGGGCGGGCGGCGGCCAGCGCCGGGTGGAGGCGCAGCACGCCAAGGGCAAGCTGACCGCGCGGGAGCGGATCGACCTGCTGCTGGACCCCGGTTCTTTTGAAGAATGGGACATGTTCGTCGAACATCGTTGCGGCGATTTCGGCATGCAGGATCAGAAAGTGCCGGGCGATGGCGTCGTCACCGGCTTCGGCACGGTCAATGGCCGCCTGATTTTCGTGTTCAGCCAGGATTTCACTGTATTCGGCGGCTCCCTGTCCGAAGCCCATGCCGAAAAGATCTGCAAGATCATGGATCAGGCGATGAAGGTGGGCGCGCCGGTGGTCGGGCTGAACGACAGCGGCGGGGCGCGCATCCAGGAAGGTGTCGCCTCCCTCGGCGGCTATGCCGAAGTGTTCCAGCGCAATGTGCTGGCATCGGGCGTGGTGCCGCAGATTTCGATGATCATGGGGCCGTGCGCGGGCGGGGCAGTCTATTCCCCGGCGATGACCGACTTCATCTTCATGGTCAAGGACAGCAGCTATATGTTCGTGACCGGGCCGGATGTGGTGAAAACCGTCACCCATGAAACCGTGACCCAGGAGGAACTGGGCGGCGCCATCACCCACACCGCCAAATCGGGCGTTGCCGACCTTGCCTTCGAAAACGATGTCGAGGCGATTCTGCTGCTGCGCCAGTTCCTGGATTATCTGCCGTCGAACAACCGGGAAAAGCCGCCGGTCCGCCCGACCTCCGACCCGGTGGACCGGCAGGAGCCGTCGCTGGATACCCTGATCCCGGCCAATCCGAACAAGCCCTACGACATGAAGGAGCTGATCGAGAAGCTGGTTGACGAGGGCGAGTTTTTCGAGCTGCAACCGACCTATGCCCGCAACATCATCACAGGGTTCGGGCGGCTGAACGGGCAGACGGTGGGGATTGTCGCCAACCAGCCGATGGTATTGGCCGGGTGTCTGGATATCGCATCCGCCACCAAGGCGGCGCGCTTCGTGCGGTTCTGCGACTGCTTCAATATCCCGATCTGCACCTTCGTCGATGTGCCGGGCTTCCTGCCGGGCACGGCGCAGGAATATGGCGGCATCATCAAGCACGGGGCCAAGCTGCTCTACGCGTATGCGGAGGCAGCGGTGCCCTAGG
>CAYRWZ010000077.1:0-11523 GCA_964428065.1 uncultured Comamonadaceae bacterium | reverse complement strand
CGATGGCGTGTTCGGCGGTGGTGATCGAATTGCCGAACGGGGTGTTCATCACCACGATGCCGCGCGCAGTGGCGGCCGGCACATCGACCGTATCGACGCCGATCCCGGCCCGGCCGATCACCCGCAGATTGGGGGCGGCGGCAATGATATCGGCGGTCACCTTGGTGGCCGACCGGATGGCCAGGCCGTCATACTGGCCGATGATCGCCTTGATCTCATCCGGCTTCAGGCCGGTTTTCACGTCCACATCGACACCGCGCGCCTTGAAAATTTCGACCGCGCGGGGGCTCAGGCTATCGGCAATCAGAACCTTGGGCATGGATACTCTCCACAATCAGGGGGGATGGGGCGGCAGCCCGGAACAGCGCCGCCCGCATGGTATTCAGGGAAACGGATAGGGGGGTCAGGCTGCGGCTGAGGCTTCGGCCTTGACCTTGGCGAAGGCCCAGTCGAGCCAGGGCAGCAGCGCCTCGATATCGGCGGTTTCCACCGTTGCGCCGCCCCAGATGCGCAGGCCCGGCGGGGCATCGCGATAGGCGCCGATGTCGAACGCCACCTGTTCCTTTTCCAACAGACCGGTGATCTTCTTGGCGATATCGGCCTGGCCTTCGGCCGACAGGTCCTGAACCCAGGGATCGACCACCTTGAGGCAGATGGAGGTGCAGGAGCGGGTGCGCGGATCGATCGCCAGGAAATCCACCCACGGGGTTTTGGCGACCCAGGCGGCGATGGCCGCCAGATTGGCTTCCGACCGGGCGATCAGGCCCTTCAGCCCGCCCACCTGCTGCGCCCACAGCAGTGCGTCGCGGTAATCTTCCACGCACAGCATGGACGGGGTGTTGATCGTCTCGCCCTTGAAAATGCCGTCGATCAGCTTGCCGCCCTTGGTCAGGCGGAAAATCTTGGGCAGCGGCCAGGCGGGGGTATGGCTTTCAAGGCGCTCCACCGCGCGCGGGCCCAGGATCAGGATCCCGTGGGCGGCTTCCCCGCCCAGCACCTTCTGCCAGGAGAAGGTGACGACATCCAGCTTCGACCAGGGCAGGTCCATGGCAAAGGCGGCCGAGGTCGCATCGCAAATGGTCAGCCCGGCGCGATCATCGGCGATCCAGTCGGCATTGGGCACGCGCACACCGGATGTGGTGCCGTTCCAGGTGAACACGATATCGTGAGCAGGATTGACCTGGGTCAGATCGACAATCTCGCCATAACCGGCCTTCAGAACGCGGGCATTCGGCAGTTTGAGCTGTTTGACCACATCGGTCACCCATTCGGCGCCGAAACTCTCCCAGGCCAGCATATCGACCGGGCGCGGCCCCAGCAGCGACCACAGGGCCATCTCAACCGCCCCGGTATCCGAGGCGGGCACAATGCCGATGCGGTATTCGGCCGGCACGCCCAGCACGGCGCGCGTCAGCTCGATCACTTCGGCCAGGCGGGCCTTGCCGGCCTTGCCGCGATGCGATTGGCCGAGGATGGCGTTTTTCAGGATTTCGGGGGTCCAGCCGGGGCGCTTGGCGCAGGGGCCGGAAGAGAAATAGGGTACGCGCGGACGCACTGCGGGTGCAGTCATCATACTCTCCATCATGGTCGGTGACGCGCTGTCCGACCGGCTGCTTCGCGTCGATAAAAACGGTATGCGAAGCGGCCCAAACTGCAAATTGCAGGAAATGGGGGGCTGCCATGCCCCAGGCGCGGGTGGCACGGGGTGCGGGGGCGATCAGGAATGGACCGGCGGTGCCGCTGCAATGGTGTGGATGGCCCACTCCGCCGCCTCGGCCACTGTCGGATCGGGGTCATGCCGCAGCTGGTTCAGCACCGGCAGGGCCGTCTGTGCCCCACTGTTGCCCAGGGCGATGCAGACGTTGCGGACCAGGCGGTTGCGGCCGATGCGCTTGATCGGCGACCCGGAAAACACCATGCGGAAGCCCGCATCGTCCAGTTGGGCAAGATCGATCAGGTGCGGCAGGGTCAGTTCGATCCGGGGCAGAAAGGCGGCCTCCCGATGGCGGCGGGCAAACTTGTTCCACGGGCAGACCGCCAGGCAATCGTCGCAGCCATAGATCCGGTTGCCCATCCGGGCGCGCAGCGCCACCGGGATCGGGCCTTTATGTTCGATGGTCAGATAGGAAATGCAGCGCCGGGCATCCAGTTGATAGGGCGCATCGAAGGCCTGGGTCGGGCAGGCGTCCAGACAGCGGCGGCATTGGCCGCAATGGTCGGTCTGGGGCGGGTCGGGCGGCAGATCCAGGGTGGTGAACACCTCTCCCAAAAACAGCCATGAGCCATGTTCCCGGCTGACCAGATTGGTATGCTTGCCCTGCCAGCCCAGCCCCGCCTGCTGCGCCAGCGGCTTTTCCATCACCGGGGCGGTATCGACGAACAGCTTGACCCCCGCCCCGAACCGTTCATGGATCCAGCGCGCCAGCATCCGCAGCCGGGTCTTGATGACATCGTGATAGTCGCGATTCTGCGCATAGACCGAAATCACGCCACGATCCCGGTGAGCCAGGCGATGGAGCGGGTTTTCCGCCGGGGTATAGTTAACCCCCAGCACGATCACGCTGCGCGCTTCGGGCCACAGGATCTGTGGATCGCCGCGCCGATCCTCGGTTTCCGCCATCCAGCCCATGTCGCCATGTTTGCCGGCGACCAGAAAGGCGCGCAGGCGCTGGCGGGTTTCGTCGGACAAGTGGGCCGGGGCGATGCCAAAGGCATCGAACCCCAGGCCCAGGGCATGGTCCCGGATCGCAGCCCGGATGGCACCTGGGGTCTCCTCTGGAGGGGTCTTTGCCGGGTCGGCTTCAATCGGTGTGCGGCGCATACCGCAGCATAGAAACTACAGGCGCAGCCCGGCTACAAATTCCTGTAGGGCCTTTTGCGCCCCGGCTTCCGCCACCCGTGCCGCCTCCAGCGACTGGCGGTTCCGGGTGATGTCATCCTCCATCTGTCCCAGATCGCGCAGATAGCGCTTATGCAGATCGGATCCGGCGGGAACCGCCTGAAGGTTGGCGCGCAGCCGCTCCTGCTCTTTCAGCAGGGTCGCCCGCCGCTCATCCTCCGCCTGCCGATTGGCCGTCGCGCGGGTCAGCGCTTCGTCCAGCGGCACCAGCGGTTCGATCGCCTGCCGCAGTTTGGCATCCAGTTGCGGGGCCGACAGCAGAACGCGCAGGCGCTGCAGCCAGCTCGGGCGGCTCAGCTCGATCACTTCCTCCACGGGGGTGTCGCTGACGATGCGGATGGTTTCCACCGCCCCGGCGGCCAGGGGCTTTTCGACCCGGTACCCATCGGCACTCTGGGTGACGGTGGCCCCCTCCGGTGCGGTCAGGGTTTCCCCCAACGGGCCGCGCGGCACCTGCACCACCAGGGTCAGCGCTTCGTCCGGCGGCAGGCGAACCGGCAGCTCGCGGATCGTGCGCTGGGTGCGGGTGATGCGCAGGATGCCGCCGCTGGCGGTGCCGGTAACCTGACCCTGCTCGCTCGACAGGGTGGGCAGCACGGTCAGGCGGGAATCGACCGCATAGGAAATCAGCCGGGTCTCGCCCTTGGGGAAGAAGCCCAGCCGCCCATCGCCCAGGAAGCTGCGGGCGGCGGCATTGGGGCCGCCATAGACCGTGACCGCGCCGGGCGGCAGCGCGGCCTCGCCCGCATTGCGCAGTTCGACTGCCGCCTGGGCCTTGCCGCCGCCGGCGGGCACCAGCCGCAGGGCGCGGGCCGGCATGGCCCGGTCCACCAGCGGGACCGATAGGCTGCGCCCGGCGCCGAGGGTGATGCGCTGGGGCAGGGTGAATTCGATCTGCCCACCCTCCGCCTGAACACTTGCTTCGGGCAGTGGGGCAGGTCGAGGCAGACTGGTGTTGGGCATACTGGTAGCGGGCATGGCGGCGCTGCTCGCCGCCTGGGCGGCATAGCCATCCCCATTCCCGTCCTCGAACGATTGCTTGGCGGCGGCGGACCCGGCGGGGGCCACACCGCGCGGCGCAGGCGCGGCCTGGGCCAGCGGAATCGATCCACCATCGCGCGGCGGCAGTCGGCCGTTGGGCAGTTCGACCGGCAGGCTGGGCCGATCAATCAGATAGGTTTGGTACAGCGCCTGACGCACGCTATAGGCATCGCCGGATGACAGGGTCAGGCTGACATCCTGCCAGTCGCGCCCGGTCACATTCTCCAGCACGGCCCAGCCTTGCAGGCGCGCGGTTCCGCCCCCCTGCTCCGAATTGGAATTTGTACCACTGGCGCCCAGTTCCAGGCGATAGCTGGCCTTCCACAGGCTGGCCGCCGCAACATAGCCAAAGCGTACCTGCCGCTTGTCGCCCGATCCGGCGGCGGGTGCGCCGATGGTCAGCGTCACCGCGCGGGTCAGGGCGTCGCGCTGGCTGCCTGCCGCGCGGATCGCTTCATCCAGCCGCGCCTGCAGGGCCGTATCGTCGATGCGGATGGCCCCCACCTCGTGCAGCATGGCCTGCTGCATGCCATCCTCGCCCACCAGGGCCAGGCGGAAACGGGTGATCGTGCGCCCATCGCTGCCGACCGGTTCGTCCACCGGCTGAACCGCCAGCAGGCGTCCGCGCAGGGTGCGCGGGCCGGTCAGGGTCAGGGATTGGCCGATCAGCCGGTCCAGCACGGCTTCCAGGCTGCCGACCGCGCCGACGGCAAAGGGGTTGGCGCTGGCTTCGCCTTCCCCGGTTGCATCGGCCACCAGGGACAGGCTGACCGGCGCGCCTGCCGGGTCGTTGACGATCAGGCTTTTCAATACGTCGTCGATATGGGCGCGCGGCAGGGTCAGGGTCACGGTGCCGCTGCCCTCCACCTCCACGCTGTGATCGTAGAAGGCAACGCCGCTGCTGAACATCACCACCCGGTCCAGCTTGGCGGGGCCAGCCTCGGCCCGCAGGCCAATGACTGGAATGGTCAAGGCCAAAACAGCGGTACAGGACAAGAGTATCGAACGACGCATATTCATCATCCCAATCGATTAATCCATGGTGCGCGTATCGCAATCTAGATCCGCAACCATGTCAATTCTGGGATGACCTGCCTTCTATTCAGGCAGCAAGGTAAGCCATGCGGATGGTTTCATCGGCCAGAATTTCGGTCATCGGGCCGTGATGGACGATATGACCGCGCTCCAGCACATAGGCCCGGTCGGCCAGCGCGCCGACAAAGCCCAGATTCTGCTCCGATACCAGAATGGTCAGCCCGTCGCGCTTCAGCCGGGCCAGGGCTTCGGCCATCTGTTGGACGATCAGCGGGGCCAGCCCTTCGGACGGCTCGTCCAGGAGCAGTAGGCGCGGATTGCCCATCAGGGTGCGCGCCAGGGTCAGCATCTGCTGTTCCCCGCCGCTCATGCGTCCGGCCGGGCGATGCCGCATCTCCGCCAGCGCCGGGAACAGATCGAACGCCTGTTCCAGATCGAAGCCGGGCCGCGCCGATCCAGCGTCGCCATCGACGGGCTGTCCCGACTTGCGGCCGACCAGCAGGTTTTCGGTCACGGTCAGATCGGTGAAAATGCGCCGGTCCTCCGGCACATAGCCAAGCCCGGCGCGGGCAATGCGGAAGGTGGGCAGATGGGCGATATCGACGCCATCGAACAGGATCGACCCGGCATCGGACGGCACCAGCCCCATGATGGTCTTGAGGGTGGAGGATTTGCCCGCGCCATTGCGCCCCAGCAGCGCGACAACTTCGCCCGCCGCCACCGCCAGGCTGATGCCGAACAGCACGCGCGCCCGGCCATAGCGCAGGTCGACCTCATGCAGATGCAACATGATCCGCCCCCAAGGAACCACCCAGATAGACCGCGCGCACCGCCGGATTGGCCCGCACCTCTGCCGGACTGCCGGCGGCGATGAGTGCCCCGCGCGCCATCACCAGCACCCGGTCGGCATGGCCGAACACGATATCCATGTCATGTTCGGTGAACAGGATGCCGATGGATGCCTGCCGGGCCAGCGCGCTGACCAGCGCCATCAGCGCCTTGCGTTCGGCCAGGGCCATGCCTGCGGTCGGCTCGTCCATCAACAGAACGCGTGGCTCCCCCGCCAGGGCAATGGCCAGTTCCACCCGTTTCAGATCGCCATAGGACAGGGTGGCGGAGACACGGTCGGCCAGGGCGTCCAGCCCGACCAGATGGATCAGATGATCGACATCCTGCCGCGCCACCCGGCTGGCGAAGCCGAACGCCCGCAGACTGCGGCCTAGCCGGGCGATGCGGGCGGCTTGAATCGCCTCCCGCACGGTCAGGCTGGCGAAGCTGCCGGTGATCTGGAAGCTGCGCCCCAGGCCCTTGCGTGCCAGCCGGTGCGGTGGCAGGCCGGTAATCACGGTATCGCCCAGCCGCACCGCCCCGGCATCGGGCAGCGTCTGGCCGGAGATTAGATTGAACAGCGTGCTTTTGCCCGCCCCGTTCGGCCCGATCAGCGCCAGCAATTCACCCGGCGCCACCGACAGGCTGACGCCATCGACCGCATGCACCCCGCCATAGCGTTTGACCAGCCCTTCGGCATTCAGGATCGGCGCGGGCATGTCACAGCTCCTCCATCCGGTGGCGCAGGCGCAGGTGCAGGCGCCGCAGCCCGCCCGCCAGACCGAAGGGCAGCAGCACGACCAGGGCCAGGATCAGCAGGCCGATCAGCGCCCGCCAATAGACGGTGACGCTCATCAGCTTGGCGAGCGCGGTATGATAGACGGCCGCCCCCAGCACTGGCCCCATCAGGCTTTCCATCCCGCCCAGCAGCACCATCACCAGCGCATCGGTCGATTGTGCGACGGCGGCGACATTGGGAAAGGCGCTGCCTTTCGCCAGCGTGTACAGCCCGCCGGCCAAACCGGCCAACATCCCGGCATAGCCCAGCGCCGCCTGCCGGATGCGGGCCCCATCCATCCCGGATGCCGCCGCCCGGGCGGCATGGTCGCGCACCGCCCGCAGGCTGAGGCCGAAGGGGCTGAATACCAGATGGCGGATCGCGGCCAGCGCCAGGGTCACCAGCACCAGGGTCAGGAAATAGAACGCCTCTCGCCCGCCGAGCCAGCCCTGCATCTGCACACCCAGAATGCCGTTATCGCCGCCGGTGACGGCGATCCATTGCACGGCGATGGACCAGACGATCTGCGCCAACGCCAGGGTCAGCATGGCGAAATACACCCCGGTCAGGCGAACCGCCACCAGCCCGAAGATCAGCGCCGTCAGCCCCGGCATCAATATGGCCGTGACCAGCGCCAGCACGCCCGATCCACCCGCCGCCTGCATCGCCAGCGCCGCGCCATAAGCACCCAGGCCGAAAAACGCGGCATGGCCGAAGCTGGTCATCCCGCCCGGCCCCATCATCAAATGGAGGGAGGCGGCGAACAGCGCCAGAATCATGGTTTCGGTCGCCACCCCCAGCCAGAAATCGCCCAGCCAGACCGGCGCGGTTGCCAGCACCAGAAACAGCAGCACGCCGCCCGCCAGCATCAGCGGCCCGCGCGATTTGAAGCGCAGCACACCCTGGGATTCGCCCGGCCCGGCGATGCCGTGCGCCGTGTGCTGCACCCGGCCCAGCAGCCCCTGCGGCCGCAGCATCAGAACTATGGCCATGACCAGGAACACCAGCACCAGGGTCAGCTTGGGGAAGATCAGCACGCCGAAACTTTGCAGCATCCCGATCAGCAGCGCGGCCAGGAAGGCCCCGCCGATGCTGCCCATACCGCCAATCACCACCACGGCAAAGGCTTCGACGATCATGGTCAGATCCATGCCCAGATTGACCGCCTCACGCGGGACCTGGACCGCCCCGGCCAGCCCGGCAAGGGCGGAGCCGAGGACGAACACGCCGGTGAACAGCCGCGCCTGATCCACCCCCAGCGCGGCGACCATTTCCCGATCCTCGGTTGCCGCCCGCACCAGAACGCCGAAGCGGGTGCGCCGGAACACCAGCAGCAGCGCCGCCAGCACCACGGGGCCGAGTGCGATGATCAGCAGATTGTATTCCGGGAAGCGGCGGCCGAACAGATCGACCGCCCCACGCAGCGACGGCACGCGCGGGCCCAGCAGATCCTCTGGCCCCCAGATCCACAAGGCCATATCCTGGATCACCAGCACCACGCCGAACGTGGCCAGCAACTGAAACAGTTCCGGCGCGTGATAGATGCGCCGCAGCAGCAGCACCTCAATCGCCAGGCCCAGTACCGCCGCTGCTGCCATGCCGCCCAGGATCGACAGCAGGAACGCCCCGTCGCCGCCCAAAACCCCGCCCAGCCAGTTCGACACGGTCCAGGCGGAATAGGCGCCGACCATATACAGGCTGCCATGGGCGAAATTGACCACCCGCGTCACGCCGAAAATCAGCGTCAGCCCCGCCGCCACCAGAAACAGGGTGGAGGCGGTGACCAGACCGTTCAGCACCAGCGCGGCGAAGGTGGCCAATCCATCCATGCAGCAAGACGGCCCTTAGCGGTTGGCGTCGGCCGGGCGCAGCTTGCGCGCCTCGTCCTCCGGCGGCAGATAGTCGGCGCCATCGGCATAGCGCCAGTCCACCATCATGCCCTTGCCATCCCGCACCGTGGTTTTGCCGACATAGGCGCCCATGGTGCCCTGATGGTCGCCCGCGCGGAACGTGACCGGGCCGACCGGTGTGGGCAGCGACAGACCGCGATAGGCGGCGATCAGCTTTTCGGTGTCCAGCGACCCGGCCTTGGCAATCGCCGCCGCGATCGACTTGAAGGTGATATAGCCGACCAGCGAGCCGAGGCGCGGGGTTTCGTCGAACCGGGCGCGATAGGCATCGGCAAACGCCTTATGCTCCGGCGTCGTGATCTGGTCCCAGGGATAGCCGGTGACGATCCAGCCGTCCGGCGCTTCATCCTTCAGCGGGTCGAGATATTCCGGCTCCCCCGTCAGGGCGGAGACGACGGCGCGCCCTTCGAACAGGCCGCGGGTGCTGCCTTCGCGCACGAACCGCGCCAGATCGGGGCCGAAAGTGGCGTTGAATACCGCTTCCGGCTTCATCGCCAGCAGGGCCTCCACCGTCGGCCCGGCTTCCAGCTTGCCCTGGGCCGGCCATTGTTCGCCGACCCATTCGATATCCGGGCGGCGCTGGCTCAACAGCGTCTTGAAGGCGGCGACGAAACTTTGCCCATATTCGTAATTCGGTGCGACCGTGGCCCAGCGCTTGGCGGGCAGTTTCGCTGCCTCGTCCGCCAGCATCCGCGCCTGCATGTAGGTGGAGGGGCGCAGGCGGAACACATAGCGGCTGCCCTTGTCCCACACGATGGCATCGGTCAGCGGTTCGGCGGCGACGAACAGGGTTTGCGTGCGGTTGGCGTAATCGGCCACCGCCAGCCCGGTGGCAGAGCTGAAGGTGCCGGCCAGCAGCGCCACTTTCTCGGATGTCACCAGTTCTTCCGCCTGGCGCAGGGCATCGGCCGGGCGGAAGGCATCGTCGCGGAAGATCACTTCCAGCGGGCGACCGTTCAGCACGCCCCCGGCCTTGTTGATCTCCTCCACCGCCAGCTCCACCCCCTTGCGATAGGGCAGGGTGAAGGCGGCAATGCCGGTATAGCTGTTGATCTCGCCAATCTTGATGGGGGCGGGTTGGGCGAGGGCGCCATCGTACGCCCCGAACAGGGCGACGCCGACCAGGGCCGAGGCGAGAGTGTGGAGAAACAGGCGACGCTGGGGCATGGGATTCTCCCGAACAGCCGAGATTGGTTCAAAAAGCGGAGCTGGACACTAGACCGGCCCCGCCGCCTGGTCGATAGCCATTCGCCGTATGGGTGCGCTGCACCCGCCGCAATCTGAACCATTTGGTCAAGTGTGCCAGCGGATGAGGCAAAGGTTGGTAAAACGCGAGCCGCACAGGGGTCATGGCACCCCCGGGAACGATTCGACCATGCGGATTTTGATATCCGGGAAGGCGGTCACGTACTGGATTTTGAAATCGGGGAAGCTGTCGACAAATTGCCATTTGCCGCAGCGGTCGGGAAAGGCGGTCACGGCCTGCACGTTCAGGTCGGGGAAACTGTCCACCACCTGCACTTTCACATCCGGGAAGGCGGTGACGATCTGCACCTTGCCCTGCAATTTGCGGCCGTTGAAGGTGCAACTGGCCTTATCCACCGATCCGGCACTGGCTGGGGCCGCAAACGCGGCTGCGCACAAAAATAGCGCCGCCGATATCAGCCCCGCCCGAACCTGTATCCCCACCATCCCCTCGTCCTCCCAGTCCTTAAGCCACCGTTCAGGCGACCATCAGCCGTCCAGATACTCCCAGCCGGGGAAAACCCGACGCGCCAGTTTCGGACCGGCGGGATCATGCCCCGACTCGGCAGCGAAGGCGAAGAGCAAAACCTCGTCCGCCAGCAGATGGTCCAGCACCCCGGCCAGAACAAGGTCGGCCCTGCCATCGGCCAACCGCGCCGCCAGGGTGCCGGGGTGCAGGGCATCGGGCTGCAGGCCGCTTTCGGCCAGAAACCGGTGCAGCCGGTCATCCTCTGCCGCCAGCCAGGCCAGTGCCTCCAGTGCCAGCGCCTGGGCGGATTCGCGGCCCAGCGTGCCTGACCCCGCGCCTAACCCTGGGCGGCGATCTGGTTTCAGGCGGCTGCCATAGTCCATTGCGTCCTCCTGCATCCCACGTGGCCCGATACGAAAAAAGGCCCCGGTGCGAAAAGGTTGCCGGAACCGGGCCGGCCTGCTTTCCTGTCTGACCGTTTGACCCGGATCATAGCGATAGAGACCCGCATCATGGATATCAGCGCCGCTTCGCCCAAGGCAATTCTTCGCAAGGATTATCAGCCCGCCCCCTATGCCATCGACCGGGTCGATCTGACGTTCGAGCTTTCGCCCGAAGCGACGCTGGTGAAATCGCGGCTGGCGGTCCGGCGCCTGCCCGGTGTTCCGGCCGATGCGCCGCTGGTGCTGAACGGCGAGAAAATGGAACTGCTGGAGCTGCTGGTGAACGACCAGGCCCCGGCCCCCGGTTCCGGCTATCAGGTGACCGACAGCACGCTGACCCTGCACGGCCTGCCGGAGCGGTTCGTGATCAACGCCACGGTGCGGATCGCGCCCAAACTGAATACGGCGCTGGAGGGGCTCTACATGTCCTCCGGCCGCTATTTCACCCAGTGCGAGGCCGAAGGGTTCCGCCGCATCACCTATTTCCTCGACCGGCCGGATGTGATGGCGCGCTATATCACCACCATCATTGCCGACAAGGCGACCTGCCCGGTGCTGCTGTCCAACGGCAACCGCATCGGCGGCGGCGACCTGGGCGATGGCCGCCATTTCGCCCGCTGGGAAGATCCGTTCCCCAAGCCAACCTATCTGTTCG
Organism: uncultured Comamonadaceae bacterium; assembly: GCA_964428065.1. Taxonomy (GTDB): domain Bacteria; phylum Pseudomonadota; class Alphaproteobacteria; order Elsterales; family Elsteraceae; genus CAYRWZ01. The sequence continues at coordinate 220 of CAYRWZ010000077.1, read as the reverse complement.
CGCTGGTGGCGGGCGATCTCGGCTGTCTGCGCGATAGTTTCACCACCCGGTCGGGCCGCACGGTGGCGCTGGAAATCTATGCCGCACATGAAGATATCGCCAAATGCGATCACGCCATGGCGTCGCTGAAGAATTCGATGCGCTGGGATGAAGAACGCTACGGCCTGGAATACGATCTGGATATCTACATGATCGTCGCCGTTTCGGACTTCAACATGGG
>CAYRWZ010000076.1:0-11548 GCA_964428065.1 uncultured Comamonadaceae bacterium | reverse complement strand
AGCGTAAGAAGTACGGTAAGGCCAAGGCCCGCCGCAGCTTCCAGTTCTCGAAGCGTTAACGGGACGCCCCCATTGGGGTATATCGAAGGGGCGTCCCACCGGGGCGCCCCTTTTGTTTTGCCCAGTTACCAGTCTTAAACAGTCACGATTTTCCTTTGGGAAGGACCGCAGCATGTCGTCATCGCCGATCCGCGCCGCAATTCTGGGGGCCAGTGGTTACACCGGGGCGGAACTTGTCCGCCTGCTGGTCCGCCATCCGCAGGTGCGCCTGGCCGCGTTGACGGCAGACCGCAATGCGGGCAAGCCGCTGGCTTCCGTCTTTCCGCAGTTCCACGGCCTGGGCCTGCCCGATCTGGTGGCGGGGTCCGATGTCGATTGGTCGGGCATCGATGTGGTGTTCTGCGGCCTGCCCCATGGCACCACGCAGGAGGTGATTGCCGCCCTGCCGGGCCATGTGAAGGTGGTGGACCTGTCGGCCGATTTCCGGCTGGCCAATATCGACACCTATGCCGAATGGTACGGCCATGCCCATCGCGCCCCGGATCTCCAGGCCGAAGCGGTCTATGGCCTGACCGAACTTGCGCGCGATGCGGTGGCGCAGGCGCGGCTGGTGGCCAATCCCGGTTGCTATCCAACCAGCGCCCAGTTGCCGCTGATCCCGCTGATCCGCGCCGGGGTGATCGAGGCTGACGATATTGTGATCGATGCCAAATCGGGCGTATCCGGGGCCGGGCGCGCGGCCAAGGAAGGCTCGCTCTATTGCGAGGTGACAGAGGGCATCCACCCCTATGGCATCGCCTCCCACCGCCATGCGCCTGAGATCGAGCAGGGCCTGTCCAACGCGGCCGGGCGGCCGATCCTGGTGAATTTCACCCCGCACCTGATGCCGATGAGCCGCGGTATCCTGTCCACCATCTATGTCCGCCTGGCGGGCGGGGCAGAGGTGGCGGATCTGCGCCGGGTGCTGGAGGCCCAGTATGCCGATGAGCCGTTCGTCCGCGTGCTGCCGCCGGGCGTTGCCCCGCAAACCCGCCATGTGCGCGGCACCAATGCCTGCTTCATCAATGTGTTTGCCGACCGGCTGAAAGGCCGGGCGATTGTGGTTGCGGCGATCGACAATCTGGTCAAGGGCGCATCCGGCCAGGCGGTGCAGAACATGAACCTGATGTTCGGCCTGCCGGAAACCACGGCGCTGGACCAGCTGGCGCTGTTCCCCTAGGCCCAGCCCCCCGATCCCTCCGGTCCCGTAACCCGACGAAAGGCGGTGCGATCATGGCGTCACATCCAATCGGCTCCATTCCCCACTCAGTCCCTGGGCCGGTCCTGATGCCCTGGCAGGGCAAATGGCCCAAGATCCACGACAGCGCCTTCATCGCACCGGGGGCAACGATCATCGGCGATGTCGAAATCGGGCCAGAGGCGAATATCTGGTTCGGCGTGGTGATTCGCGGCGATGTGCATGAACCCCGCCTCGGCGCGCGCACCAATGTGCAGGATGGCACGGTGATTCACGCCACCCAGTTCCGCGCCGGAACCTATATCGGGGCAGATGTGACCATCGGCCATGGCGCCATTCTCCATGCCTGCGTCCTGCAGGACCGCTGCTTCATCGGCATGGGCGCTGTGGTGCTGGACGAGGCGGTGGTGGAAACCAACGGGATGCTGGCGGCGGGCGGATTGCTGGCCCCGACCAAGCGGCTGGCGGGTGGGGAGCTGTGGGCCGGCAACCCGGCGAAAAAGCTGCGCGATATGAAACCGGCGGAGATTGAGAATATCACCGGTTCGGCCCAACGCTATGTCGGCTTTGCCAATGAATACAAAGCGATGCTGGCCAAATCCTAACGCTTGACCGCAACAAAAACCTCGCAGCGGTTGATGCGCCAGCGGCGGCGGGCCTGGGGTGGCAACAGGCGTTTGGAGTGCAGCACCTGCACCGTGAACCCCGCCGCCGCCAGCCGCTGCACCAGATCGCGGCCATAGATGCGATAGTGATAGGGATGGCCGAAGCGGGCCAATCGTTCGGCCGGGCTGGTGATGCTGGGGTCTTCGTCCGTCGCTGCGCGCTGGTTGTCATAGGGCACCATCAGCACCAGGGTTCCACCGGGGCGCAGGACCCGCGCCAGTTCGGCCAGCGCCGCCCGATCGTCGGGGATATGTTCCAGCGTGTGGCAGGACAGCACCGCATCCAGACTGCCGCTCGGCAAGGGCAGGGCGGTCAGATCGGCCCGTAAATCGGCGGCGGGGTCGAAGCGGTCGATGCTTCGATAACCGCGTCCGATGCGGGCGCGCAGACGCATGGTCAGGCAGGCTTCCGGCGCGGTGTGCAGCACCCGCCGCCAGCCATTGATCCCCCCAACGCCGAGATGCCGTCCATAGTGGGTCAGCACCAGCCATAGAAAGCGATGCCGTTCCAGGCTGCCGCAGCCGGGGCATTGCGCATTGCGCCGCCGGTCCAGGCCGAACCGGTCGAAGCCAAGGCCCTGAAAACCGCAGATCGGGCAGATCAGGGTGCCATGGCGATGGCGCGCGCGCTGCAACGCGCCCGCCGGGCGGCGATGGTGCTTCTCACTCCGGTAAAGGGCCGCCTCGTCCAGCCGGTCCAGCGCGTCGGACCGGGCCAGCAGGGCGGCCAGGCCCTGAAGCATCAGGATTTGACCGCGACATAGCGGCCCGGTGCCGGTTCAAGCGGCGGGAACTCCGCACTGCCCGGCTGGCGCGCGGCCACCATCGGCCCGGCATAATCCTTCAGCCACTCCAGCCAGGTCGGCCACCAGGAGCCATCCTTCTGCGTCGCCCCGGCCAGCCACTCGTCGGGCGTGGCAGGTAGGGTGGGGTTCAGCCAGTGGCAATATTTCCCCGCTGCGGGCGGGTTGACCACCCCGGCGATATGGCCCGACGCCGCCAGACAGAAGGTTACCGGCCCCTGATAGATCTGCGTGGCCGAGTAGGTCGATTTCCACGGCGCGATATGATCTTCCTTGGTTGACAGCAGAAAGGCCGGGGTCTTGACCTTGCCCAGGTCGATCGCCGTGCCGTCCAGCGTGATCCCGCCGGGGCGCATCAGCAGATTCTGCTGATACATCTTGCGCAGATAGAAACTGTGCATGGCGGCCGGCATCCGGGTCGAATCCGAATTCCAGTACAGAAGATCGAAGGGGAAGGGTTCCTTGCCCAGCAGATAGTTATTGACCACGAAGGACCAGATCAGGTCGTTCGCGCGCAGCATGTTGAAGGTCTGCGCCATCTCCCGCCCTTCCAGTACGCCGGTCTTCTGCATCTTCTGTTCCAGGAACTGCAACTGTTCCTCGTCGATGAAGATCGACAATTCCCCCGCCTCATGGAAATCGACCATGGTGGTGAAGAAGGTGGCGCTGGCGATGGGAGAGGTTTTTTTCTTCGCTGCCAGATAAGCGAGGGTGCAGGCCAGCAGCGTGCCGCCCAGGCAATAGCCGATGACATTGGTCTTCTTTTCACCCGTGATCGCCTCGACCACGCGCAGCGCGTCCAGCGGGCCTTCCTTCATGTAATCGTCGAAGGATTTCTGCGCCAGTTTGGGATCGGGATTGACCCAGGAAATACAGAAAACCGTATGCCCCTGATCGACACACCATTTGATGAAGGAATTTTTCTCCTTCAGATCCAGGATATAGAATTTGTTGATCCAGGGCGGAATGATCAGCAGCGGTGTCTTGTGAACCTTGTCGGTGGTGGGCGTGTATTGGATCAGCTGCATCAGATCGTTCTGATACACGACCTGGCCGGGGGTGACGGCAATGTTCCGCCCAACCTCGAACGCATCGTAATCGGTCATGGCGATGTTGAGGTGCCCGCCGCCGCGCTCCAGATCCTCCACCAGATTTTCCAGCCCGCGCAGCAGGTTTTCCCCGCCGCTTTCGATGGTGGCGCGCAGCGCTTCCGGGTTGGTCAGCAGGAAATTGGACGGCGCCATCGCGTCGACGAACTGGCGGGTATAGAAATCCACCTTCTTGGCGGTTTTCGGGTCCATCCCTTCCACATCGCGGACATTGGCCTGCAACCAGCGGGCCGACAGCAGATAGGATTGCTTGATATAGTCGAAAACCGGATTGTCCTGCCAAGCCAGGTCCTTGAAGCGCTTATCCTCTGGCGCGGGGGCGGCAAGGGGCTGCGGCGCCTCCCCATGGCCAAGCCAGCGCGAGGTGGTGCTTTGCCACAGCATCATATAGTCGCGCCACAGATCCATCTGCGATTGGATCAGGCGGGACGGATCGGCCATCATCCGGGTCGCCATCTCCAGAAACGCGCCGCCGATATTCAGCGGGTCGAAGGCCGGGCTGCTGCCGTGATCCCTTTGCTGCCGCGACAGGAAATCTTGTACCAGCCGGTGGCTTTTCTCGGCGATGCGGTTCATCGTCTGTGACAGTTGCACCGGGTCGGGCATCGGGGTCTTGGGGGCGTCCTGCCGGTCTTGCATGCGGTTTCCTCGCTGGGTCTTAAACTTTTGGGGGCATGGCGTCCGCCCCGCACCCAGTGTGCAATGCTGCGACGCCATTGGCAAATCCCGCCTTGCCTGATATCACACCCAGCATAGATCGCGGCCTTAGGGATAATTCGTTCGGGCTGCGGAAAGTAAGGCCGGGACATTAGGCCGGGGAATTTGAGGAAAGGGATCGAGGCGATGACCGCAGGCACCATGCTGTTGGCTTCCCGCAAGGTTCGCGCTGGTACTGTTCGGGCCGGTACTGTTCGCGCGGGTACCGTCCGGGCGGGCCTTGCCATCGGTCTGACCGCGCTGATGCTGGCCGGGTGTTCCTGGCTGACTGGCGAATCGACCGAGGCCGGGGCCGCCGGGCAGGCCGCGCAGCAGCAACCCTATCCCAATGTCAACAATACGCCCGCCCGGCCCGATACCGGTTCGTCCCAGCAACGCGCCGCCGTTGCCGGGCAGTTGGCTGCCGACCGCGCCAATGCCCGCTACAGCGATCAGCCGATCCGGCGCGACGTAAATACCGGCACCGCCGCCGTTCCGCTGGCCCCGGCGCCCCAGGCGCAGGCACAAGCCCAGACTCAGACCCCTGGTGCGGGGGTAACCGTCGAAGGCACACAGGTGCAGGTACCAGGCGGGTTCCAGCCCAATCCGGCGGGCGCTGCCCAGCCGCAAACCCAGCGCCCGCGCGTGGTGCCGCAATCCCAGGCCAATCTGCCGCCCGTGCAGCAGGGTGTCCGGCCGACCGAACCCGATCCGGTTCCGCCGCCGCCCGCGCCAGGCAGTGCCCCCATTGCCGCCCCGGCTAGTGCCCCCGTCGCTGCCGCAGCACCTGTCGCCGCCGCTGCGCCCGTGGCAGCTGCGCCCGTTGCCGTTACAGCGCCAAACGGCGGGATCGATGACCGGCTGAAGGCCATGGAACGGCAGGTCTATGTCGATACCGGCGCGGCGGTTGCAGTTGCCGCCCTGCCGGATGCAACCGGCTATGCCGGTGTCTATACCACGCCGCAGGGCCGCATTGCGGTGATCTATTTCGGCGATGGCAGCACCCGCCTCAGCGATACCGATCGGGGCATCCTGCAGGAAGTCGCCCGGCTTCAGCGCGAACGCGGCGGCAGCATCCGCGTGGTCGGCCATGCCAGCCAGTCGGCGGAAGGGGCCAATGCGCTCCAGCGGCGGCTGACCAATTTCGACGTTTCGGCCCAGCGCGCCGATTCGGTGGCACAGACCCTGGCGCGTCTTGGCGTCACCCCCCGCGCACTGACGGTTGAAGCCGTCGGCGATCAGCAACCGGCCCCCGATCAGGCGGTTTCTGGCGATGCGGCGAACCGGCGGGTGGAAATTTTCCTCGAATCTTGATCGTCGAAGGGCTAAACACCTTAGCCCCTTCCTGCGCACAAGATGAGGCAATGGCCATGGCTGGATCGACGATGCAGGGCGCTGCCGACGAATTCTACCGCGTCAAGCGGCTGCCCCCCTATGTTTTCGCGGAAGTCAACAAGCTGAAGGCCGCTGCCCGTGCCGCCGGGCGCGACATCATCGATTTCGGCATGGGCAACCCCGACAGCCCGACGCCCAAGCATATTGTGGACAAGCTGGTGGAGGCGGTGCAGAACCCGCGCACCCATCGCTATTCCAACAGTCGCGGTATCCCCGGCCTGCGCAAGGCGATTGCCGGATATTACGAACGCCGCTTCGGTGTGACCCTGAACCCGGAGACGGAGGTGATCGCCACCCTTGGCTCCAAGGAAGGTTTGGCCAATCTGGCCCAGGCGATCACCAGCCCCGGCGATACCATTCTGGTGCCCAATCCCAGCTATCCGATCCATGCGTTCGGCTTCATGATGGCCAATGCGTCGATCCGGCACCTGCCGCTGGCGCCGGGTCAGGACAGCACCGCCGATTTCATGACCCTGCTGGAGCGTGCGGCCAAGCACAGCGTGCCCGCGCCGCTGGCGCTGATCGTCAATTATCCCTCCAACCCGACGGCGGAAGTGCGCGGGCTGGATTTCTATGGCGAGATTGTCGAGTTCTGCCGCAGTCGGGGCATCTATATCCTGTCCGATCTTGCCTATGGCGAACTCTATTTCGACGGCAACCCGCCGCCGTCGATTCTGGAAATTCCGGGCGCCAAGGATATTGCGGTGGAATTCGGCAGCCTGTCGAAAACCTATTCCATGCCCGGCTGGCGCATGGGCTATGCCGTGGGCAACCCCAAGCTGGTCAACGCGCTGGGGCGGGTGAAATCCTATCTCGACTACGGCGCTTTCACCCCGGTGCAGGTGGCGGCGGCGGCGGCGCTGAATGGCCCGCAGGATTGCGTGGATGAAATCCGCGCGCTGTACAAATCGCGCCGCGACGTGCTGATCCAGTCGCTGGCCCAGGTGGGCTGGGATGTACCTAGCCCGCCGGCCTCCATGTTCGCCTGGGCGCCCATCCCCAAGGCCTTTGCCCATCTGGGCAGCCTGGAATTCTCCAAGCGTTTGCTGGTGGAGGCCGAAGTGGCGGTCGCCCCCGGGGTCGGCTTCGGCGAATATGGCGATGGCTTTGTCCGGCTGGCGCTGGTGGAAAACCAGCATCGCATCCGGCAGGCGGTGCGCAATATCAAAACCTTCCTGGCCCGGTCCGATGTGGCCGATCCGGCCTTCCGTTCCAAGCCGCTGGCGGCGGTATCCTAGGGGTTCGATCCAGTGAGTTCCGATAAACCGATTCGCGTAGGGATTGCCGGGCTGGGCACGGTCGGCGCCGGCGTGGTGCAGGTGCTTGACCGCAATGGCGGGGAAATTGCCCGACGCAGCGGGCGGCAGATCGCCGTCACCGCCGTATCTGCCCGCAGCAAGGGCAAGGATCGCGGCTTCGATCTCAGCCGCTTCCGCTGGTATGACGATCCGGTTGCGTTGGCGAAAGACCCCGATATCGACGTGTTCGTGGAACTGGTCGGCGGGTCGGATGGTCCGGCACTGGCGGCGGTGCGCGCGGCTATCGACAGCGGAAAATCGGTTGTCACTGCCAATAAGGCGCTGCTGGCCCATCATGGCCGCAGCCTGGCCACCGCCGCCGAAGCGGCGGGGGTTTCGCTGGCGTTCGAAGCATCGGTTGCCGGTGGCATCCCGATCATCAAGGCGCTGCGCGAAGGCCTGGCCGCCAATCGGTTCAAGCGGGTGTGCGGCATTCTGAACGGCACCTGCAATTATATCCTGACCCAGATGCGGAAAGATGGCCGCGACTTCGCCGATGTGCTGGCCGAAGCGCAGGCGCTTGGCTATGCGGAGGCTGACCCGACCTTCGATGTCGATGGCATCGACGCGGCGCACAAGCTGGCGATTCTGGGCGCGGTGGCCTTCGGCACTTCGATTGATTTCGCCAAGGTGCATATCGAAGGCATCCGGCATGTCAGCGCCATCGATATCGCCTATGCCCAGGAACTGGGCTATCGCATCAAGCTGCTGGGTATCGCCGCGCTGGGCGATCAGGGGCTGGAGCTGCGCGTGCATCCGTCCATGGTGTCGCTGGAGACCCCGATCGCCCATGTGGAAGGCGTGTTCAACGCCGTGATCGCCGAAGGCGACGCGGTCGGCACGGCGTTCCTGCAAGGGCGCGGGGCGGGGGCGGGGCCGACGGCGTCCGCCGTGGTGGCCGATCTGATCGATCTGGCGCGCGGCCACCGGGTGCCCACCTTTGCCCGCCCGGCGGCCGATCTGGCCGATCTGCCGGTTGCCCCGATTGCCCAGCATCGCGGCCCCTATTACGTCCGCCTGATGGTGATCGACCGTCCGGGCGTGATCGCCGATGTCGCCGCCGCCCTGCGGGATGAGCAGGTGTCGATGGAGGCCATGATCCAGCGCGGCCGCGACCCCGGCGAAATCGTTCCGGTCGTTCTGACCACCCATGAAACCGACGAGGCATCGATGACCCGCGCCCTGGCCCGCATTGCCGGACTGGGCGCTGTGACCGAGCCGCCCCGCCTGATCCGCATCGTCGATCACATCTGATCGCGCCGCAAAAAAAGAACCAGGAGAAGAGTATGGCTACTATGGATCGCAACCTTGCGCTGGAAGCCGTCCGCGTGACCGAGGCGGCGGCGCTGTCGGCCTCGCGCCTGATGGGGCGCGGCGATGAGAAGGCCGCCGATCAGGCCGCTGTCGACGCCATGCGCCGGGCGCTGAACGATCTGTCGATCGAAGGCACCGTGGTGATCGGCGAAGGCGAACGCGACGAAGCCCCGATGCTGTATATCGGCGAGAAGGTGGGCAGCGGCCTGGGGCCGAAGATCGATATCGCGCTCGACCCGCTGGAAGGCACCACCATCACCGCCAAGGGCGGGCAGAATGCGCTGGCAGTCATCGCGATGGCCCCGCAGGGCGGCTTCCTGAATGCGCCGGACGTTTATATGGACAAGATCGCGGTTGGCGGCGGCCTGCCGGAAGGCGTGGTCGATCTGGATGCCGAACCGGCGGAAAACCTGAAGGAACTGGCCAAGGCGAAGAAGGTTGAGGTGGCGGATCTGGTGGTCTGCATTCTGGATCGCCCGCGCCATGCCGAACTGATCGCCAAGGTCCGCGCGGCCGGCGCCCGCATCATGCTGATTTCCGACGGCGATGTGTCGGGCGTGATCGCCACTGCCCAGCCGTTGAGCGGCGTCGATATGTATATGGGGTCGGGCGGGGCGCCCGAAGGGGTGTTGGCGGCGGCAGCGCTACGCTGCATCGGCGGCCAGATGCAGGGCCGCCTGCTGTTCCGCAATGACGAGGAACGCGCCCGCGCCGGCCGTTGGGGCGTGACCGACCTGAACCGCAAGTACAGCCTGTTGGATCTTGCCAAGGGCGATGTCATGTTCGCCGCCACGGGTGTCACCGATGGTGCCATGCTGCGCGGCGTGCGCCGCTATGCCGGCGGGGCGACCACCCATTCGCTGATCATGCGGTCCGCCACCGGCACGGTGCGCTATGTCGAGGCGCATCACAATTTCACCCGCAAGGCGCCGACTTTCTAAGCAGCGCGATCCCGGCACGGGCATCTGGCCATGGAGCAGGCGGCGGCATTCCTGGGGGTTGAACGGTCGCTCGGCGGGCGGCGCTGGATGCAGCGCGGCGGCGGGGCGGCCGATGCCGCTCGTCTGGGCCTGGCCCTGGCGCAGCGGCTGGACCTGCCGGAGATTATCGGCCGCCTGCTGGCCCAGCGCGGCGTGGGGATCGAGGATGCCGAGCGGTTCCTGACCCCCACCTTGCGCGACTTCCTGCCCGATCCGTCCAGCTTCCTTGACATGGATACGGCAGCGGATCGCCTGGCCCGCGCGGTCCGCGATGGCGAACGGATCGCGATTTTTGGCGATTATGATGTGGACGGCGCAACATCGTCGGCGCTGCTGCACCGGTTTTTCAGTGCGGTCGGCGCGCCGCCGCTGATCTATATTCCCGACCGGATGGCCGAGGGCTATGGCCCCAATGCGCCCGCGCTGCTGTCGCTGAAACAGCAGGGCGCGCGGGTGGTGATCACTGTCGATTGCGGCGCAACGGCGCATGATCCGCTGGCGGCGGCGGCCGAAGCCGGGCTGGATGTTATCGTCTGCGACCATCATGTGGGCGAACCGCGCCTGCCGCCCGCCCATGCCGTGGTCAACCCCAACCGCCTGGACGAGCCGACGGAGCACCGGCACCTGGCGGCGGTCGGCGTGGCCTTTTTGCTGGCGGTTGCGGTGAACCGCGCCCTGCGCGCCAGTGGCTGGTATGGCAAGGATCGGGCCGAACCCAATCTGCTGTCCTGGCTGGATATCGTGGCGCTGGGTACAGTGGCCGATGTGGTGCCGCTGCACGGCGTCAACCGTGCGCTGGTTGCCCAGGGGCTGCAAGTGATGCGGAAGCGGCAGAATGTCGGCATTGCCGCGCTGGCCGATGTGGCCGGGGTTAAGGAAGCCGTCGACAGCTATCACCTCGGCTATATCCTGGGGCCGCGCGTCAATGCGGGCGGGCGCGTCGGGCGCAGCGATCTGGGCGCCCGGCTGCTGTCTTGCGACGATCCAGAGGAGGCGCGGGCGCTGGCACTGGAACTGCACCGCTATAACGACGAACGTCGCGCGATCGAACAGATGGTGCTGCAAGACGCCATCGAGCAGGTGGAGCGCGACGGCGCACACGAACATCTGGTGTTCGCCGCCGGGCAGGGCTGGCATCCGGGGGTGATCGGCATTGTCGCCGCCCGGCTGAAGGAACGCTATAACCGCCCGGCCTGTGTGGTGGCCGTGGATGATGCGGGTATCGGCAAAGGGTCTGGCCGGTCGGTGCCGGGCGTCGGGCTGGGAGAGGCGGTGATCGCCGCCCGTCAGGCCGGGTTGCTGATCAATGGCGGCGGCCATGCCATGGCGGCGGGCTTCACCGTTGCTGCCGATCAGCGCGATGCGCTGGCCGCCTTTCTGGCCGAACGGATCGGCCATCAACTGGCCGGGGGTGCGCTGGTGCCAACCCTGACCCTGGACGGGGTGTTGGAGCCGCAGGCGGCGACCGCCGATCTGGTCGCCACGCTGGCCCGGCTGGGGCCGTTCGGGCAGGGCAATTCCGAACCCCGCTTCGCCATCACGCCCGCGCGCATCGTCAAGGCCGATGTGGTGGGGGACAGCCATGTCCGCTGCATCCTGACCGGCCCGGCCGGCGGGCGGCTGAAGGCCATCGCCTTCCGCGCCCTGGATAGCGACCTGGGCCCGGCGCTGCTGGCCCATAACGGCGCCGCCTTCCACATTGCCGGGCATCTGCGCCTGGATACCTGGCAGGGCAATGAACAGGCACAGTTGATGATCGACGACGCCGCCCGCCTATCATGACGCCGCCCGCCTATCATGACGCCCCCGCCTATCGTGACGCCCCCGCCTATCGTGACGCCTGTGTCCTGACTTTTTTGTCCTGGCCGCGTCACCCGCCAGATTGGCGGAAAAATCAAGCCTCTCAAGCCTTATACCCGTGAAATTTTTCTGAAAAAACCTGGTTGACGCATGGCCCCGCCTTGGGCTATCACCCACCCCGCAACGGCACCACGACGTCCCCTTCGTCTAGAGGCCTAGGACACCAGCCTTTCACGTTGGTAACACGGGTT
>CAYRWZ010000075.1:4556-11965 GCA_964428065.1 uncultured Comamonadaceae bacterium | reverse complement strand
ACGACCCCAAGCTGATCGGCTACTTCTATGTCGATTGTCCGGTGTGGGTGCACGGCGGGCTGGCCAAGTGGCGCGGGCCGCTGTTCGATCCCAAGAAACTGGAGAGCGAAAGCGGGCGGCAGGAACTCCGCGCCCTGGCCACGCGCTACTACCAGGTGACGCACGACGCCATCCGGCGCTACGACCGGAACCATCTCATCCTGGGCGACCGCTACGAGGCCCGCCAGCCGGTTCCGGTGGAGGTGCTCGAAGCGGCGCGCCCGTACGTGGACGTCCTGAGCTTCCAGGACTTCGCCGGCCCGGCGCAGGTCACGGCCGATCTGAAGCGGTTCCATGAACTGACCGGAAAGCCCGTGCTGCTGGCCGACGCGGCCGTTCCCGAGCGCCGCACGGCCAGGGGCGCCGAACTGGGCAAGCGCTACGCCGGGATGATCCGCGCCCTCCGCGAACTGCCGCCGTGCGTGGGCTGGCACGTTTGCGGCGCTTACCTCGCCAACCGTTCCCGGAACTACGGCTTCCTCGACGAGAAGGAGGAGGGCGACCCGGACTTCCTGCGCGAGGTCGCCGCCGCCAACGCCGCCACCGCCGCATTCATGCGCCGCCCGTGAGGCCCGCGGGAGAAGCCCGCGCGCGGTAAGGTGGAGGGGTGCGCACCGTCATCCTCATCACTTCAAACGGTATGGGCAGGGCGGAACTGCCTTTGCAGCAAACCCTGCTCGCCAAGTACCTCGCTCTGCTCGCCGACGAAAGCCCGCTCCCCGAGGCCCTTTGCTTCTACACCGAAGGGGTGCGGCTGGTGGCCGAAGGATCCCCGGTGCTGGCCCTGCTCGGCCAGTTGGAGGAGCGCGGCGTCGACCTGGTGGTTTGCAAGACCTGCCTGGATTATCTGGGCATCGGCGGCCAAGTCCGGATGGCGCTTCAGCCAGTCGGCATAACGGGCCTCGGCCCACCCAGACAGTGGACCGATGGCCCCCTCGTCCAGCACCGCAGCATCGAAGTCCCGCGGCGACACCGCCCCGCTTTCCAGCCGATACAGCTGGTGATAGGCGGTCAGGGCCGCCGGCACGCTATAGGGGAGGGAGAGCACCACCAGGCAGCCGATCACCACCAGCGCCGCCCCGACATTGACCCGATCCCAGCCGAACTGCGGCCGGCCCGGCCGGATCGACGCGATGAACCAGCCTAGCGAATAGCCGATGCCATAGATCAGCAGCAATCCGACCGCCAGCCCGGCCCAGATGCGCGCGGGCGACAGGCCGTGCTGGGCGATCCGCAGGCCAACACCATAGGCCGCCAGCCCGGCGAAAATGGCTATCAGCGCCGCAGCCCACCCCATGGACCACAGCGCCCAGCGATGGGGGGCATCTGCCTGCATCCAGCGCCCATCGCGATATTGCGCATTCAGGAACAACAGCAACAGCGCCGCCACACCGATCAGCTGGCCGGAGCCGCCGGCGGCCGACCAGATCGCCGCCAGCCCGGTAAAGGGCAGGGCGGCGATAAAGGCGGTGGCCGCAATGGTGGCCGGAACCAGCAGCACGGCAAACAGCCGCGTCACTTTCTGCCAGCCGTCATCGCCGCCGGACAGCAGCCGCATCCGCGCCTGCGCCGCCAGAATCGCCAGCAGGATGCCGATGGCCGGATGGGCATATTTGTTCTGCAGGACCGATTCGAGGACAAAGGGCAGGCCGATCATGTCGAAAATGGCGCCGATCAGCCATAAGAAGGCCTCGGCGACAGCGATGAACAGGCCGATCAGTACAATGGCCTGGACATTGCCCCAGGACGCGCCGCACAGGGCCGGATACCAGTCCGCCCCACGCTTGCCCCAGGCCCAGGCCTGCGCAAACGGGATGGCGATGAACCAGGCCAGCCCCATGGCCAGGAAGATCCCGACTTGCGTATCTTCGGCGGGAGAGCGGTCGAACCAGTTGAGCCCGAAGACGACGATGCAGGCAAAGCTTACGGATATCGCCGTTCCGGCCGGGATGAAGCGGCGATATCCCTGGTGGTCCAGCGCCATGACCAGCGTCAGGAAGGCCGTGCTGGCACTGCACGCGGCATAGAGCGGGCCGACCGACTCCTCCGGGCCTAACTCCAGCAGCAGGACATAGAATCCATAGGTTGCCAGGCCCAGGCCGATCAGCGTCGCCCACAGGGCAGCCGGTCCCGATGTCAGATCCTGTGACGGGGTGCGGGTCATGTCTGCCTATCCCGCCAGCACGCGCAGGCCCAGCCCGCCCAGCACCATCCCCAGCGCCGCTTCCAGCCAGCGTTCGAACCGGCGATAGGTGCGGATGGCGGCGGCGCTGCTGAACAGGGTGCCCAGCGCACCATGCCAGAGCAGGGACATGACCACCGTAACGGCAACGGCGATCACGCCGATCCAGCTTGTCGCCTCTGCCCCCAGCAGCAATCCGGTCATGGACACCCAGAACAGCCCCGCCTTGGGATTCAGCATCATCAACCCCAGCCCGCGCAGGATGGGGCGGCGCAATAGGTGGGCCGTCTGCTGCTCCGCCTGCCCGTTATCGGCCCCACTATCGCACCCGCTATTGCTCCCGCTATTGATCTGGGGCGGGGCGCAGCGCCGCGCGCAGGGCCATCACGCCCATATAGACCAGATAGGCCCCGCCGCCATATTTCAGCCCGGCGGCGATCCAGGGATGGGCGGCGGCCAGCGGGGCGACGCCGAAAATCGCGCCATAGCCCCAGACCGCTTCGCCAATCGCGATGCCGATGGCGGTTTTCCACGCCGCGCCCCGGCCATAGCGCAGGGCGGTGGACAGCATGACGGCGAAATTCGGCCCCGGGCTGACCAGCGCCAGGGCAACGGTGGCCCAGAAGGTTGCCAGCACCAGCATGGGGATCAGCTTCCGCGATAGGTGGAATAGCCATAGGGGCTGACCAGCAGGGGCACATGATAATGCCCGGTCGCCTCGGCCATGCCGAACCGGATCGGCACGATATCGATAAAGGGCGGCTCCGGCAGCGCGATGCCCAGGGCGCGGAAATAATCGCCGATATGGAAGCGCAGCTCGAACAGGCCGGTCGGGATCGTCTCCCCCGACAAGAGCGGCTGATCGGTGCGGCCATCGGCATTGGTGCGCGCTTCGGCAATCCGGCTGCCGGCGGCATCCAGCAGCTCGATCCGCACCCCGGCGGCCGGTTTGCCATGGGTGGTGTCCAGGATATGGGTGGACAGGCGCGCCATCGCCGCGTGCTCCTATTCCGCCAGCAGGGCGACCAGCCGGAAGCGGGCGATTTTCGCCACTTCGGCCAGGGCGGTGGCGAATTCCGCCGCCCGGTCATGGGTCAGTCGCCGTTCAAAAGCGGCCAGAATGCTTGCCTTGGTATTCTCCCGCACGGCGATGATGAAGGGAAAGCCGAACCGGTCGACATAGGCGCGGTTCAGGGTGCTGAACCGCTCGAACTCCGCATCGCCCAACCGGTCCAGCCCGGCGCTGGCCTGTTCCGCCGTGCTGGCGGCCGTCAGCGCCCCAGCCCGCGCCAGCTTACCCGCCAGATCGGGATGGGCGCGCAGTAGGGCCAGCTTCCGGTCCTCCCCCGCTGCTTGAACCGCCGCAACCATGGCGCGGTGCAGCCCGTCCAGATCGGCAAAGGGGCGCTGCCCGGCCACCGCCGCCGCAACCCAGGGCGAATGTTCGAATATCCCGCCCAGCCGCTCGATAAAGGCAGTCTCGGGCAAAGAGTTAAGCGCGCTCAGCAGCATGATGGGGCGATGATGCGCCTGCCGGTTTCATCCGTCAATCCACCGCGCGGGTTATCAGCCCCTGGTGGATGATCGATCCGCTGTCGGCCTGAACAAAGGCCCTGAATAGGATAATATTCAGGGCAAATTCTACTGCCGCTTTTGCGCTGGATCGGGTTTACTCTGCGTCCGGCTCAAGATTAGACTGCAGGGCAATTCTTGATGCCCTTCGATTCGTTCGTCGGATGTCGGGTCGGAAATGAACAAGAAAATTGGGGGAATATGAAATGAAGTCTTTGTCGAATAAAGGATTTCTGACCAAGCTGACGGTCGGTGCCGGGCTGTCGGTGATGCTGTCGCTGGGTGCGGTTTCCGCTGCCCAGGCGAAAGACATCACCATCGCGCTGATCTATGGCAAGACTGGCGCGCTCGAAGCCTATGCCAAGCAAACCGAAATTGGCCTGATGATGGGCCTGGAATACGCAACCAAGGGCACGATGGCCATTGGCGGTTCCAAGATCAAGGTCATCACCAAGGACGATCAGGGCAAGCCCGACCTGGCGAAATCGCTGCTGGCCGAGGCGTATGAGGATGACCAGGCCGATATCGCCATCGGCACCACATCCTCTGGCGCGGCGCTGGCGATGCTGCCAGTGGCGGAAGAATACAAGAAGGTGCTGATCGTCGAACCGGCGGTGGCCGACCAGATCACCGGCGAAAAGTGGAACCGCTATATCTTCCGCACCGGGCGCAGCTCCATGCAGGATGCGATTTCCAACGCGGTGGCGATTGGCAAGCCCGGCACCCATATCGCCACCCTGGGCCAGGATTCCGCCTTCGGTCGCGATGGCGTGGCGGCGTTCAAGGAAGCGCTGGCCGGAACCGGGGCCACGCTGGCATTCGAAGAATATGCCCCCCAGGCGGCCACCGATTTCACCGCATCGGCCCAGCGCCTGTTCGATGCGCTGAAGGATAAGCCGGGCCGCAAGATCATCTGGGTGATCTGGGCCGGGGCGACGCCGCTGCCCAAGCTGATGGACCTGAACCCCGGCCGGTTCGGCATCGAATTGTCGAGCGGCGGCAACATCCTGCCGGCCATGGCCTCTTACAAGAACCTGCCGGGCATGGAAGGCGCGACCTATTATTACTACGGCATCCCGCAGAACCCGGTGAATGACTGGCTGGTGGCCGAACATCAGAAGCGGCACAAGAGCCCGCCCGATTTCTTCACCGCCGGTGGCATGGCGGCGGCCATGGCGGCCGTGACCGCGATCCAGAAGGCGGGCGGCACCGATACCGAAAAGCTGATCGCGACCATGGCGGGGATGGAGTTCGACACCCCCAAGGGCAAGATGGTGTTCCGCAAGGAAGATCATCAGGCGCTGCAATCCATGTATCACTTCAAGATCAAGGCCGATCCGGCGCTGGCCTGGGGCGTGCCGGAACTGGTGCGCGAATTGAAGATCGAAGACATGCAGGTGCCGATCCGCAACAAGCGCTGATCCCCCTTTCTACCGATCATGTCCAGGCCCTGGGGTGGCGCCAACCGCCGCCGCCCCAGGGGGTGTGCCTGTGAGGCCCCATTGAGACGAAAAGAGGAATCCCCCGGTTCATGTCCCGGCCCTTATCCCAGCCATCTGCCGCCAAGCTGACCGACGCCAAGCCGACCGACGCCGTGCTGGCGACCCGCGATCTGACCATCCGCTTCGGCGGCCATGTCGCCGTCAATGCGGTGTCGGCAGGGTTCCACTCTGGCAGCCTGACGGCAATCGTCGGGCCGAACGGGGCGGGCAAGACCACCTATTTCAATTTGATTTCCGGGCAGTTGAAGGCCAGCGCGGGCGACGTGCTGCTGCATGGCCAGTCCATCACCGGCGATTCCGCCCCGGTGCGGGCGCGCAAGGGGCTGGGGCGGGCGTTTCAGCTGACCAACCTGTTCCCCAACCTGACCGTGCTGGAAAATGTGCGGCTGGCGGTGCAGGCCCGGTCTGTCCAGGTGGGGCGGGTGGGGCTGCGGGCGTTGTTCAGCCGCTGGCGCGCCCATCAGGATTTGATTGACTGCGCCCAGGCGGTGCTACAGCGCGTCAACCTGCACCGCAAGGCCGACAGCCTAGCCGCAGCGCTGCCCCATGGCGACCAGCGCAAGCTGGAGGTCGCCATGCTGATTGCCATGGAGCCGGATGTTTTCATGTTTGACGAGCCGACCGCAGGCATGAGCGTTGACGAAGCGCCGGTCATTCTGGATCTGATCCGCGAGATCAAGGCCCAGGGCGATAAGACCGTGCTGCTGGTCGAGCATAAGATGGATGTCGTCCGTTCGCTGGCCGACCGGATCATCGTGCTGCACCACGGCACCTTGCTGGCCGACGGCAACCCGGCCGAGGTGATGGCGCTGCCCGTGGTGCAGGAGGCCTATCTGGGTATCCCGGCGAATGCGGCACCGGGTGTTGCAAATTCGGGGGCATCCCATGGCTGATCTGCTGACGCTGGACGGGGTGCACACCCATATCGGCCGCTATCACATTCTGCAGGGGGTGGATTTCGCGGTGCCCCAGGGCGGGGTGACGATGCTGCTGGGCCGGAATGGTGCGGGCAAGACCACCTGCCTGCGCAGCATCATGGGGCTGCTATCGGCATCGAAGGGCGAAATCCGCTTCGGCGGCCAACCGATCACCCGCATGGCAACCCCGGATATCGCGCGCGCCGGGATCGCCTATGTGCCTGAGAATATGTCGATTTTCGCCGATCTGACCGTACGGGAGAATATGGTGCTGGCCGCGCGCGATGGCCCGCCGGACAGCGCCCGGCTGGACTGGATCTTCCACCATTTCCCCGCGCTCAAGACCTTCTGGCTGTATCCCGCCGGGGCCCTGTCGGGCGGGCAGAAGCAGATGCTGTCCATCGCCCGGGCAATCGTCGAACCGCGCAAGCTGCTGCTGGTGGACGAGCCGACCAAGGGCCTGGCCCCCGCCATCGTCGGATCGCTGATCGAAGCGTTCCGCGATCTGAAGCGGCAACAGACCACGCTGCTGGTGGTGGAGCAGAATTTCCGTTTCGCCCGCGACCTGGGCGATACGGTGGCGGTGATGGATGATGGCCGCATCGTCCATCGCGGCGCCATGGCAGAGCTGGCGGGCGACGAGGCGCTGCAACAGCGGCTGCTGGGCCTGTCCCTCGATGCCCACCAATAGCCTGTCGGCCCGATAGAGTTTCGGCCCAATATTCTGTAGGCCCGGAGTGACACCCCGATGACCGCATCTTCCCCCACCACCCCCACATCCCCCTCGGCCGGGGCGATTCCGCGCGCGCCGTTCGACTGGAAGCCGCTGCTGCTGCCGGTGCTGCTGGCGCTGGCGGCCCTGCCCCTGATCGGGTCGGGCTCCACCTGGGTGACGCTGACGGCGGCCAGCCTTGCCATGGGGATGATGATTTTCGTCATGGCATCGGGCCTGACGCTGATCTTCGGCCTGATGGACGTGCTGAATTTCGGCCATGGCGCCTTCATCGCCATTGGGGCCTATGTGGCGGTGGCGGTGCTGGGGCCGCTGGCCGGGTGGACCTCGGTCGATGCGCTCGGCCTCAATCTGGCGGCGGTGCTGCTGGCCGGGTTGGCGGCAATGGCGGTGGCGGGCGGCCTGGGCCTTGCCTTCGAACGGGTGCTGATCCGCCCGGTCTATGGCCAGCATCTGAAGCAGAT
>CAYRWZ010000075.1:0-4545 GCA_964428065.1 uncultured Comamonadaceae bacterium | reverse complement strand
GGGCGGGTTCATTGTGGCGGAACAGGCGCTGCACGCCCTGTTTGGGCCGGTGCAGATTCCCCTGCCGCTGCCGGAAGGGTTCCGCGGCGCGTTCCACCTGGGTGATGCGGCAGTGGAAAAATACCGGGTCGGCGCCATGCTGGTCGGCCTGGTGGTGTTTCTGGCCATGATGCTGGTGCTGAACCGCACCAAGATCGGCCTGCTGATCCGCGCCGGGGTGGAAAACCCGGAGATGGTGGAGGCGCTGGGCTATCGCATCCGGCGGCTGTTCGTCGGCGTGTTCGTGGCCGGGTCGGGGCTGGCCGGGCTGGGCGGGGTAATGTGGGCGCTGTACCGCGAACAGGTGACCGCCGCCATGGGCATGGACATCATGGTGCTGGTATTCATCGTCATCATCATCGGCGGGCTGGGATCGGTCGGCGGGTGCTTCCTGGGCGCGCTGCTGGTGGCGATGCTGGCCAATTACACCGGCTTTCTGGCCCCCAAGGTGGCGCTGGTGTCGAACATCCTGCTGATGGTGCTGATCCTGATGTGGCGGCCGCAGGGCCTTTACCCCGTGGCCAAGCGCTGATCCCGCGCAATCGGAGCGTCGATCCCATGACTCAGCCCAGTTTCCGGTCCAGTCTCCTGGCCCGTCTTCTATCCGACGATCTGCCGCGCAGCCGCATCCTGACGGTTCTGCTGCTGGCTACACTGATCGGCCTGGCCTTCGCGCCGTTTCTGTTTCCCGGCACCCGGTCGCTGAACACGGCATCCAAGGTGGCCGTGTTCATTTTGCTGGCGGCATCCTATGACCTGCTGCTGGGCTATACCGGCATCGTCTCTTTCGCCCATATCATGTTCTATGGCATCGGCGGCTATGGCGTTGGCCTGATGCTCTACACGTTCGGCGGCTCCTGGGGGGTGATTGCGGGCGGGCTGGGCCTTGCCTTGCTGCTGTCGGTGCTGCTGGCGGCGGGGATCGGCCTGTTTTCGTTGCGGGTGAAGGCGATTTTCTTCGCCATGATCACCCTGGCCGTCGCTTCCGCCTTCGCCATTCTGGCTTCTCAACTGTCCTGGCTGACCGGGGGCGACGATGGCCGCACCTTCGACCGGGCGGTGCCCGTGCTGCTGCGCCCGTCCTTCCGCCTGGTGGAGGGGGAGGTGCTGGGCATTACCATCGGCGGCCGCGTCATCACTTATTACCTGATTTTCTTCGCCTGTCTGGCGCTGTTCTTGCTGTTGCTGCGGATCGTCAATTCGCCCTTTGGCCGGGTGTTACAGGCGATCCGCGAAAATGCCTTCCGCGCCGAAGCGCTGGGCTATCGCACCGTGGTCTATCGCACGGCGGCCACTTGCCTGTCTGCCGGGTTCGCCACCCTGGCCGGGGCGCTGATGGCGCTGTCCCAGCGTTATGTGAACCCCGAAACCGCATTGAGCTTCACCATCATGATGGATGTGTTGCTGATGGTGGTGATCGGCGGCATGGGCACCCTGTATGGCGCGGTGATCGGCGGCACCCTGTTCATTCTGGCGCAGAATTACCTGCAGGCGCTGATGGGGCAGGCGGCCAAGGCGCTGGACGGTGTGCCGGTGCTGGCGATGCTGGTGCACCCGGATCGCTGGCTGTTGTGGTTGGGGGTTTTGTTCGTGCTCAGCGTCTATTTCTTCCCGACCGGCATTGTCGGCCGCCTGCGCACCCAGAAACCGGGGGTGACCGATCAAGGGGGCGATCATGGCTGAACCGACCAGCCGCTATCTGACCCTGCTGGACCGGGAGATCCATCTGCTCGACTGGGGCAACCCGGCCGCGCCGCCCCTGGTCATGTGGCACGGGCTGGCCCGCACCGCGCGCGATTTCGACGATATCGCCGCCCATCTGTCCGATACCTACCGGATTATCGCGCCGGATACCCTGGGCCGGGGCCTGAGCCAGTGGAGCCCCGATCCGGCGGCGGAATATTGCCTGGATTTCTATGGCCGACTGGCGGTTGCGCTGCTCGATCAGCTTGGCATCGGTCAGACGCGCTGGCTGGGCCTGTCCATGGGCGGGGCGATCGGCATCCATCTGGCGGGCGGGGTGCTGCGCGACCGGATCAGCCATCTGCTGATCAACGATATCGGCCCGGAACTGGCCCGGCCTGCGGTTGAGCGCATTGTTGCCTATGCCGGTGCGCCGCCCGCCTTCGACCGGCTGACCGCGCTGGAGGCGTTTCTGCGCGAAACCTATCGCCCCTATGGCGCATTGACCGATACCCAATGGCGGCGCATGGCCGAAACCTCTGCCCGCCGCCTGCCCGACGGGCGGCTGACCCTGCATTACGATCCGCGCATGGTGGACCAATTCACCCGCCACCCGCAGGATTACGACCAGTGGCCCGCCTATGACCGGATCAGCGCCAGAACGCTGCTGCTGCGCGGGGCGGACAGCGATCTGCTGCTGCCGGAGGTTGCGGTGGACATGACCCGGCGCGGCCCGCGCTGCCGCCTGGTCACCATTCCGGGCTGCGGCCATGCGCCCGCCCTGAACGTGCCGGAGCAATTCGCCCTGGCGCGCGATTTCTTTGCAGAGGACCCTCGCTAGATCAGCCTGTCGTCCCCGCCACTATCCCCGCCGATGCCGGGGCTGCCCACCGGTTCGGCGAGCGGGTCCATCAGCGAGGGATCGTCATTGCGGATCGCGCCGACCGCGGGGCCGACGCGCCATGCCTCGAACCGCCGGTTGGGCGGGCAGGGCAGCAGTGCCAGCAGATCGGCGGGGCTGGTGCTGGTGGAACGTTCGGCCTCTCCCAGCCACAGCGCCGCCTGATCGGGGGCGATGAACACCGGCATCCGCGCATGCAGATGCGCCAGCGCCGGGGGCGCCGCCGTGGTCAGGATGGTAAAGGTTTTGCGCCACAGGCCGGTTTCCGGGTCTTTCCAACCCTCCCACAAACCGGCAAAGGTGTAAGGGCCAGAGTCAGAGCGCGGATTGAAACGGGGATCAGCCGGACGGATGAACCAGGGCTGTTTGCCGCCGCCGGGCAGCGCCTGCCATTCGTAAAATCCGTCATTAACCACCAGACAGCGCCGCTTGGCGAAGGCGCTGCGGAAACTCGGCTTCTCCGCCACCCCTTCGGCGCGGGCGTTGATCAGCTTGGCCGCGCCCTTGGCATCCTTGGCCCAATGGGGCACCAGACCCCAATCGAGCAGATCCAGCGCCCGGTCCCCCGTATTCGGATTGGTGCGGATCACCGCCGCCGCCTGCATCGGCCCGATATTGTACCGCGCCGCCAGATTGAGCGGCGGGGTGGTAACGCTGAACGTCTCCCGGATCGCCGCCTCCGGCGAGGTTAGGACATACCGGCCGCACATGGCGTTCAGGCCGCGCTAATTTGGCGTAGAATCAAGTTCATTTTCATCATCTACCAGATTGGCAAACGATTCGGTAGCTATGAGATAAACTATATAGTCTAGAATTAGGTTCATCGTTGTATAGATTGCTTTTTTCCATATAAAAAAGTAAAAATCTACCAAATTGGTAGGTTTAAGTCTGACGAAGCGCCCGTCATGACCCGTCATGGCCTGCTCATATTTTTTTATTGACGGCGTTTTTCCGCTCGTCTAGTGGTGAAACGGCGTTGAGTATTTCAAATCCAAATATGGAGGCCGCTATGGCTGTCGATCTGGACGTGTTAGATTTGGAGTTCAGGTTCAAATATTATGAAAACGTCAAATATGAGAGCGATTATAGAGTTTATAGTTTGAACGGTGCCCAAATTTTTGGAAGGCACGATGGTTCTTTAATTCCAATGGAGGCTGAGGAGTGTATCGGTAATTTTCCAATTTCGCCAAATTTGAAGATTAATAGTCGGATTGTATTTAATTCTGACTCGAATCAGCATATAAATTTTTCTTACCCCGAGTCTTGCGGGTGGATCAGGGAAATATCAATCGAAATAAATCTGGATGATAAGGAATTTTTAGAGAAAATCCTTAATTCGAAGACAGTAAAATTCCGAAATTTAGGTGGAAAAATTACTGGAGGTCGAAGTTGGTGTTCTGACAGCTATCACTTCTGTTTAAACCCGGATCACTTCGAGGTGATGGGCTACTGACAATACTCCCCTAAACATCCAGATCCACGGCAAAGCGGGCGTTTTCCTGGATGAACTGGAAGCGCAGTTCGGGTTTGCGGCCCATCAGGCGTTCGATCAGATCGTCGGTATCGGCGCGCTGATCGTCGGCGGGGGGCAGGGCGACGCGCAGCAGGGTGCGCTTTTTCGGGTGCATCGTGGTTTCGCGCAACTGGGGCGGCGGCATTTCGCCCAGGCCCTTGAAGCGGCTGACTTCGATCTTGCCGCGCCCGGTGAACACGGTTTTCAGCAGATGCTCCCGCTCCTGATCGTCGCGGGCATAGATGGTCTTGTCGCCTTGAGTGATGCGATAGAGCGGCGGCTGGGCCAGATAGAGTTTCCCGGCCTCGATGATCGGGCGCATTTCGCGGTAGAAAAAGGTCATCAACAGCGCAGCGATGTGGGCGCCGTCCACATCGGCGTCGGTCATGATGACGACCCGTTCATAGCG
>CAYRWZ010000074.1:0-12037 GCA_964428065.1 uncultured Comamonadaceae bacterium | reverse complement strand
TCGCCCACGAATATTTCCATAACTGGCCCGGCAACCGCGTCACCTGCCGTGACTGGTTCCAGCTATCCCTGAAAGAAGGGCTGACGGTCTTCCGCGATCAGGAATTCTCTGCCGATATGAACTCCGCCGCTGTCAAGCGGATCGAGGATGTGCAGCGCCTGCGCACCGGGCAGTTCCCCGAGGATGCCGGGCCGATGGCGCATCCCGTGCGTCCGGACAGCTATATCGAGATCAACAATTTCTACACGCCCACGGTCTATATCAAAGGCGCCGAAGTGGTGCGCATGTACCAGACCCTTCTGTCGCGCGACGGATTCCGCAAGGGGATGGACCTGTATTTCCAGCGCCATGACGGGCAGGCCGTCACCTGCGACGATTTCCGCGCCGCCATGGCCGATGCGAACAAGGCCGATCTGGCCCAGTTTGAGCGCTGGTACGATCAGGCCGGCACGCCGACCCTGACCGTCCGTTCCTCCTGGTCCGAGGCGGAAGGCGCCCTGACCCTCACCGTGCGCCAGTCCTGCCCGCCGACCCCCGGCCAACCGGGGCCGAAGCGCCCGTTCCTGATTCCCCTGGCGCTGGGCCTGATCGGCCCGGATGGGCTGGAACGCGAAGTGCGGCTGGCGAACGAGGCGACCGGCATTCTCGGCACCCGCGTCCTGACCGTGACCGAGGCGGAGCAGAGCTTCAAGCTGGTCGGCCTAGATGCCCGCCCAGTGCCGTCGCTGCTGCGCGATTTTTCCGCCCCGGTCAAGCTGGACAGCGATCTGACCGACGGCGACCTTGCCTTCCTGATGGCGCACGACAGTGATGCCTTCGCCCGGTGGGAAGCCGGTCAGTCCCTGGCGGTGAAGCGGATTTTCGAGTTGATGTCGATGGCGGCGGCGGGCCGTGCGCCAACCGCCCCGGCCGATCTGATCGCCGCCCTGCGCAAAACCCTGACCGACCCGCGCCTGGACCCGGCGCTGGTGGCCCTGTGTCTGTCGCTGCCGTCGGAGGCCTATCTGGCGGAATTGATGCCGGTTGCCGATGTCGATGCCATCGCCAGCGCGCGCGATTTCCTGCGCGCTGCCCTGGGGCGGGACTTGAAGGCCGAGTTGACCGAAGCGCTGCGCCAGCACCGCGTTACCGGCCCCTATGCCCCGACCGCCCAGCAGATTGCCCGGCGCAGCCTGTTCAACGCCGCACTCGATCTGCTGGCCGCCGCCGACCAGACCGACGCGCTGGAGATTTGCGCCCGTCAGGCGGTGGAGGCAGCCAATATGACCGACCGGCTGGCCGCGCTGGTCGCCCTGATCGATACGCCGGTCGCCGCCTTCGCCCCGGCGCGGGACGCGGCGTTGACCAAATTCGCCGCCGATTTCGCCCGCCAGCCGCTGGTGATGGATAAGTGGTTTGCCAAACAGGCGCTGTCGCGCCGCCCCGGCACACTGGATGCGGTCAAGGCGCTGATGCGCCACCCGGCCTTCGATATCAAGAACCCCAACAAGGTCTATGCCCTGCTGGGCAGCTTCGCGGGCGGCAACCGGCGGCATTTCCACGCCGTCGATGGCAGCGGTTATGCCTTCATCGCCGATCAGGTGATCGCGCTCGATCGGATCAACGCGCAGGTCGCCTCGCGCATTGTGCTGCCGCTGGCCCCGTGGCGCAAATTCGATCCGCAGCGCCAGGCGCTGATGAAGGCCGAACTGGCACGCATCCGGGCCACGCCGGGCCTGTCGCCCGACGTGACCGAGATCGTGGTGAAAAGCCTGGAGGGTTAGGCTGGTGGCCTGACCTTCTATCCGCCGCCCCCCAATCCCTTGGCCCGCCCTTATACGCAGTAAGTCTTGAGCGGCGGGAAGCCGTTGAAATTGACGGAAGAATAGCTGGAGGTATAGGCGCCGGTGGACAGGATCGAGACCCGGTCGCCGACCTTCAGCGACAGCGGCATTTCATAGCTGGCCTTTTCGTACAGGATATCCGCACTGTCGCAGGTGGGGCCGGCCAGCACGACCGGGCCGGTTGCGCCGCCGTCATGCGGGGTGCGGATGCGGTACTTGATCGCCTCGTCCATGGTTTCCGCCAGCCCGCCGAACTTGCCGATGTCCAGGAACACCCAGCGCTTATCCTCCGCATAATCCTTTTGCGAGATCAGCACGACTTCCGACTGGATCATCCCGGCATCGCCCACCATGCTGCGGCCCGGTTCGATGATGATTTCGGGGATTTCATTGCCGAAATGGTCGCGCATCGCGGTCATCACCGCGTCGGCATAGGCTTCGACCGGGCGAACATCCTGGCGATAGCGGGCCGGGAAGCCGCCGCCGATATTCACCATCTGCAAGGCGATGCCATCGGCCGCCAGCGCGTTGAACAGGCGCTTGGCCTCCCCGACCGCATGATGCCACTGGCTAAGGTCGGTCTGCTGAGAGCCGACATGGAAGGAGACGCCATAGGGCACCAGCCCCCGGTCGCGCGCCTGCCGCAGCAGATCGCGCGCCATGTCCGGCGTGCAGCCGAACTTGCGCGACAGCGGCCATTCCGCGCCGCCGCATTCCATCAGAATCCGGCAGAACACCTTGGCCCCCGGGGCCGACCGGGCCAGCTTTTCCAGCTCCGCCACGCTGTCGAAGGCGAACAGGCGCACGCCCTTGTCATAGGCGTAGGCGATATCGCGTTCCTTCTTGATCGTGTTGCCGAACGACACCCGTTCCGCCGGGGCGCCCAGCTCCAGTACCAGATCGATCTCGCCGCGGCTGGCGGTATCGAAGCTGGAGCCGATCTCGGCCAGCATCCGCACCACATCCGGGGCCGGATTGGCCTTCACCGCATAGAAAATCTGCGCCTGGGGCAGCAGCCGCTGCATGGTTTCGTAATTGTCGCGCACAATGTCCAGGTCGATCACCAGGCACGGGGTCGGCAGGTCATTGGCGGCGAGATAGCGTTCGATTTTTTCGTTCATGGCAGCAGACTCCAGACGGCAGCAGCCGGATTCGCCCAGGTCGCGCGGTAAATCGCGGCGATCCGGGGGGATACCCAGTCGAAATGACGGACAATGCAAAAGGACAGGCCCCAATCCCGGAGGGGCGACGACCCGGGCCGCGCAAGGCGCGTCCGGGACCTTCTAGGGCGAAGGCGTTCCCGCAGCCGCAATCGGCGCGCGATCAAGGACCTGTATCGACACAAGCAGAAGGAGGGGCATGGCCACTTCCCTTTCGGTACCAAGCGTTGAGCCAAGAAACCAAAAAGGACGCGGTTCGTCGTTGCATAACCGATCGGGGCGTAACCGACGTCGGGCCAATCCCTTGGGCGCGCTGTTAAAAACCGCCGCAGGATATCCGCCCTGGCCATAGGCACGTGCGAGTGCGTCTGAGGGTGCGTATGCGGCAAAACGCCCCCCGGCGCAAGTGAATTTTCTGCAACGGGACAGCCGTTGGAATCCGCCGGGTCGCAGGGGCGCGCAACCCGTTGAAAAGTGCCGTTATTTACTGGCCGTTATTTACTGGCCGTTGCGATCTTCGCCGATATCGATCACCGGCAGGGTGACCGTGCGGCTGCGCCCGTCGCGGATCACGGCCAGATCCACGCTTTTGCCGATGCCAAATTCATCCAGCGCGGCGGCCAAATCGGCAAAGGTTTCCACCGGACGGCCCGCCACATGGGTGATGACATCGCCCAGGCGGCCCGATTGCCGGTCCAGCGGGCGCAGGCCCGCATCCGCCGCCGGGCTGCCGGGGCGCACCCCGGCGACGATCAGCCCGCCGACGCCATAACGCGCGGCCAGTTCATCCGGGGCAACCAGAATGCCGATGCCGGGGCGCGGCACCCGGCCAGTGCGGATCAGCTGCGGCACGATCCGGTTGACCGTATCGACCGGCACCGCAAACCCCACCCCGGCGGAGGTTCCTGAGGCCGAAACAATCGCTGTGGCGACACCGATCAGCCGCCCGGCGCTGTCCAGCAGCGGCCCGCCGGAATTGCCGGGGTTGATCGCCGCATCGGTCTGGATCACGCCAGGGATTTCCCGGCCCGAGGCAGTTGGCAGCCGCCGTCCCAGCGCAGAGATGATGCCGCTGGAGAGGGAGCGCGACAGGCCGAACGGATTGCCGATGGCATAGGCCGTCTGCCCCACTTTCAGATCGGCGCTGGTGCCAACCGGGATCGGCGTCAGATCGGGCGGGATGCCCAGAATTCGGACCACGGCCAGATCATGGTCGGGGGCGACGCCGATCACCCGGCCGTCATAGGGCTGGCCGCCATCCAGCCGCACCCGCACCCGGCTGGCGCCTTCAACCACATGGAAATTTGTGACGATATGCCCGGCCCGGTCCCAGACAACGCCCGACCCGGTGCCACCCTGCGGCCCGGCGCGGCCTTGCGCATCCTCGGTGAAAATATAGGCGACGCTGGGGGCAGCAGCCTCGAACACCGCAATCGTCTGGGCTTCCTGGGCCAGCATGTCGCCGCGCGGGGCGACCGGGCGCGGCGTGTCGGCCGCCAGCAGATAGACCCGGGCCAGCCGTTCCCCCAGCCAGACCGTGGCCAGGATCGCCACCCAGATCAGCGCATAACGCGCAAGCCGACTGCCCATCCGCCCCTTCCCCAAACCGGCTAATATTAGCCACCCAGCCGTTGCAACGTCCGCATGACGTCCAGCAGGTCCAGCACCCGGGCAAGGTAATGGTCGCGCACGGTAAAGTCCACGCGCTCGCCGGTCAGAAGATCGCGTTCCAGCCCGTCGATCAGCCGGTGCAGGCGCTTTTCGTGCAGGCCAGTGCCTTTCAGAACCGGATCGGCCAGCGCCCCGGCAAAGGCGGCGAACACGCTGCCCGCCACCAGCAGCCCGCCAGTCACGCCGACCATCAGCGCCGGTCCCGCCACGGTCGGAAACGCGCCATACCACAGACCGCCGATCCCCGCGCCCAGGGGGAAGCTGGCGATTGCCAGCTTCTGCGCCAGCACCTGGGCGACGGCCGGCCCCAGGCTGAGCAGACCGGGCGTGAACTGGCGCAGGGTGATGCCCCCGGCCAGCGCCATGAGCTGCGTGGCGATATCGGCCGCCGCCACCCGGCTGCCGATATAGTCGCCCAGCACGGCCTCTGCCCGCGCGCGATAGACGGGATCATGGCCCCGGTCTTTCAGGGCCAGAACGCCATCGGCGATCATCCGCGCCAGACGGGGGTCCGACAGAATGGCGGTTGCCAGCGCATCCTGGCGCGATTCCCGCTCCGCATCGCGATAGGGCAGCTCCAGCAGCTCGGTCATGATGCGCCACTGCAACTCCCGCCCGACGGCGGTGTCGATCTGGAACCGCTGCTGCCCGAACTGCTCCAGCGCCCGCACGGCGGCCGGAAAGCGGGTGCGCAGCGGATCTGGCGCGCGCTTCGCCAGTGGGGCGGCGATCCGCGCGGTCAGTGCCAGCGGGGCCATGGCCAGGTTGGCGGGCGCGCGCAGCATGTCCCAGCCCAGCGCCTTGCGGTGCAGGCGGCGCGCCCCGGCAAAGCTGTAATGGGTTTCGATAAAGGGTTTGATCCTGGCCCGCCGCTGGTCGAAATAGCGCTGCATGCCGCCGCGCACGATCTCCTCCAGCATGCGTCGGTCCATCGGCAACCCGGTGTTGGCCCCTTTTGGATTGGGGGCGGGCGTTGGGGGATGGACGGTTTCCGGTGTTTCACGCTCGCTCATGGCTCTGATGTGCCCCCCGCCACGGGATCGTGCAAGAGGCGATCATCTGACATGTCAGATGCTTGATTCGACATGTCAGATGAGTTACTATTGGGGTCTGTGAAATCTGGATCGTCCGATGACCGTTATCGCCCTTACCGCCAGCGCTGACCATTCCGGGTCCGAGAACCTGAGCGAGCGCGCCTATGCCGCGATCAAGCGGGCGATCGTCACCTGCGAGCTGGCGCCCGGCCAGGCGGTAAGCGAGGCGCAGCTGGCGGAACGGTTTGGCTTCGGCAAGGCCCCGATTCGGGCCGCTCTATCGCGGTTGAGCCAGGATCGGCTGGTGGCCGCCCAGGCCCGGCGCGGCTATCGCGTGGCCCCGGTCACCCTGCGCGACGTGAAGGATATTTTCGAGCTGCGCGAGGTGCTGGAGGCCCAGGCGGCCCGGCTGGCGGCGGGCAATGTGGATGCCGCCGAACTGGAACAACTGGATGCCGCCTGCCAGATCGACTATCGCCCCGGCGACCGCG
This sequence comes from uncultured Comamonadaceae bacterium, assembly GCA_964428065.1. Classification (GTDB taxonomy): domain Bacteria; phylum Pseudomonadota; class Alphaproteobacteria; order Elsterales; family Elsteraceae; genus CAYRWZ01. The sequence continues at coordinate 5,858 of CAYRWZ010000074.1, read as the reverse complement.
ACAGCGCCACCCGCTTTCTGGATGTCAATCGCAGCTTCCATCTGAAAATCGCCGAACGGTCGGGCAATGCCCGGCTGGCGGCGATGCTGGAACAGTTGATGATCGAATCGGAGCGGCTGCTGCATATCGGCCTGGCCCTGCGCCCCCGCGCCGAAGAAATCCGCCATGAGCATGAAGTGCTGATCGACGCCCTGATTTCCGGCCGGGGCGAAGAAGCCGCCCGCGTGGCTGCCGAACAGGTGCGCGATGCCCATGCCATGGTGCGCGATGCCATTTTGTCCAGCGAGGGGATTGCCTCCCTCGCCATCACTCTGGAGCCAACGCCATGACCCAGATCCAGATGTCAGCCCCGGTTGCCGCTCTGGCTGCCGCCCCGCTGGTGCCGCCGTCGCCCGGCCTGATCGACCTGGTTGGCCGGATCGAGCGGATTCTTCTGGGGGAGGGCGATGCCGCCCCACAGCAGGCGGTTGCGGCGGCGATTGCCGATGCGGTGCGCGATCCGGGCCTGCTGGCCGGGCGGGCGCTGCCGTTCAGCGCGGAAAAGTATCAGCAAGAAGTTCTGCACCGGGATCCTGATGGCCGCTATTCGGTGGTGGCGGTGTGCTGGCTGCCCGGTCAGGTCAGCCCAGCCCACGATCACGCCGCCTGGTGCGCCTTCGGCGTGTGGCAGGGGCGGGCGCGGGAAGAGTATTTCCAGGTCCAGCAGCTGGAAAACGGCCGCACCACGATTGTCCAGTCCGGCCACCGCTATCTGGAGGCCGGGACGATCAGCTTTGCCGATACGGTGGGCATTCATCGGGTCGGCAATGCGGGGGCTGAACCCATGGTGTCGATCCATGTCTATGGCCTCGACATGGTCGCCCACCGCACCAGTATTCGCGAACGCTATGCGGCTTAGGCGGCATTAACCAACATCCGGGTTCTGTTAAGAGACTGGAAACCCTCCAGATCTCGTGTCATAACCGATGGCGGCTACCATCCGTAGCGGAGACAGCGGTTGTGACGGCACCCAATTCCATCCAGATGTCCTTGTTCGGCCTGGGCGATCTGCCCGATGGCGGTGGCGGCATTGTCCTTGGCCGGGCGAAGCGCCGCAAGGCGGCCGCCCCGCGCCGGTCCGGTCCGGGCCTGCCGGTTGCCCAGACGCGCGGCTTTCGGGTCGAAGTGCCGGTCAGCCAGGATCAGGCCAAGGTGCTGTTTGCCCTTGCCTCTGCCCGCGCCTGTACGGTTGCCGAGGTGATCGAGGCCGGGCTGTTGCTGGCACCAGACCGGGTCGATCCACCGCATCCGGCTGAACCGTCCGCCGAGGCTACCAGCGACACCCGCGGGGCGATGGCCCTGCCGGTCACCCTGAGCCACCGCGTCGGCCCGGCCCGGCTGGCGGCCTGCATCGCGTTTCTGTGCGGCGTGTCGGATCAGGCCCTCGCCCTGGTGCCGGCAGAAACCGCAGCGCGGATCGACCGGCTGGTGCAGGATGCCGAACGGCTGCGCGATGCGCTGGACAAAGCCGCCTTCCGCCCCCTGCCCAATGGCATCCTGACCCCGCGCGATGCGGCCTTCGCCCTGGGGTTCGCCAGTGAATTCCGCCTGAAGGCGGACGATATCAATCAGCGCTTTCGCCAGCTTGCCAGCGTCTATCATCCCGATGCCGGCCTGTTTGCCGATGACGCGCGCATGACGCAAATCATTGAGGCGCGCCGCCTGTTGCTGGACTATGTTCGTGCGAGGGGCAGTTGACCCTGCCCCCGGCAGCGCCAATTAAGGATTGTCATTTTATGGCCGAGCAGTTGATTTTAGCGCCGGATTATGTGCTGACCGGCCCGGACCCGGATAGTTTGCTGCCGGATTTTGCCCTGCTGATTCAGGATGGCGCTGTGCGGGGCGTCGGCCTGCTGACCGATCTGATCGCCGCCGCCCCGGATGCCGTGGTGGAACGGCTGACCGACGCCCTGGTCATGCCGGGCCTGATCAATGCCCATCAACAGGGGCGCGCCACGGTCGCGCTGCCCTCTGCCCCCGGCGACGATCTGTTGGAGCCGTCGGTCATGGCGCGTCTGGCGCGGACCGCGCTGGATCCCTATCCGCTGGCGCTGATGGCTGCCCACGACATGCTGGCCCACGGGGTGACGACCGCCGTCCATGCCGGGGCCGGGCAGGCGACCGGCGATTATGAGGGCGAATTGCGCGCCGCCATTCAGGGCTATCTGGAAGCCGGGATGCGCGCGGTGATCTGCGTCGCCGCGATGGACCGCTGCCAATGGATTGCCCCGCCCGACGATCAGGCCGATCTGTTCGATGGCATTTCCCCCGAACTGAAGGCCTTTCTGGACGAAAATGCCGAACCGGCCTATGCCGGCGATCTGGCGGCGACCACGGCGCTGATGGATCGGCTGCTGGCCGATTTCGGCAGCCATCCGCGCCTGACCTTCCGCTATGCCATTCATACCCCCCAGTTTGCGTCCGACGGGTTGATCCGCGGGCTGGCGAAGGATGCCGCCCGGCGCGGGCTTGGCCTGCATATCGGCGTGGCGGCCAGCCGGGCCGATGCGGCCATCGCCGAAGCGATGTTCCCGGCCGGGCTGGCAACCCACCTGGATCAGCTGGGCGCCCTTGGGCCGCAGACCACGCTGGTCCATGGCACCTGGCTGACCGAACGCGATATCGCCCTGATCCATCAGCGTGGCGCCTCGCTGGTGGTGACGGCGGGGTCGAACCTGCGGATGCAGCATGGCGTACCGCCAATCGGCCGGATCCTGTCGGCCGGCGTGCCGCTGGCGCTTGGCACCAACAACCGGGCCCTGGCGGATGATGAGGATCTGATGGCCGAAATGCGCCTGGCATCCGGCCTGGCGCGCGCCATCGACCATGAATGGACCGAACGGCCAACCACCGCCGATCAGCTGGCGATGCTGGGGGCGAACGGTGCGCGCGCGGCGGGCCTGAGCGACCGGATCGGCACCCTGCGCCCCGGCTTCCGCGCCGATCTGGTGGCGGTGAACCTGTCCAACATTCAGGGCGCGGCGCTGGACCTGCATGCCGGGCTGCTGGACAATCTGCTGGTACGCACCGGCGCGCGCGACATCCTGTTCACCATGGTCGGCGGCAAGATCCGCTATACCGCCGGGGCCGTGGTCGGCGTCGATCGCGAAGCGGTGGCCGAACAGCTTCGCGGCAGCGCCGCCTTCAGCCGGGCTGTGGCCGACAGCCGCTGGCCCGAACTGTGGCCGGAATTGCGCGCCCACCTGCACCGAATGGTTGGCGGGCGGATCCGTGCGGCGGTGGCATCCGGGCGGTTGCGATGAGCCGCAGCAACCCCCGGTAGGGATTGCCCCGCCGGGTAATACCATGACTGTGCGCCTGCGATATGGCATGTGGGGCGCGTCTGGTTTACTGTGGCGGGGTTGTCTGCGGGTTTTGATCCTTGGTTTTCCGTTTCAACACTCCTTGGTTTTCCGTTTCAACACAATGCTCTCTAGGCCCTGATCGTCCATGGAAACCGTTCGTACCGTTGAGGGGGAGATCGAGGCGATTGCCGATCGCATCGCTTCCAACGGCGATTCCGTGGTGGAAATGATCCTGAACACCCCCGGCGGGCGCGAAAAATGTATCGCCTATGCCGATAAGGCGACCCAGCTGCAGAACCTGATGAAAAAGATGCACGATCTGGCCCAACGCAACGGCGTGAGCCATATCAAGGAACTGCATGTCAAGGTCGAGATCACCGGGATCCTGAAGAATCAGGCGGCGTCCAAGGATATCATGGTCACCGGGATCAAGATCGTTACCTGATCCTGCCCCCCTGCTTCCGCCACCCTGTGCCGGCCGCGATCGCCGGCCGGCCCCCCGAAATCAATGCAGTTCGCCCGTCCCGCTGCCCGCAATCGGACCGGGGGCCAGGGCGGCGTCCGAGGATGCGGGCAGGCCCGCCTCGAACCGCACGCCGAACGCATCGATCACCCGCGTGGTCGATGGCAGGGCCATCAGCGTTTCCGCCACGCCATTGATGTGATCGCGCATGGCGGCGCTGGCCGCAGCGGCATCGCGTCTGGCAATGGCATCGACGATGCGCCGGTGGGCCATGGCGCTGGCCTGCCGCCGTTCCAGCGTCAGGGTGGTCTGGCGCAGGGTGCGCCATTCCTCCTGCTTGCGCAGATCGTTCAGTTGCGCCAGCAGCGCGGCCAGCAGGCCATTGTGCGTGGCCTTGGCGATGGCCTGGTGCAGCAGCCCGTCATGATGTTCATAGCTGCGCCAGTCGGTTGCCGTTTCGCTGTGTTCCATATGGCTGCGAATCTGGTCGATTTCCTCCCGGGTGGCGGACAGGGCCGCCAGCCCGGCGACGGCAGGCTCCAGCACCTGCCGCACTTCCATGATTTCCCGCGGGGACGCGCCGCCATCCAGCACCAGGCCGCCCAGCGGCAGGGTATCGGCCAGCAGGGCGCTTGCCGCGCCGCCCGCGAGGCCGTTCCCACGACGCGCCGACAGGGGCGCGGGGTTATGGGCGGCAAGGCCTTGCGATGCCGCGCCGGCACGCGCGGCTGACGGCGATTGACTGTTCGGCTGCGGGGCCAGGCTGTTGACGAAGGTGCCGCGCCCAACATGGCGATAGACCATGCCATCGCGTTCCAGTGCTGCCAGCGCCTTGCGCACGCTGCCCCGGCTGACCTTCAGCGCCTTGGCCAGATCCCGTTCCGGCGGCATCCGTTCGCCAACCGTATAGACCCCGCCTTCGAACGCACGGAGCAACATTTTCAGTGCCTTGGTGGATCGCAGCATTCCCCGGTTCCTCCCCCCGCTGTCTCCTGCACCCGAACCGGCCCCAGTGATGAACGCGCTGCGGTTGACGGGCGGCCCTGATTTGGGCCGGTCCAACCGCAAGCCTGGTATTGGTTCGGAATAATCCTGTGTATGACACAGGCTGGCCCACAGTGGGCCTTTAGGCAAAGCAGTTTCCTTCCGAAACCGCTGATCAAAATTGTCGCAGTCCCTGACGGCGTGGCCAGATCGTCGGTTTTTCCTGGCCGTCTGACCGCCCGCTGCTTAGGGCAGGCGGATGACGAAGGTCTTGCGGGTCGGTTCGACCACGGTCCAGATGCCGGTGAAGCCGGGCTGGATGACGAACTGGTCGCCGGCGGAAAAACGCTGCTCTGTCCCATCGGCGGCGGTCAGCACCGACACGCCGTCCAGCAGGCAGCAGAATTCCCATTCATCATACTGCACCCGCCACGCGCCGGGGGTGGAGGCCCAGATCCCCGCGAAGGTCTTGCCGTCGGCGCTTTCCTCGATCAGCCAGGTGGTGTGGACCGGATCACCGGCCACAATCCGGTCGGCCGGCGGACGGCTGGTTTCCGGTTCGATGCCGGTTGGATCGAGGCGCTTGATCATCGGATGGGCAATCATCGGCTCAGGCAATCACCGCACCGGGCGGCCCAGATGCGGCCCCCGGCGCGACTCCCGGTTCGACGCATCGGGCTTGCTGCCCAGCACCGGTTCGCGCCGTGGGGTATCGCCACCCTGTCCGGCGGCCCGTGTTGAGGCAGGTTTCGGGGCCAGATAGGGGTTGGCGGTGCGGTTACCGCCTGAAACGAAACCGCGAAAGCCGATATAGCCGAAGATCGCCAGCACCAGCGGCACCAGCCCCCAGGTCCAGAACGACCAGATCGATTGCTGCATCCCGGCCGGGCTGGGCGGCGGCGGAACGACGATGGTTCGTTCTGTCGCCACCTGTTCCTGCGGGGCCGCAGCGGGATTGCGCGGCATACCGGCGCCCGGCGCGGCAGGCTGCACCACCCCGGCCGTGCCGGACCGGGTGATGGCGGAAACCGATCCGCCCACTGCCCCGGCGCTGCCCACCTGTTCCT